>JASHOY010000137.1 GCA_030038435.1 Acidobacteriaceae bacterium | reverse complement strand
AAGCACATCGTCGCCCACTTTGCTGCCGTTGAGGAGCAACTCATCCTGGCCCAGGCCAGCGGCGTAAAGAATGGCGCGCACGGCAGGCCGTTGAAGCGCGAAGCTCTTGCGAAACAGCGGCATCGGCGCGGTGCTTTCGTTGGCGTCTGGCGCTTCGATCCATTGTGCGCGCCAGACCGGGGCCTGGCTCCAGTGCGCGACGGCGCTCCACGCGCTGACGTGGCCGTGCTCATCCCATACGCGAACACGCCATGCGTACGCACGTTGCGCCTCGAGCGCAGGGCCGGTGTATGCAATTCCATAAGTCGCGGGGCTGTGCACGATGCCACTGTTCCAGAGGAGATTTTCTTCGGAAGCAAAGCCGCGGCGCGATGCGCTCACTTCGATCTGGTACGCCGTCTCGTTTACGCCGTGCAGCGTGGGCGAAGCGGCGTTCAACCGCCAGAGAAATTGCGGCCGCGAGTCTGAGACGGCGAGGGGATGGCTCCAGCCGTCGCAGCGGAGGCCGGTGGGCGCAAGCAGATGCGATGCGGATTGCGCGGATGGATTGTTGATTCCCCAGGCCGCGGAGCAGCAGAGAGCCAGCGCGAAAGCCAGCGCGTGGCGTTCGAGGGCGCAAAGGACGGCGAGCGGTACGGACGAAGCAGCAGGCATGATCCTGTTGACGGTAATACAGCAACGCGCGACAACGATGCAACAGGAGCGCTCATCTGATAGTTTCTTTGCCATGTGGCGCGTTCATCTCCCTCGATTCTTCAGCCTGCTCATTTCGCCGGTTTTTCTGCTCGCGCCGGCCGCCGCGCTGCACGCGCAGACAACTGAAGCGCAACGCGTGCAGCGGCAACTGGAGCACGTGCGCGAAAACATGCGCGGGCCGTTCGCTGCCAACTGGAATTCCCTGGGCGCCTACCGCGTGCCCGAATGGTTTCGCGACGCCAAGTTCGGAATTTTCATTCACTGGGGTGTGTACTCCGTTCCGGCATTCGGAAACGAGTGGTACTCGCGCAATATGTATGTGCAGGGCACGCCGGCCTTCAAACACGAGGTGGAGACCTACGGGCCGCAGTCGAAATTCGGCTATAAGAACTTCATTCCCATGTTTCGCGGCCAGGACTTCAACGCCGGCAGGTGGGTGGATCTCTTTGTGCGGGCAGGCGCGCGCTACGTTGTGCCGGTGGCCGAGCACTGCGACGGGTTTGCCATGTACGACTCCAGCATTACGAATTGGAATGCGGTGAAGATGGGCCCGCATCGCGATGTGGTGGGCGAGCTCGAGGCGGCTGCGCGCATGCGCGGGTTGCACTTTGGCGTTTCGTCGCACCGCGCCGAGCACTGGTGGTGGTACGACGGCGGGATGCAGTCCGACTCCGACGTGCGCGACCCGCGCTATGCGGGGCTGTACGGGCCGGCGGAGCCGATGGCGCTGCCCGGCGACAACGAAACCAGGGAGCCGGATCCGAACCATCTGGAGCGATGGCTGCCGCCTGACAAAGCTTTTCTCGACGACTGGCTGGCGCGCTCCACGGAACTGGTGGACAAGTATCATCCGGACTTCTTTTACTTCGACTGGTGGATCGGCCAGCCCGCATTCCGGCCGTATCTCAAGCGCTTTGCGGCTTACTACTACAACCAGGCTGCGCGGCGGCATCAGGCTGTCGTGCTGACGTACAAGCAGGAGGCTATGCCGGCGAATGCTGCTGTGCTCGACATGGAGCGCGGCAAGCTGGATGAATCGCGGCTGCTGCCCTGGGAGACGGACACTTCGGTGAGCGTTCACTCCTGGGGATATGTGAGGAATGACGAGTATCGCAGCGCCAAATCACTGATCGACGAGCTGGCCGATGTGGTGAGCAAGAACGGCAACCTGCTCCTGAACGTGGGGCCCAAGGCGGATGGGACCATCCCTGAGCAGGCGCGGGAAGTGCTGCTCCAGATTGGCGCGTGGCTCAAGGTCAATGGCCAGGCGATTTACGGCTCGCGGCCGTGGTTCGTTTACGGCGAAGGACCAACCGTGGTCATCAGCTCGGCGAAGAACAGCGACCGGCAGCAATACACACCCGCCGATATCCGCTTTACCACGCACAATGGCGCCCTCTACGCCATTGCGCTGGGTTGGCCGGCGAACGGAACGCTGCGCATTCATGTTCTGTACCGCGGAACGCCCTATCTGCGCGGAGCGGTCTGCTCGGTGCGGCTGCTCGGTACATGCGGCGCGCTCGCCTTCAGGCAGAAGGATGACGGGCTGTACATCGATCTTCCCAAGACGGAGCCCGATGAGCCGGCGTTCGCATTTCGTATTCTGTCTGCGGGCGATGCGCCGCGCGGATGCGGAACCGCGATGGCCGCGGCAGGCAAAGGTTCGGCCGGCCGGTGAAATACAAATAGTCGAGAGGCGATAAACGATGCGGCTGACGCGGTGGGCAGTGGCGGTTCTTCTCGGTCTTGGCACGGCATGGGCGCACGCGCAAAACGGTGACGGCCTGATCTTTCCGCCGCTCGGCAGTGGAAGCGCTTTGCCGGGGACACAGCGCTACGCCCACGCCTCGACATTAGTGCAGCTCAAGGACGGCGGCGTGCTGGTGGCGTGGTTCGCCGGCAGATATGAGGGCGCGCCGGACGTGAAGATCTACAGCGCCCGTCTTCATGACGGCAAATGGAGCGCGCCCGTGGTGCTGGCGAGAGCGGATGGCGTCGCATGTTGGAATCCGGTGCTGTTTCACACCAGGGATGGG
The DNA here is from genome assembly GCA_030038435.1 of Acidobacteriaceae bacterium. Lineage (GTDB taxonomy): Bacteria > Acidobacteriota > Terriglobia > Terriglobales > Acidobacteriaceae > Telmatobacter. The sequence goes on along the minus strand of JASHOY010000137.1, from coordinate 1,826 downwards.
AGGCTCTGGCTCTATTACAAGTATGGCGCGCATCCCAGCACCTGGAAGGGCGCGCGCAAGTGGAGCGGCGACGAAGGCCGCACCTGGAGCAGTGTGGAGGATCTGCCTGACGGCGTTTTGGGGCCCATCAAGGACAAACCGCTGGTGCTCCCGGATGGAACGATCGTGAGCGGCTCTTCCGTTGAAAACGGGAAGTGGAATGCGTGGATCGAGCGGTCTGCCGATAACGGCAGGACGTGGACGAAGTTCGGCCCGATCGCCGTTCCCGCAAGCGAGGACATACCTGGCGCCGCCGCTCTGGCTGCGGCCCGGGAAAAGCCGGGACCGCCCGTGGACGGCGTGTACACGAAGATCTATCCGCCATCGAAGACAACCGTGGGCATTATTCAGCCGTCCGTTGTGTGGATGGGAGGCCGGCGCCTGCGTTTCTTCGCACGCAGCCGCACACGGGCTGCGCGCATCGCAGTCGCCGATTCCTGGGATGACGGCAAAACCTGGACGCAGGCGCACTTTATCGATCTGCCCAATCCGAACTCCGGAATCGATGCCGTGCGGTTGAGGGATGGGCGCATTGTGCTGGCGTTCAATGACAGCTACAACAAGCGCACGCCGCTGAATCTTGCCGTGAGCCGGGACGGCGCGCACTTTCGCATCTTCAAGACGCTGGACTCAGGCCCCGGACAGTACTCTTACCCGGCCATCGTCCAGGACAGAAATGGCGACCTGCTGGTCACCTGGTCGTGGCGGCGCGAGTCGATCGATTTTGAGCGCATTTCACTGTCCGAGGTTCCGGAAGTTCCTCGCCGCCGATGAGCGCTGCCACAACGCTTACGCTGCTTTGGCAGAGCGAGAAATGCGGACAGGCCGTGGCGGGGAGCAGGCGATTAAAATAGATTGGGAAGAGATCTTATAGAAACCAAACCGCTTACACTGATCATGGCCGCGATTTTAACCATGTTGTGCCGGATTTGGCAAACTTGGCTAGGGTCTGAGCTGTCCTTGCACAGCAGACTCGGCTTGCAACTCCTTACTCAAAAATTAGAAAATAAATGTATACTATCGAAAATAAAGTGAGTTCCTTCACGAAGCACCTTCGAGCCTCCTGTCCGGCCCGGCATGATGCCCGGACTGGGATAGAAAACCCCGCACAATTCTGCGTCAGCGGTGCGCTGCGAGGTGTGTTTGCCGGCTCCGGCGCCCCCCTGCATTGTGCCTTTGGGACCGTTCTGCGGCCGCTGGATGCAGCACGCGAAGACGCACGTCCGGCGCAATGGGAAGGCGGATGCTGATATGCACGCTGCCGGCGTCCTCATCATTGCTGTCTATTTGCTGGCCCTGGTCGCTGTCGGGATTGGCGTTGCCGGCCGGCAGAAGACGACCGACGCGTACTTTGTTGCCGGCCGCTCGGTTCCAGGGTGGGCCGCCGGGCTTTCGCTCCTGGCCACCATCATTACCAGCATCACGTTCATCGCCTACCCCGGTGCGGCCTATGCGGGCAACTGGACTCTGCTCGTTCCCGGCATTCTCTTCGTTGTTGTCATCGCATCCATTGGGCCGGTGGTAGTGCCGTTCTTCCGCCGCGCGGTCTCGATGTCGGCCTATGAGTACTTCGGCGAGCGGTTTGGGCCGTGGGCGCGCATGTATTCCTCGTTCGCCTTCGGCGCAGGCCACTTTGCCAAGATGGGATTCGTCTTCTACCTGCTTGCCCTTTCCGTAGCCGGCTTCACCGGATGGCCGGTTACGCTGCTCATCGTGGGGCTGGGCGCCATCGCCATGCTTTACACGTTCATTGGCGGGTTGAAAGCCGTCATCTGGACCGATGTTAT
>JASHOY010000136.1 GCA_030038435.1 Acidobacteriaceae bacterium | reverse complement strand
CGCCATACGCAGGCTCGACTCTGTTTTTCCCCTCAGATAGAACGGGGCAGGCCCTGTGGAATCTGCTCCGAACTGCGCGTGTAAATTGCCAGGGTCTGCAGTGCCGCGATCAAAAAAACAAACATCGTCATGGGCGTGAAAAACGAATCCAGCACCATGCGAAAAAATCCCGGGCAGGGGTGACTGATTGAGCAGTTATGGACGCTGAAAAGTACATCCGCACCCAGGAAAGTGAAAGCTGCAATCCATTGCAAAATGGCCGAGGTGCGCGACTGGAAAAACGAAAAACAGAAAAATGGCAGAATCAGGATCAGCGGAATGCAGGCCACCAGCGAGAAACCCACATGGGCCTGGTCTCCTCTCACGTACAAAACCAGCCCCCCATAAAGGGACGCGGCCAGGCTCAGGATTCCGGCCAGCACTTGCAGAGCCAAGGGGATCAGTCGCCTTGGTGTCATCGCAGCCTATTTCCTTTCCTTCCTACGAGTAAAGACCTAAAGAATATACCGCGACAAATCGTGGTCTCTGACGATCGCGGCCACCATCTGCTTTACGTAGTCCGCATCTATAATGAAGACCTTTTCCGGCCCCGAAGAACTCATGCGCTCCTGATAGGGGAGAGGGGTTGTTGACTCATTCTTGATTGCCTCATTGACCTTGGCCGCGGCAGCTTCGTCAGCGGGACGGCGGGTAACGTCGGGGGCCAGAAAGCTAACGTCTTCGAGCACACGTTCCATGATCGTGTGCAGGCGCCGCGCACCGATGTTTTCGGTGGTCTCATTTACCCGAAACGCGAATTCCGCCATCTCACGAAGGGCTTCGGCAGCAAACTCCAGGCGCACGCCTTCGGTTTCCAGCAAGGCTGCGTACTGTTTGGTCAGGGACGACTTGGGCTCGGTGAGAATGCGCAGAAAATCGTCTACCGTCAGCGATTGCAATTCCACGCGAATGGGAAATCGTCCTTGCAGTTCGGGAATCAGGTCGCTGGGCTTGGAGACGTGAAACGCACCCGCGGCGATGAACAGAATGTGATCCGTGCGCACCATCCCGTAACGGGTGTTCACGGTGGTGCCTTCCACAATTGGCAAAATGTCGCGCTGTACGCCCTCCCGCGACACGTCGGGGCCGTGCCCGCCCTCGCGCCCGGCAATCTTGTCTATCTCATCCAGAAACACGATCCCGGTGGATTCGACGCGCTCCACGGCTGTCCGGTTTACCGAATCCATGTCGATGAGCCGGCCTTCTTCTTCCTGCATCAGGTAATCGAAGGCGTCGGTCACCTTCATCTTCCGCTTTTTGGTGCCGCCGCCGAAGATATTGGGCAACATGTCCTTGAGGTTCATCTCGATGTCTTCGAGATTCTGGTTGCTGATGATGCCGAATTGCGGAAATGCCCGTTCGCGCACGTCCAATTCAACCATCCGGTCGTCGAGTTTGCCGTCCCGGAATTGCTGGCGCAGCTTTTCACGGGAGCGCTGGTAGCTCTCCGCGCCAGGCAGGGTGAGTTGGCCGTCCGGTTGCTGCGGTGAACTCGGAGGCGGTGGAATCAGCAGGTCGAGCAGACGCTCTTCGGCGTTCATCTCCGCCCGGTCTTCCACTTCCTCAAGTCGCTCTTCCCGCACCATATCGATGGCGATCTCAACCAGATCGCGGATCATGGATTCAACGTCCCGGCCGACGTAACCAACTTCCGTGAATTTCGAAGCTTCCACCTTGAGAAACGGGGAATTGGTAAGCTTGGCCAGCCGCCGCGCAATCTCCGTTTTGCCCACCCCGGTGGGGCCGATCATGATGATGTTTTTGGGCATGATGTCGTCGGCAAGATCGGGCGGCAGCTTTTGCCGGCGCTGGCGATTCCTCAGCGCAATCGCCACAGCGCGCTTGGCGGCGCGCTGGCCGACAACGTGCTTATCCAGCTCGGCGACGATCTCGCGCGGCGTCATCTCGTTGAGCGAGAGGTCCTGCTCCTCGGCGGATGCGGGTAGATATATGGCCATGAGTAAAAACGAGCACGGACAATCTCCGCTAGCTCTTCAGCTCCTCGAAAGTGACATGTTCATTGGTGTAAATACAGATTTCGCCGGCGATCTTCATCGCTTTTTCCGCGATCGCGCGCGCACTCAGGTCGGTGTTTTCGAACAGAGCGCGAGCGGCAGCGGTTGCATAGCTGCCACCTGAGCCAATGGCCGCATAGGATTCATCAGGATCGATCACGTCTCCGGAACCGGAGATCAGGAATGTCTGCGATTTGTCGGCGACCAGCAGCAAAGCCTCAAGATTGCGCAGCATCTTGTCGGTGCGCCAGTCTTTGGCCAGCTCCACCGCGGCGCGGCTCAGATTGCCCGCAAACTGCTCCAGCTTGGTCTCGAAACGGCCAAAAAGATTGAAAGCATCGGCGGTCGAACCGGCAAATCCGGCCAGAATCTTGTCCTGGTAAAGCCGGCGAATCTTTTTCGCCGAATGCTTCAGCACATGGTCGCCTAATGTCACCTGGCCGTCAGCGGCCATGACCACTTCGCCATTGCGGCGCACGCATAGCACAGTGGTAGAGCGGATTCGGCGGCGCTTAGTGGTTTCGCGGCTATTCCCCAAAGGCAAGAAAAATCCTCCAACGGTTACGGGCGCGGAAACGCACTTCCACCGCCTCCTTGCAACCTAAAGAGTATAGGTCATTTTGGCTGGCCATGCGGCCTGGGAGACCAGCAAACGCGGCATTCCCGACCGTATTCCGCTGGTAACCCCGACCCCGCGCATCCACAGCAGTTCTGGGGTATCCTTGACTCAGGACATCGGGGTTTAGTCCCTCTCAATGGTTCTCCGCAATGCAAGCGAATGGGGGCTGGGCGCCTGCGCGGTGGCAGTGGTCGCGCTGGCGGCTGCGGGACTGTGGCTGTCACGGCGCAAACGTCCCGCAGCGAACGAACTGGAGCGCGCGCGGCGGCGGTTCCTGGTTCAGTCGGGCCGACTGGTGGATGGCATGTTGCTGGAAGTCGCCCAGGTGGATTCCGGCGATGGCCAGTCGCTGACCATGCTCATTTACAACTATCGCATCGGGGGTGTGAATTACGACTGCTCCCAGGACGTGACCTTATTGAGCGGGACACTCGATGCGTCTGAGGTGCGAGCCGGCTTTCCCTGTTCAGTACGCTATCAGCCAGGCAACCCTCAAAACAGCATCGTGGTCTCGGAAGAATGGTCAGGCCTGCGCGCCGGCCTGCCTATGTTTCCGGTTTATGCCGACCCCGATCCGGTAAACATCGGCCGTTTGCGTCATCGCCCCAGCTAAGGCCTTCTTAGGGCCTGTTAACACTATTGGAATGGCGGCGACGGGAGCCAGATTTGCCGAGTTCTAGAAGCGAGGAGCGTGCTGTGGTCAATCACTGGAGCGACGAGCGACAACGAAATCGGGAAATCTGGCCCCGTCCCTTCGGGTTGCGGCGTAAATTCGGCCATACTTCGTTGCCGGCCTCGACGGTGGGGCCTGCCACAGCCTTCGGCCGTCCTCTCGTCTGGCCGAATTTACACTCGCAACGCCATCCACCCCAA
>JASHOY010000135.1 GCA_030038435.1 Acidobacteriaceae bacterium | reverse complement strand
TTGGGGTGGATGGCGTTGCGAGTGTAAATTCGGCCAGACGAGAGGACGGCCGAAGGCTGTGGCAGGCCCCACCGTCGAGGCCGGCAACGAAGTATGGCCGAATTTACGCCGCAACCCGAAGGGACGGGGCCAGATTTCCCGATTTCGTTGTCGCTCGTCGCTCCAGTGATTGACCACAGCACGCTCCTCGCTTCTAGTACTCGGCAAATCTGGCTCCCGTCGCCGCCATCCCAATAGTGTTAACAGGCCCTAGGGTCGGCAACAGCTACGAGGCTACTCTGCTCCGCCGTTAGACGCCGGCTGCTGCGTCCCTGGCCCGGTATTCGGCGGCCGCACGAGCACTGCGAAACGCGGAAACGCGAAGCTGCCCGCCGCATCGTCGATCACGTTCAACTGGCACAGGTATTCGCCCGGCTTCAGTCCCGCAAGGGGCACGTCCAACTCGAACGCCACCGCATCGCGCCCCTCTACATTGACCGATCTCGCCCGCACGGTGGGCGTCTCATAAACCTTCCGCGATCCCTGAATCAACTCCAGGCTGCTGAGTAAATCGATTCCCGGTTTTGCTTTCGCCGGCGTGCCCCTAGGATCGCTCTCTTCCACCTTAGCGCGCGCCGGATCGTAAACCTCGTAGAGCAGATACATATGCTGGTTCTGGCGGAAGACGTGGCTGATGTTGGGCACATATTCCTCGCCGTCGCGCACCAGGGGGTCGTCCTTTTTGCTCGGCTCTCGCATTGATGCCAGCACAATCGAACTCAGCTTCAACGGCGCCTTCTTCAAATCGGGCAGCGTTACATCGGCGATAAACGAGCCCATTCGACCGGTCTCGTTCTCGCGCACCACAAACTTCATCTCATATTTCCCCGGAGGCAGGTTGAAGCTGGTGGTGTATTCGATGTTCTTCTGCCGGGCATTCAGCGTGGGATCGAGATTCAGCTTCACCGTCTGCTGCACCTCGCCCACCGGCCGCTTCACTTCGTCAATCACCTGGCCGATGATGTCCAGCGTGGCCTTGTCTTTGTCCCCGCCCTTCACAAAGGGAATTTGCGATCCCGGCACGAGCAGCGAAACCGGCATGAAATAGCGATTTTCGCTGAGCAGGAAATAGCTCGCGTCCATGTATACGGCTATGTCCGTAGCCGGCAGGTCGCTGGCAAGCTGCTCTTCCAATTCCCGTTCGCGGTCCTCACGTCCGGAGTGTTTGAAGTCGGCCGGCGCGTAATAGCCCTGCCGGTACTCGAGCTTGATCCCCGGCCTGTCTATTTTGATGGTCAGCCGCCGGTATTTGCCATCCCGCGCGGTATCGGTGGAAAGATAACCGATAGCGTAATAAGCCGAGGTGTCACGCTGCACCTGAGCAAACGCCGGGGCAAAATCGTTGGAGTCGAAAAATGCCTTTCCCCCGGTGTCCCGGCTGAGCGTGTCCATCACTTCCTGCGTGGCGGCGTTGGCATTCATGTTGTTCATAATTGAGCTGCCGTTGTAAGCGGCGTTGCCGCGGAGGCTGCCAGTTGACGCATCTCCGAGTGGCAATACCGCCTGCAATCCGCGGGTGTCCACGCTGTAAATCGACATGTTGGCGCGCACCGCCGCATTGGTCGCCGCGCGGAGCGATGCCTCGTTTTCAATGCCGTCGCGCTGAATGCCACCGGAAAAATAGAGCATCGACTTCTTTTCGGGAATCTTATCGAGCGACTGCGCCACGGACCGAATCGCGAACAGCTCACGGTCGGTATTAATGTCGTTGTATTCGCTCTCGTCAGGCGTGTACGCCGTGGTATCTTCTTCCTGATTTGAATTCGCCGTCGCGCCCAGCGCAAAACCTTGTCCTTCCGTCCCGTTGTAGGCGCCTACTTCACGGATCAGCGCCTGCCTGTCGGCGGTAAAATCCTGGTCTACATTGAGCGTGTCACCCAGCGAGACCAGAGCCACCAGGTCAGCGGTCTGCATCTTGGTGCGCAAAAAATCGCGCGCCGCATCCACGCAGCGGTCCAGATCTTCCGGCTGCATCGAAGTCAGGTCGAAGAACATGACAATCAGCCGGTGATTCTGTAGCTCTTGCGGATTTGTAACCACTACGGCCTTGGTACCAGCCTCATTCGGCCCGGCGGCCAGCCCGCTCACGGTAGCTTCGTTCAGGCGCTTGGCCATCTCCACGCTTTGAAAATCAAAGGTCGAAATATGCTGTGGCTTGCCGTTTTCCCAAATGTGAAAATCGCTCGCTTTGAGTCCACGTACAATTTCACCGGTCTTCGCGTCGCGCGCCACCACGTTGGTCAGCACCAAGTCGCCATTCACCTTGAGGACGTATCCGCCCTGCTGCGGATGGGCCGCCTGTCCCGCCTCTTGCCCCAACGCCGCGAGGCCCACGCCAGGCAAAGTCAGCGCTAGCGCCGCCATCCCCGCTCCTATCCGCAACCAACTCGTCATCGCCGCTTCCCTCAAATCGCTTCCGCTTCTCGAGCCCATGACCTATTTCGAACTTACTCCGCTATTCTTGTCAAAACCTGAATCGCGCCGTGAATTGGAATTCCCGCATCTGTCCCACCGAGTTTACCTGGCCAAATGTCGGAGAGTTCAAAGTTGTATCTACGCCCGAATATTGCACAGTGTTAAATACGTTGCTCATGGTCGCGCGCAGTTCCATGCTTCGCGTGTCGCCCAGTTGCATGGTCTTGGAGAGCGCCATGTCGTTTTCAACTGTGCCCGGTCCTTCAATGGAATTGCGCTGGGCATTGCCGAAGTAATTGCAGTAGCCGGGCGTGGCCGAGGGCGCTTCGTAAGCCGCCGTGTTAAACCAGTGGCGCAACGAGCCTGCACCCGCGATAGAAGCACCGGGCACGAGATTCGGCCGCACCGCGCCGGCATTCCCGCAGGTCACGCCTTGCGCCGATGGCTCAAATCCCGGCGAGAGAAATGTCCCGGTGGCAAAGATAAATGTCCCAGACACCGAAAATCCCTCCAGAACATGTGAGGGAACTCCCGAAGTCGCCCAGCGCTTGTCTTGTCCGAAAGGCAATTCGTAAAGATAATTACCGCTCACCCGTTGCCGCGGAACCGAAGCTGTGTTACCAGTCTCCGCAGGCAGGTCCTGCCAGTTTTGCGCACTCACTCCCGCTACTCCGCCCACCGAGCCTGCATCGTCAGTCGCATGCGCAAACTGGTAGTACGCGCTCATGGCCACCCCGCCGCTCAGGCGCTTGAAGACGCGAAAGGTTCCCGCTTCGAACTTCGAAAACGCTCCCGCCTGGTCATAGGTAAACGCCAGATTCGTGGGGTCGGTCTCCGGGCTGTCAGGCAACGCTCTCGGGGCGCTTGTCACGTCCTGGTGGTTGCCCTTCGAGCCGTTGTAGTCCGCATTCAGGACAACTCCCCAGGGCAGCGTTTTTTGCACGTCCAGGTTCCATGCTTCCACGTAAGGCATTCCATAGTGAGGATCGACGGCATAATTACCCACCGTCGCCGGGGCCGGAAATCCCGCGCTGAAGCAGGTCGGCGGAGTGGTCTGATCGCATGCGCCCACAATCTGTCCGCCCGGGCTTACCTCGTTATTGGTTTGTTCATTGGTAAACGGCGGCTGATGGGCCATCAGATTGGCGAAGGTGCCATACTCGCCCACGGCGTAGTTCATGCCGAAGCCCGCCCGCACCACGGTCTGACTCGGCTTGGGCAGCCGCAGCGCGAAACCTACGCGCGGCGAGAATCCTGTGTAAAACGGATAGACCAGACCCTCCGGATATCCAGGCGCACCGGACAAGACCTCGGTCTCGCTGGTGAATCCCTCCGCGGGATTGGTCGCCACCTCGGCCAGGTGCCCGTGCAGCTCCGTATAGGGCGCAAAGAACTCATAGCGGATCCCATAGAGGAGCGTGAAATGAGAAAGCGCACGCCAATCATCCTGCGCAAATCCGTCGAGAACGTTATCGCGTAGATAGCTTTTGCTGACCGAGGAGTTGATGCTCGTCGACAGAGGATAGCCGAGCAGAAAATCCGCCATCGACGATCCGCTGCTCGAGTCTTTCGCAGCATCCTCGGTAAACCAACCCGTGAATGTGTAGCTTCCGGTGGGATTCGACCCGGCGAGAAAATCGCGATGCACGCGCCGGTAGTCGCCGCCGAAGCGGATGTTGTGCTTGCCGGCCCGGTAACTGAGAGTTTCCGAAAGCGAAATGGTTTGCGAAATCGAAAAGCTGGGCTGAGTTTCGCTCAACCCCTCCAGATTGCTGAGCGTAATGTCCGGCAACCCATAGTTCAGCGGAATATCGTTAGGCAAACCGATGCCGGATTGCGCCGCGACATCGTTGGCGCCATTGGTAAAGAAATTGGTCGTCTGCCCGTCGCTGCGGTTCCACTGCGCGCGGAACATGCTGGTGATCTTGTGGTAGCCCAACACATATCCGGCTTGCAGCGAATACTGATTGCTGGCCTGCTTGCCGCCCAGTTGCGGAAACAAGTTCACCATGTCCGATGCCGCGTGGCTCCAGTTGTAATTCAAATTCACGCTTTGGCGCAGCCCCTGATTCCCGCCGCCGCGCCGCCCGCCAAAACCGCCAAATCGTCCCATTCCCGGCTGCGATGCGTTCGGACCCAGACTGCGCATGTAGCGCGCTCCGAACGAAGTTGTATTCGACTGCGCTGTGGTCAGCAAATGATAGTTGTAATTGTTTACCACAGCCCCCCCCGCCAGGTTGGGCTCGGGATAATACTTCAACAGTCCCGTCGCCTGGGAGGCAATGCGTGAGGGCGGAATCACATTTGGTGTTCCGCCGTAATTGAACTGCTGGCCGGTGGTAGGATCGTAAATCGCCGGCAGTCCGCTGGCGGAAAAATCTCCGCCGCGCTCCGCATCCGTGGGCAAAGTTGCGTAGTAATCGTCCGGCGTCGAGCCGCGCGTGCCAGAGAGGCTGAGAAACATCGTGTCCTTGCCGCTGGGCTTGGTAAGTCCGGGCAGGTAAGGCGCGCTCATAAAAGTCAACCCAAAGCGATTTGTGCCGTTGGCAGGTTCCACTTGACGCTGACCCAGCAACGCGAACGGCTCGGCATTCACCGCCGAGTTGGTTCCGTCCCAGAAAATCGCTCCATGGGGCTGTGCCGGGTTGAATCCGCGGAAATTGCCACGCCCGCCGCCAAATCGTCCCCCTCCGAAGCCGCCTGGGCCGCCCATCATGGGACCGCCGAAGCCGCCGCCAAAGCCGCCGCCGCCATAGCCAAACAATCCGCCCGTCACATCGCGCCCACCATTCTGCGCGCGCATCGCCTGCATGCGCTGGCGCAGGGCATCGATATCCACCCCGGCCATGGGGCTCACCTGACCGGCCTGGCCGCTTACCGCCACGGACTCATCACTGAATGACGAATCCGTAGCCGCCGAGGGCAGTGCCGCGCCGGCGTCTCCTGCCGCACCGTCGCCGGTATCCGTTCCCGCGCCCATGGCGCTCATCAGCGTCAGGCTTTCCGCGCCGCCGTCTCCCATTTGTTGGAATCCCTGATCGGCCGCGTCCTGCCCACCCTGGGTCCGGGCCTGCTGCCGTTCAGCCTCTGCCGCACGGGAGGCAAGCAGGAGTTGAAAATCGACTGTCCGGTCGCGTCCCGTGGCATTCAGCAAAGCTTCTTCTGAAACGGTTGCGAAGGCGGCAAATTCGGTGCGGATCACGTATCGGCCATCCTGCGGTATGGTCATCGACCATGCGCCGTTGATATCGGTCACTGTCGAGTAGCGTTTGCCGGTCAGCGTGTTCTCAGCGATGATCGTCACGCCCGGCAAAGGAATCTTTCCGCTGCGTACCACACCGTGCAGCTTTCCCCCCGCATCCGCCTCTGCCCGCGGTGCTCCTAACGCGGCATTCACTGCGTGGCTTTGCGCCCGCCCCGCGAGTCCACCACTTACAAAAATCCCCACCGCAAGAGCCCACCGTACGGCTACCCGACGCATTCAATCTCCCCAAGTTTCTTCCTTATACACACTGACGGTTCCGGTGCCGTCAAGGTTTACGCTGGTCGCTGCGGGCGGCAATGCTTTGCCCGCAATAAGTCACGACGCTTGGAATTCGGCGCGGAAAACATGAAAACTGCGTCTTTCCGCGCGCTTCGGACGTCCTAAAAAGACGCCGATTTCTTAATACTATGGGCTGGGCGATTGTGTCCCGGCAGGACTTCTCCCTTGATCCTCCGGACTCCTCGAATCGACCCGGAGCAGGCGGTTGGTCCTTGTCTTTCCCGTCCGATCTGTTTACTCTTGAGCTAACAGCATCTGCACCCCCGCGAGCTTATCGGACGGGGCTGTTCCCGACATGAAAATCGGCACCGCGATTCGCACATTCCGTCTGCAAAAAGGCCTGTCGCAAGGGGACATCGAAAAGAAGACCGGCCTGCTCCGCTGTTACCTCTCGCGCGTCGAGAACGGCCACACCGTCCCTTCGCTCGACACCCTCTCGAAGATCGCGGGCGCCCTCGATCTCCCCATTGCCCAGTTTTTCGCCGACGACTCACCCGGTCGGCCCTTCAACTCGCAGCACATCTCAGACGACGAATTGCGCTTCCTCAACCAGATCCGGCGCTACTCTTCCAATTTGAACGAAAGCGACCGCAAGCTGCTGCTGGCCATGGTCAAGAAGTTCGCCGCAACGGCGGCCCGCTGAGTCCTGGCAAGGCTTCGGCTGGTATCGAGCGGCAGACTTGCCATCGTCCGATTCTCTCCGCCCGGTAGCGATTTCCAGTTTTTCCGCAAAGCAAGGGCTCGATTCGCAAACTTCCCCCCCGTGCAGCTATCCTCGCGGCAATTGCGCCAGGAAGAATCCGAAAAGCACCAGTACGCCGGTGGTCATGACCACGGCTAAGCGCAGGCGGCTTTGAAAGAGCGGCTTCGGCGTTCCCAGTCGAGGCACCATGGGAGCGGCAAAAAGCAGCCCGCTGGCCAGGCCTCCCAGATGCGCCGAAATGTCTACGTTAAGACCGGAATGAATCGCGGTGGCGCCTACAAAGATGCCCAGTCCCAGCACCAGGTTGATCACTGCAAAATAGATCACGGAGCGGCGCAGTCTCTTGATCTCGCGCTCGGGCACCATGGGCAGGCGCTGCGGATTGAGCAACAGGATCAGCGCTCCGGCGATGCCGAAGATTGCTCCGGAAGCTCCCGCTCCTGCGGGAAAAACCGCAACATCGTGGAACCGGATCCAGTCCGCATTGAAAAACCACCAGTTGTAAAAGGTCGAAAGCAGGTCGCCGGCGGCGCCCGTAAGTAAGTAGACTGCAATCACGCCCGCCGATCCCATCAGCGGCTCGGCCAGCAGCCCCAGATTCCACAAGCACCACATGTTCAGCGTAATGTGCCAGAAACCCACGTGCACGAACATCGCGGTGACGATGCGCCACCACTCGCCCTGTACCAGCACCATGCCGGCGTTTTCGCCGCCATAGTGAATTACCTGCCCCACCGTGGGCATCCAGAAACTGATGCCGTGCGCCAGCATGGTCAGAAATACTGCGCAGTTGATGCCCACCAGCAGATAAGTTGCCGGGGCCACGGCCCACATCGGCTTCCGCCGCCGCACCGGGCGCGGTGCAGCGGTTGCACCCGGCGAAAGGATCTCCGGTTGGGGAGCCGAAGTAGGACTGCTCATGTCTTCAACTCTAAAGCATTTTCCGCTTTGCCGTTGGCGGCGTTTTCGCGCTGCGTCCGCATACGGTTCTCCCGCCGCTTCCCCATCTCAGCACCCTCGCCTCTTCGATGTAGTCTGTACTTTGGCCCCCGTATCCAGGCCGCGGCATACTTGCCGGCAACGCGGTTGCAAAAAATCAGCAAAAGAGGTGAAGAGTGGCAGCCAATTCCAGTGGACTGAAGCGCATTCAGCGCGCATTGCTCAGCGTAACCGACAAAACCGGCCTGGTCCCATTTGCCCAGGCGCTCGTAAGCTTCGGAGTTGAGCTGATCTCCACCGGCGGCACCGCGCGCGCCCTCCGTGACGCCAGCCTCGCGGTGAAAGATATCAGTGACCTCACCGGCTTCCCTGAAATGCTCGATGGCCGCGTCAAGACCCTGCACCCCAAGGTTCACGGTGGCCTGCTTTACAAACGCGGCAATGCCGAGCACGAGTCCGCCGTTGCCGCCCATGGCATTGCACCGATCGACATGGTGGTCGTCAATCTTTACGCCTTCGAGAAAACCGCAGCACAGCCCAACGTTGCCTTCGGCCATCTCATCGAAAACATCGATATCGGCGGGCCCTCCATGGTCCGCTCCGCCGCCAAAAACTTCGAAGACGTTGCTGTCGTCACCCGCGCTTGCGATTATTCCGCCCTCATCGACGAGCTCAACTCCAATTCCGGCGCCCTCACCCGCGCCACCCGCTGGCGTCTCGCCCGCCAGGCCTTTGGCCTCACCGCCGCTTATGATTCGGCCATCGCCAGCAGTCTTGATCAAATTGCCGCAGCTCCCGAGCCCGATTCTCCCGCAGCTCCCGATGCCGGAGCCTTGCCCTCAACCCTGCGCATCAATCTTCCCCTCGCGCAACCGCTGCGCTACGGCGAAAACCCTCACCAGCGCGCCGCACTTTACGCCGATGGCTCCGGCCTCGGCGTCGCCGGAGCCAGCCAGCTCCAGGGCAAGGAACTGAGCTATAACAACCTCGTTGATCTCGACGCCTGCTGGGAGCTTGTAGAAGAGTTCGACGAGCCGGCCGCAATCATCATCAAGCACACCAATCCCTGCGGCGCGGCCCTTGGCGCAGACCTCCTCGATGCCTATCAAAAAGCTCTGGCTTGCGACCCCATTTCCGCCTTTGGTTCCATCATCGGCCTGAATCGCCCCGTCGATGGCGCCGCCGCTGAAGAAATCGCCAAGCTCTTCGTTGAGGCCATCGCTGCTCCCGAATTCACTCCTGAAGCCCGCGAACGCTTCGCCGCCAAAAAGAACCTCCGCCTGGTCGAAGTCCGGTCCGCACCGGCGCGTCCCGTGGTCAAGCACGTTTCGGGCGGTCTGCTGCTTCAGGATGCAGATACGGGCCGCGTTACTGAATCTGAACTCGACGTAAAGACCTGGCGACCGCCCAGTGCCGAAGAACTGCGCAGCCTGCTCTTTGCTTGGCGCGTCTGCAAGCACGTGAAGTCCAACGCCATTGTCTACGCGCGGGACGGCCAGACCGTCGGTATAGGCGCGGGACAGATGAGCCGCGTTGATGCCGCCCGCTTCGGAGCCATGAAGGCCGTGCTGCCGCTCGCCGGCTCTGTCGCAGCCTCCGATGCCTTCTTCCCATTCCCCGATGGTCTTGAAACTGTAGCGCAAGCCGGCGCAACCGCGGTCATCCAACCCGGCGGCTCCGTCAATGACCAGAAAGTGATTGAAGCCGCGGACAAGCTGGGCATGGCCATGATCTTCACCGGCGTTCGTCATTTCCGCCATTGAAGACGGATTGAGCGAACCGCCGCGTTGGCGGCAATCGTATGCCGGGCGTCAAAGGCGGCTCACTTTGCAGCGGGCAAATGTTTGTGGAGCGCGGCGCCAAGATTCGGCTTTTTCGGATCGATTCTACCCGCGTGTTTTCAACCCGCGACTGTGCTTCAGGCAACCCGCGGGCAGGCGAATAAGAGGCGGCTAAACGCCGGCACTGGGGAAAATCCCGGGCATGTGCAAAAGAGACTTTAAGCCTGAATGACAACAATCCAAAGCGCCCATTTTCATTTGCTTGAAGGATGATTATTTTGCGAGGCAACCCGGCGCAGAGCTGAAGCGTTTCTGATCGTGCAACTAGCCATCGCCGCCCGAGCATCTAGGTCAACGGTCTGACAAAGGAAGCGCAGGCTGGAAAGGAGACTTTATGCGACCTTGTTTTTTAGTGGTAGATAACGAATATCCGGGAAGTATTTCGACTCGGAAACTTGTAGTTGAGAGCGCAAAACTCAACGCACTTACCGCTTATAGCCCTGACGAGGCGATTCAAACCCTGCAGCGCTTTCCCAATATCGATGGCGTTGTGCTTGATACTCAATTAAGAGGTCGGTCCTGCGCGGAATTGATCAATGAACTGCGTGAAATCCAAAACGACGTTCCCATCATCACCGTTTCCCCCAGCGGGCACGATCCATGCGGAGGAGAGCAATACCACGTCTCCAACTTCGATCCCAAACACCTTCTTGAAGCCATCCAGAAAGTTTGCCCGCATGAAATGTCGCGCGTGGTAAAACACGAAGGCGAAATCAGTCCGTGCTCCGACAAACCATGAGTCGCGCGCGGGGATGGTGCGATCCAGCATAGCGATCTCTATCAGCCGCCGCTCGGGAAATCGACGATCTCTCTCCGGAGTCAGATTCAGACCTCACAGTTTCGCTGAAGTTCTGAGCAGCGCATGAGATTCGGGAAATCCAACTGGGCCTAATGATCTGATAAACGCATAAACGCGAGGAGCCGGATTCGAGGCTTCTCGTCGATTCTGCTCCCGGTAATCTTCCTTAATAAGAGCCGACTACCGGGAGCAGAGGCGTGTCGAGCCGAGAGGCTCTCAATTGTCAACGTCGCACCGCACGAGCATTTCAACAGAACTGGGCGAGACCAGCGGAGAAGCTGATGGTTAGCAGAGCATGAGGAGTCAGCTAAGTCCCGGTGCCGAGGGCAGGCAATCCTTTGAGGTAAGGACAATGTGCCTCGATGACCCTCCGTTTGTCTATGCATAGCGGACAACGCCTTGCAAGCAGCGTTGACTAGGCGGCGGATATGGCCGGTTTTGAACTGACCACAAGAGGCCGGATTTAACGTGATCACCGAGGATTTCGGCTCGGAGCACTGGAAGCAATACTGCGAACCATGCGACCCGGCCCCGAATGCACCTATTTCGAAGATGTTCGGCCAAACCGTATCGGGCATGTCGATCGCTCGATTCGCTTGCTCCGCAGCGCCTGGCCTACGGTCCGGGCAACGAATCATCCCGCATCACCGGCAATCCGGAAAGTCTTTGCGCTTCCGAGGACAGATCATAGCTCACCGTGGTGATTTCGGGACAGCGACGGCAAGCTGCCGCGCCCTCCTGCGAGTACCAGCGGCATTCTTTGCGTATGATGCACGGAGGCAAAGCGGTCACCGCTGCGGGCAGAATCTGCACGACTCTGCTCGCCAATCTGCAATCCGTTCCATCGAAATGCGGACATCGGTGTTCCGCGCAGGTCGCAGCCAGCCGGAAAACTTCAGTGGGCTTGAGCGGCGCCGCCATGGCGAGAATATCTTCAGTCGCGGGTAGCGGCTCGCTCAGATATTCGAGCATTGGGGTGGGGCCGTCCCGTTGCACGACCCCGAGGACCCGGCAGCCGTCCATGCCCGGCTGCGCGCTGGGACAAAGCTTAGCCATTTCCGTGTTTCCTATTGCTCGAGTTCGAAGGTTTCGGTAACCGGCGGAATGCCGATAATGATGTGCCCACCGACGGAAATCACCGCGCCACGAACCGTTCCGCCGGCAGCAGCCAAAAGTTCCGGATGCGCCTGGGCGAGCCCTCCCGCGACATCGTCTGCAAAGGCTTGTACTTCAGCAACGGTCGGGTCCCCACCTGCACGCACAACAGGAGGGATGCCGCGAATCAGATAGCAAACTGAGATTGCATCGGGCACCTCGCCCTGGAATTTGGGATTCTTGGCTATGGCGCTCTTCACCGCAGCTTGGACCGATGCAGTAAATTTGGCCAGTGAGATTCTAGACGCAGTTGCCATTGCTTCCTCCTTAACAAATTCTTTTGAGATTCCAGTCCCATCACCGTACTTCCAAAGCGACTTCCGTGGAAGGAAAGATGTGATCAAAAATCACGCCTCGCTTCCGATGGTCGATCCCGACTCTCAGCCTCATACGCAGACAGTTCCCTTTTTTCGAAGCCTCGCCTGCGCCGTCTACAGGGCGCCGTAGCCGTTAGCGTCCAGTTCTGCTTGGCCGCGTTTGAGCACTTCATTCGACCAGCACATAAATGCGTCAACGAATTGACGGCCGGCCTCATCTGTCTTGACATGTGTGGCGACTTCTTCAAAACCTAACTGCATTCGGGGAACGTTGCGCGCGAGAAGCATCAAAATGTGCTGCCGTTCTCTTTGCCCATTTGCGTTGTCGAGCATATACAGGTCCAGGGCGGTCACATGAATGAATGAATATTGTGCGTGAATCACAGCCGACATCGGCCGCTTGCGGTCTTTGCGGATCGGGCTTTCGAACTCTTCCGAGGAGCTATTCGTAATGAGCCGTTCCGCCGTTTCGATGGAGACGCCCAGCGCGCGCAGCTTCTGATGCGCCATTTCGTGAATGAGGGCCTGGGCAAAGCCGAGCACATTGTCGATCGTGGCGTGGACGCTTCCAAAATCCTCTTCGTAGGAGTGGCTTGATGACCCTAACGCTTCGTCGCCCATGCGCGCCTGCTCCGGGTCCGTATAGGGGTATACAGTATCGATAAGCTGGGTGAACTGCTTATACGCGGCAGGCCAGCGCG
Organism: Acidobacteriaceae bacterium; assembly: GCA_030038435.1. Classification (GTDB taxonomy): domain Bacteria; phylum Acidobacteriota; class Terriglobia; order Terriglobales; family Acidobacteriaceae; genus Telmatobacter. The sequence goes on along the minus strand of JASHOY010000135.1, from coordinate 6,229 downwards.
CCAGCAGGGCGCCCCCGGCGGCAATATTCGGATGATCAACCGGGGCGGGGAGAAGCGCATCGGTCATCATGCCTCGTGGAGGTGCTCGCCGGACAGCGACGGCGCTATCACAGAAAGTCGCTTGACCGTCTGTCGGGCGCCGGCGATAGGGCTGTGGTCGCAAAGGCGTGACGCTGTTTTCTGCCAACCGCAATGTGACCTCGGTGTCATAGCCGTCATTCTGGGGCTCGGCCATGCGTGCCCAGTCCACTGTGGCCAGGATTCTCGCAAGTTCGGTCACTGCGCTACTCCGATCTCAACCAAGCGAGGCTGCCCCGCCGGTGAGAGATAAGGAAACGTAAGGCCTCTCGCACCGCCGTCTACTTCTTCCGCGATCCCCCTGCGTCGGATCATTCGTGGACGCGAATTGGGCGCGGTTTGAAAGCACATCCGGAAGAGCGGCGTTTTCACCTCCGTTACGCCATGCAGCTCGGACCAGGAAACAGGCCATGAGAAGCAGTCGCGCAGCCAGGCCAACTCCGAAGAGTAACCTCGTTTCGCCGCAAGTTCCATCCATTGCGCCGCCATGTCCAGTGCCGATAGGCAATCAAAAGTGCACGGTTCAATCGGCAGAAGCGAAATCCCAAGTGGCGCAAGCAAGGTATGCACGGCAATGCTTGCCGGGATTTCCACGGCAACTTCTGAAGCTCCGATCGGAGCTGTAACAACCTGAGATGCGTGGAGCAGACAGCAGGCCGGCAATGCGAGCAGCGCCCGGAACCCCTGCAAGTTCCCGCTCTCCCAAGCCGCCTTCGCCTGGGCGACAGATTCCTCCCGCCCCGCGAGGAATACGCCGGAGACGGTTCCCGGTGCGCGGATGCAGATACTCTGCGGCAAGACCTCGGCGGGGAGAAGCCCCGCCGAAAGCCCGTGCATGATCGCCAGCTCCCGCAGCCGTGGAAAACTGGATTCCGGAATCAGCCTGACAGCGCATTGCTGGCCGAGCAGGCTCGCGACATGCACCGTCATCTCCTCCATCATGCCGGGAAGCTTCAGGAGACGTTCTTCCCATTTTTGCCGTGCAGATTCGCTGACCCAACTGATGCGCTCTTGCATTAAGGCACCAATTGCGGCATGCGGCGCGCCTTCGCCATTGCTCGCGCCCGTCCGTTCCTTGTACCATTCCGACAAGGTCAGACTAATGGACCGATTTTCCCCTCGCTCCCATGCCTCGACGAGACGCTGCTCAAGTTCGAAACGCATAGGCTGAATGGTGAGCGGGATTTTGCCTGCCTGGATCATCCGTCGCTCGATGGTTCCGAACAGTTGCTTCCATTCTTCGCAGTGTTCGGTCCGGTTCCGCCAGTCACCGTCGATCGAGGTTCCCGGGCACTGTCCTTTGCACATGAGAAAGAAGCGGCAGCCGTTGCAGCCATTCTCTGCCTGCGGCGTTCGATAAAGAGCCAGATAACGCTCATATCCGGCTACTCTGGCCTTGATGAAGCCAACCCCATCCTTGTTGGTCCGTCCACAATTGCTGGACTGCCCGTTACCCTCGATGCCTTGTACCGCTTCGGTTGTGTAAGGATCACAGGCGCGCCAGGTGCATCCGACTTTCTGGTCCCGGCCTTCAAGCAGCGCCTCCATTTCATCGAAGAGGTCAAAATACATTCCGGGCAAACTATTTTGAAGCTCGGCGAAAGCCAGCAGCGCCTGCACATTCTCGCGCGCGGTTAATGCCAGAGTCTCGCGCACTGAGGCGTGGTCCACTTCGAGCAGGTGCAGGCGCAGGCTCCTGATCCCCAAACTGTGCAGCCGCCTCATCCAGTTCGCCATAACAGGCAGTTTGTCCGCCGTCGCATTGCCTTTGTGTAAAGTGACAATGAGGCCGGGAGGCTCATACTCGCGGCAAAGGCGCTCGATCGCACTCTCGACGAGGGCGGTAGATTGTCGCGTCCGTTCAGAGTCGCGGGCCCAGCGCGCGTCATTCAGCTCGCTGGGTCCGTCTATCGAAATCCCGACGGAGACTTTGTAGCGGCGAAACAAGTCAATATGCCGGTCTTCGATCAGCACGCCGTTGGTCTGAATGGAACTGCTTCCTGAGGTCTCGAGTCCCCAAGCAAAGAGGTTCTCGAGGTCTTCGAAACGCATGAGCAGCGGTTCCCCACCAAACAAGGTGAAGGGTCCACCGATGCGGAGCGCTTCGGCCTTCATCTTGTCCAGGTCGTAGGTCATGCGATGATTTCCAGCGTCGCGTTGCGGATTCTGGTAGCAGTAGTGACACGCCAGATTGCAAGCGACGCCGAGCGGTCGCAGTTCGATACCCATGGCAAAAACCTCCCTGGCGCAGGGAGCTTCGATGCGTCCCCCTGACCTAGGCCGCCGGCGGCTTTGTAATCACGTCGAAATGGTGCGCAGGAGCATCGGTGTGAACCTTAGCCGCGTCGGTGTGGACCGCGGGTGTATCAACATGCGGGTAGGTGATGGCGTCGGTATGACCCGCCTTGGTGGTGTCGGTGTGTGGGAATTTAGCGTCGATGTGATCCGGTGGTTCGATGGGCATGGTGATCAGTCCTCTTGCATTCGCGATCTGTTGCGGAGTTCATGCGGAGACGCGGAGGTTTGCTCCTGCTGGAGCAAACGCTGCACAGGCTGCCCGTCGCGCGCCAGCTTTATTGAGGCTTGATGTCGGTGTGGCGGCCAGGGCCCACGGAATCGGTGTGTCCGACCGGCGGGGGAATGACCCTATCGACGTGGTGCTTCGCAACGTCGGAATGAGTTTTGGTGTCGGTATGGGAGGGAGGCGTATCGCTGTGTGGGGTCGAGGAGTCCGAATGCGGCTTCGTGTCAGCATGCGGAACTGGCGTGTCAACATGTGGCATTTCTGAAAGTCCTTTCCAAACGATCTGACAGTCTTTCCGCCGCCAGCCGACGAAACGGCCGGCTGCGGAAGACACCGTTGTTCAGGGCCCGAGTATGCCGAAAATAATTGCGATCTCTGCGATTGCATCAAGAACTGCAGAGACTCAGATAAGTTGATCCTCTGTCGGCTTGCACCACCCTTGATCTTCAGGGGAAGGTATGGTGAAGCCGTTGCGTGGCGTTATCCTTGCTCCGCCCACATAGCCATGAGAGTGGATGAGTGAGAAGTATATTACAAATCTCAGGAAAGCAACTAAAAAATTTACAACGGACACGACAATCGCATTCCAAAACAACTTCAAGACGGAAGAAGTACGCGGTGCCTATCACCGGCTATCGGGACTTTTGCCAGGCATTCGCTGACAGGCGCGAAGGGTAACCTAGCAGTGCACCCCGAACTCTGTCATCGAGCGCTAAGGTCTGCTGGCGAAATTCCGAGCTCTTTTAGCGATAACCAATAGCGGCTACGGCCGCCGGACCCAGCCGTTCTCGAAGCTGTTCCAGGTAAAGACTGGCGGGCTCGACGGGCCTGCCCGCCGACTCATCTTCCCCGCCCGGCAGTGGTGGCCCCACAGGCTGACCTTTTCTGACTGGCATGGGCTCGCTGATATGCTCGCCCATATCTCCGATCGACCAATTCAGAGCGCCCGGCGGATTTTGCACCAGGAAAACTTCCGCCTGGTTATTCCACAACACCGACCATCCATTGGCCCAACCATGACCGGAGCCCAACTCGCCGCGGTTCCTCAGGTTGATGCGTCCGGCCGGCACAGCACAGTTGTCCACCAGTGATCCGGTCGACCAGCGCTGGTGTCCTTCGATCTGGCCGTCGCCCTTGAATCGGCAATTCAGCACCACCACCGGCCCCTCGGAGTGGCCCTGCGTGGCCACGTAGGTCACGTGATCTCCGGCGCCGCTGCAACGGTCCAGAAGAATCTGCGTCCCGCCGACGGAAAAATCAAACGGCTGTGCGTGACTTGTCACCCTGTCTTGTTGCCGCACATCTACGTGTTCCACGGTCAGCCGCTCCGCGTTATGGCCGATGAATACTGAATTGGTCGTGTTCTCGAATGCCAGCCCGCGCAGCCAGGAATCGACGAGGTTGTCCATCTCAATCCCATCGAAGTGTGCATCCTGGTGGTAATCGATGCTGCGGTTGGGAGCCACAATCTGCAAGTTCTCGACGCCTGTTTCTTTGATCAGGCCGCCGATTTGAACATCTGTCAACGTGGGCTGCATCGCTCCATAAAATCGCGAATCGAAAGAGTCGGTCAACGGGACCGTCAGCCTGATCGCATTTCCTCTGAGGGACTCAACCTTGCGCAGGACAAGGATGTTGTTCGGCAACCATGTTTCCGGCTCGCCATTTCGAACCAGATGGTCCATCCCCATGAAGTGGACCCACTCGGGCGTCACCGGCTTCACGATCTCGATGGTGTCTCCGGGATGAATCCCCGTGGCATCTGCCAAGTGAATCAGCGACGATCCCGCCGGAGCATACGCATCGGTGAGAACTGTTGCCGGCGACAGGGCTCTCTTGTGAAATTCGCCTTCGATCTCGATTGCAAGGTGCGGCGCGCCGGTCATCTCGAGCACGGTTGCCTGTCGCCCCTCTGAACCCGCACCCCGGATTACCACGCCGGATGTTTTGATATGCAGAGTCCCGGCCAGGTGGAAAGTGCCCGAGGACAGGACTATGGCGCCGCGTATGCCATGCGCGCCCGGCGGAGAGCTCGCAACCTTATCGATCGCGGCCTGAAGCGCCGGCGTGTCGTCTTCCTTGCCTGAGGGCGACAGGGTGACGCGCGTTGGCGCCTGCGGCAGAACGATACCGCCTCCGCGGTACCCGGCGCTCGAGAAGTCGGGTATGTGATCCCCCTGGGACGTTCTTCTGTACACCAGTTTTCCGTTCGAGCCAATGTGCGCCCACGCGGGGCGCCCGTAATTCCCACTCTTCGTATCTGCATCGAGGCTTGCGGCATCCGTCTCCGGCCTCCGCGTGAAGACAAGAGGATAGGAGACACTCTGCTGCTTCCACGTTCCCGTAATCGTGTTGTCATCGGGACCGATCTCGCCTTGGTAGCTCCCCTCTACATGAGGCACGGTGAAGCTGAGCTTCGTTCCCGACTCGGTCATGTCGGCACACCGTTCTCCAAAACGATATTGATCGATCAGATCGACAGTTCCGGTCACACCGGTTGCGGTGCTTTGCTGCAGGTGAAGCATCAGGTGAATACGGCCGATCGTCGGAAGAAGACCGATCGTTCCCTTGTATTCAGCGGGGGCCAAAGGCGGAGAGGCCTGCGCATTCTGGTTGCCTTGCCCCAGACCGAAAATCAGAATTCCCAAAGCGAGCTTCGAGAACATTCCGTGGTTGTTGTCCATGTAACCCCGCCTGACGAAGAGAGTCGATTTTTTCACAACATGCGGCAGTGGGAATGCCCAATTGTGATTATCTTAAGTATTGGCTCTGCGAATCCCCAGCCGAACGCCTGTCACGCCGTCGGGGGTGCCTTGGCTGATGCGCAGGATTTGGGATTCATATCCGTCGCCGCCGGTTTTGTCGCCGGCCGGGACAAAGAAGGGCGTCTAGCGCTGTTAGACTCGGAAGAAAATGGCGGAAAAAGAAAAATTAGGACGCCGGGCATTCCTGAAGAGGGCTGCTGGAACAATCGGCGCGGCAACTCAGCTTGAGGGCTTGCCTCTTTTGTCCCAGGCACAAGACCGGCCCCGGGCGGACAGGCAGGATACGCACGAAGGCGAGATTGCCTATCCACGGAGTTTCCGTGGTCCCGCGCTGAAGATGATTTCATTTCCTCTGGGTGGAGTTGCTGCCGGCAGTATTGGTCTGGGTGGCCGCGGCCAATTGCGGGACTGGGAGATTTTCAATCGCCCTAATAAGGGATTCTCCCCGTCGTATGCCTTTCCGGCAATATGGGTCGAATCGGGCGGCGCCAAGCCGGTCGCCCGGGTGCTGGAGTCGAGAATCCTTCCGCCCTACGAAGGCCAGGAGGGGCTTGGCTCGAACAATGCGCCCGGCCTGAGCCGTCTCGATGACGCGGTCTTCACCGGCGAGTACCCCCTTGCGCATATCGAGTTTCAGGATTCGTTCTTTCCGGTCTCGGTGACGCTTGACGCGTTTTCGCCTTTCATTCCGCACGACCCGGATGATTCCGGCTTGCCGGTCGCAGTTTTGCGGTACCGAGTCGCGAACCACGGGTCATCGGCGGCAAGAGTGGGTATTGCCTTCTCACTGGATAACCCGGTCAAGGGACAACGGGATTCCGGGCGCGGTGTCATGCAGAATGACACGCGGCGGAATCAATAT
>JASHOY010000134.1 GCA_030038435.1 Acidobacteriaceae bacterium | reverse complement strand
GCGACAGGCTCAGCCGGACTCGCGACTTTAGTCCGAGGCAGCTCCCGACGGATCATGACCATGCGGTTCCGACCCGCGAATATCAGACTGATCAATCGTCGCCCACTCTGCTTCGGCTGCTGCTGGCCCTGTCCTCGGAAAAACAAAAACCACCCCACAGCCGCACAGGCATTGACAGGTCACTCCATATCAGTGCGGATGGTGTGCGCGAAGCCGCGGGAGCGATCCGCGAGGGAATAGCTCGCCCGTTCAATCTGAATTTCTTCTGCCATACGATGGATGCCCCCGACAACGCCAGCTCAGAAAGGTGGAAGAATTTCCTAAGATCGCATTACGAGCGCCTGGGCCTCGACATCGAGGCTCAAGCGCAAGGCCGACTCCGGCTTCCATTCGATGGCGAGATGTGCGCAGTTGTCGAGGAGGTCAGGACTGAGATCGTCAGCTTCCATTTCGGACTCCCTTCTCCTGAACTCGTCGAGCGGCTCAAAAAACAAGGCATCCAGATTTTGTCGTCGGCGACAAGCGTAGAGGAAGCAAAGTGGCTTGAGTCGCGCGGATGCGATGCCGTTATCGCTCAGGGAATCGAAGCGGGCGGGCATCGCGCCATGTTTCTTGAAACCCGGGTCGCGACGCAGACCGGGCTATTCGCTTTGCTGCCTCAGGTCGTGGATGCAGTTTCGGTCCCCGTCATAGCCGCCGGCGGCATTGCCGACGCGCGAGGAATTGTTGCCGCCCTCGCACTTGGCGCATCAGGTGTGCAGTTGGGCACGGCCTACCTGTTCTGTCCAGAGGCAAAGGTGTCCCCGTTGTATCGCGCAGCGCTCGAACAGGCATCGGACAACGCCACAGCGATCACCAATCTTTTCACTGGGCGCCCAGCCAGAGGCATTCTGAACCGGTATCTTCAGGAGTCAGGCCCGATGTCTGACGCCGCGCCGGCTTTCCCCTATGCCGCAACTCTCTTGGCACCCTTGCGCGCCGCTTCGGAGAGGGCAGGTTCGCTGGACTACATGCAATTGTGGGCGAGTCAGGCGGCAGGGCTCGGGCAGGCCATGCCGGCGGAACAGTTCACTCGCACGCTTGCGGCGAATGCACTGAAGCTTTTGCACGGCCGATCGATCGGGTGATTTCACTGCAACCGGCTAAATCCGGACGTCAGTTCCCTTCCGTCTACGGCCTGAGCAATGCCGAAAAGGAAAATCTCAGTTGAAGAGAAGACTGGCACCGGCCACCGGTCAGGCAACCGTGCGGCCCAGCCTTGTGGATTTATTCGTCTTTTGCTCGCCTACACTGAACGTTGGGCGACAGGAACGGCCGGCGCCGCGTGTATCTATACTTTCAGTACCGCGATGGGTGGCTATGCCAATTCCTGGAGTCCGATTCCAAAACTTCCCTGCCCCGTAAACCGGTGTTGGCCGATTTGGAGGGGCTGATCGGGCTTGTCGGGCGCAGCGGCGGGCTTCCGAATCTGGCCAGCCGCCAGGCTCTCGACCAGGCGATCGTCAAGAGGCGCGGCGGAATCTTCCTCGATCTGACCCCGGAGCAGTGCGCACGGCTGCGCAAAGGCGGTCGAGCGAGGGGTTCATGATCCGCGGTTCCGTGCTCACTGGCGTGCCGTGGCGCGGTATTGTTATTGGCGACACGCGCGGTGATCGCCGACGATCCGAATGCGTTGCGGCTTTACGTGGACGGGAACAGCTACGGGAATGCCGGCGGTGCCGTCGCGTACGCATGCGTGGCCCGCTTTCCCGAGGCGCTGAACAGGCCTGACGAGCTCGTCTTCGACGCCAGCTTCCACGAAACGACCAACCAGCGGATGGGCCTTTCCGCATGTATCCGCGCGTTCGGGTACGCGGCCGAACACGCTGGCGAGCTCGGAGCCCAGCGGGTCATCATTAGATTGATTTTCGACATATATTCTGATTAATGCGATGATTTCGACCAGAAGGATTGATTTTCGACCTGAAGCTCTGATAACTTAATATTTCGACCAATAGGTCTCAGACTGATTGGTTTTCGACTGCGAGAAGGGGTTTTTCGACTATGCCGGCCCAAAATCAGCTTCCCAACCATGATCGCGTCGAAATCTTTCAGGAGAAGACGGTGCCGCCCGGAGCACGGCTGGCGGGCTGGGCATGGCTGGTTCAGAACTTCGGCACCCGCGCACCGGTGCGCCGTCCCAGCGTGGTCTCAGATCAGCACGTCAAGGCGAGCCGACGCGAGGCCGGTGCTTGGACGATCTACGACAAACGGTACTGGCCAGGCGACAGCTTCGGTGATCACATCAGTTTCGCGCTGCGCCATGAAAACCTGGACCTGCTCGTTCTGAAACGGGTATTCGATGCTCTTCCCCAGGACACCATCGCCGCCTTCGTCCGCAGCGCCCCGACCGGAGCCCCCAATCGCCGCGCCTGGTTCCTCTACGAATTCCTGACTGGCCGCACGCTCGATATCGACGACACCCCTGAGGTTGGTTTCACCGACCTGCTCGACAGCCGTATCTATTTCACGACGGCGCCGATCCCGTCGCGCCGCCACAGGGTGCGCGACAATCTGCTCGGCAACCGTGACTTCTGCCCCATCATCCGGAAAACGAGAACGCTGACGGATTTCGGCGCGCGCGCGCTCGGGGCAAAGGCGAACGAAATCATCGGCCGCGCCGGTGCAAATGTTGTTGCGCGCGCGGCGAGCTTCCTCCTGCTGGCGGACAGCCGCGCAAGTTTTGAGATCGAAGGGGAGAAGCCTCCGCGCAATCGTATTGAACGGTGGGGGAGAGCGGTGTTGCAGGCGGGGAAGAACAGGCTGACGCTGGATGAGATCGTGCGACTGCATATCGTTCTGATCGAGGATACGCGTTTCACAAGGGCAGGCCTGCGGCCGGACGGCGTCTTTCTCGGCGAACGAGATCTCGACGGCGACCCGCTGCCGGAATTCATCGGCGCGCGCCCTGACGATCTACAGAGCCTCATGCAAGGTATGATCGCGGCGAACGAGCGCATGCGTGACGGACAAATCGACACCGTGCTGCAGGCCGCATCGACAGCGTTCGGGTTCGTGTACATTCATCCCTTCCAGGACGGCAACGGCCGACTTCATCGCTGCCTGATCCATCACGTCCTGGCGGAGCGAAAATTCACACCGCCGGGAATGGTATTCCCCGTCTCCCCGGTCATGCTCGAGCGCATCGACGCATACCGCGATACGCTGCGCGCGCATTCAGGCCCGCTAATGGACTATATCGAGTGGCGGCCCACACCGGCGCGGAACGTCGAGGTGATCAACGGCACAGCCGACCTTTATCGCTATTTCGACTGCACCGAGGCGGCGGAGTTTCTCTATGGTTGCGTGGAGCGCGCGATCGACAAGGACCTGCCCCGGGAGATCGACTTCCTGCGCCGCAACAACGAAGCGCTGCGCCGCGTCATGAACACGGTCGAAATGCCGGACAGGATCGCGGAGAACCTCATCCGGTACATCCACCTGAACGAAAACAAATTCGGTCGCAAGCGGCGTGAGGGCGAGTTTGCCCAGTTGACGGACGCTGAAGTGACCTCAATCGAGGCCATCGTGCAGGAAGCGTTCGACGGCTTCACCGAAGGCTAAACTTCGAGTTGGCGGATTGTTTGGGACCGATCCGATCGGCGGGCACAGATCAATGAGAGATTCGGCCCTGAATGCAGCAATCGAGAAGGATCGCGGTGATTCCTGAGACCGCAGCCCCACAGAAGGTGGCGACTGGCGGGAGCCGTGCATCGCCTGTCGGCGTCGAGTGGGTGCTCGCTCACAACACGATATCCGGCAGGAGCCGATGAAGCCTCTGCCCCGCTGCCTTTTCCGCCTGAATATCGCGACTCTACCCGGTCTTAATGGAAACCGTGTAAGGCGCTGAACCGCGGAATGCAAGAAGGTTTGACCACCCCTTGCCTTAACCTGTTCAGTGTCAGAAAATCGAGAAACGCCAGTTTGGCTCGCAGCCTATTTCCAAGGTCGCTCGAGATGGATACCAAAAACGATGACCTCACCAAGTCTTTTGAAAGTGAGGTCGCGGGCCGGTTCGGCCTCCTTCCCAACTTCTTCCGTACTGCCGAGGCCGCTCCTGGCCTGATCCGGGAGCTCTGGTCGTTCGCAAAGGCCGCGTATCTCGATAACCCACTTCCTTCGGCATTCAAAGAGCGCTTATTCGTGCATTTGTCACGGTTTTGCGAAGTTCGTTATTGCGTGATTCGGCACGTGGGCTTTCTGCTTGGGTATGGAAATGCTGCTGGAGATGCCTCGGCGCCGGCACACAACTTCAGCCAAGCTCTGGCATTGTTAAGCCGCCGCATACCTGGTCCTGCCGAGTTGGATGCGGCAATCCTGCGATTAGAGAGCAACACTGGCGGAGGGGATGCGCCAGCCCAGGAAACGCAGCTTGAGGCAGATCTTTTTGATGCATTGTCCGCCGTTTTCCTCAATCCCACGGGGTCGGATCGGGCGCGGCTCGCTGCCCGCCGCTGTCTGGGCGGCGCCGCTTTCGAATATACGATGGCACTGCTTGCATTCGTGCGTACAGCTCACTATTGGACAGAGACCCATCCGGACCTGTGTTGCGAACACGACATGCTGCGTTTGATGAGTGAGCATCCGGAACTCGCTCGCCTTCTGACGAAGGATACCGAGGCCCAGGCCGCGATCCCAAAACACCAGAATGATCAGGCGCTTGAAAGGGCCGTGGCTGATGCTGACGATGCGCGCCGATCCGCACTCAAATTGAAAGAGGATGCGATGCTCGCGAAAGAGGCGTTGCGTCAGAGCGAAGATCGTTTCCGGATGCTGGCCGACAACATGTCCCCCCTGGCCTGGATCTGCGATCAGCTTGGCAATGTCACCTGGTATAACAAGCGCTGGCTCGACTATACAGGCATGACCTTCGAGGAAATGGCGGGCTGGGACTGGAGCAAGGTTCAGCACCCCGATTATGTCGAGCGCGTGGTCGAGGGCGTGAGGCGATCTCGTGATACCGGTGAAGTGTGGGAGGACACCTTCCCATTGCGGGGGAAAGACGGCACGTACAGGTGGTTCCTTTCACGTGCCATTCCCATCCGCGACTCGGCCGGAAACATCGTGCAGTGGTTCGGCACCAATACCGACGTTACGGAGAACAGGCTTGCGGAGGCAGCACTCATAAAATCGGAGAAGCTGGCAGCCGCAGGAAGGCTGGCCTTCGTACTGGCTCATGAGATCAACAATCCCCTTCAGGCTGTGACCAACCTGATGGCGCTTCTGGAGAAGTCCGAGGAACTGCACGACTCGACCCGAACGCATGCAAGGATGGCGACTGAGGAACTTGCTCGAATCTCACGTCTAACTCGGCAATCTCTGAAATTTTATCGAGATTCTACTTCGCCAGGGACGGTGGACGTGCGGGAAGCACTCGATGGTGTCCTCGATTTTTATGCCCGCCAATGTGAGAACCGGGGAATCACCGTCAAAAGACAATACCGCTCGAACGTCACGATCCAGAGCTATGCAGGAGAAATTCGTCAAGTTGTCACAACTCTTCTGGTGAATGCAATGGACGCTATGCGGGGTGCTGGCACTATCGTCGTTCATGTTCGCAAGGTGGGCTCCAAAAGAAATCGGACAGGTCTCGGGGTTCGAATTGCGATAGCAGACACAGGAACAGGTATTTCGGAGGGACACGTATCCCGCATCTTCGAACCCTTCTTCACGACGAAAGGGCAACAAGGTACCGGCCTCGGCTTATGGGTAGCACAAGGTATCGTGAGCCGGCTCGGCGGTTCCATCAAAGTCCGAAGCGGTGTTCGTCCGCAGAAGAGCGGCACCGTGTTTTCGATCTTTTTGCCCGGTAACCTGCCAGGTAACAAATAGAAGTTGTCGATGGTTGTCGCATTCGGGGGTTCTCGATCTGCGGGGTTTTCAATAGCTGTCGGCATTCGGCAGGCAGCTACTAACAAGCGCGCTGTGGTCCTGGGAAGGTCACCGGAGGAGCTGCGGCTTTTGGGGACGCACGCGGTGCGCAAGAGCTATGGGCAGGGTGAGTTGCTCTTTTTTGAAGGCGACCCGTGCAAAGACCAGCACATCATCGTCAGCGGTAAGTTGCGCATCTTCAAGAGCTCTGCCAGCGGACGCGAGCAGGTGCTGGCGGTCGGGGGCCCAAGCGGACCGGTGGCGGAGTTGGCTGTTTTCGATGGCGCCCCGTATCCGGCATCTGTCCGCGCCGTCGAGGACTCGCAGATTCTGTCCATTTCACACAACGATTTTCGCGGCTTCTGTCTCGCGCATCCCGAAGTCTCGCTAAAAATGCTTGCCGTTGTCGGTGCACGGCTGCGGCGCCTGGTAGGGATTATCGAGGAGCTTTCCTTTGCCACCGTGCGCCAACGGCTTGCATCCGCGCTGCTGCGATTGGCAAAGACCGAGGGAAAACGCAATGGCGATGGCATTCAGGTTCAGCTTCCGGGGACCCATCAGGAATTGGCACATCAACTCGGCACGGTGCGCGAGCTGGTTTCGCGGAATCTGATGCGGCTGCAAGCCGAAGGCCTGGTGCAGGCGGAGGCACGCAATATCACGGTGCTCGACCTGCCGGGACTGACGGCGATTTTCGACGGCAGTTCGTAACGGCGCTTTCAGCAGCGCGACTAAAGTCACTGCGTTCTCCTCGCTGGGCTTCTACGCTCGATTCTGTGAGCGGAGAGAAGCAATGACCACCACACTGATTGAAGCGGATCTGGTTCATAGCGGCACAGCGGCCGAGCGCCGTGCGCTGTTTGCCGTCGAGCGCCGTAAAAGCCTGCTGTTCCGGCTGTGGATTGCCACAGGCATTTTCTTTATGGTGCTTCCGGGCACGATCCTCGGTTTTACTAATCTATTGGTGATTACGGCGCATCATGGTCTCGGCGGATTGTCGCCGGCCTGGATTCAGGCGCACGGCCACTCGCAGGTCTTCGGCTGGATCGGAAGTTTCGTGCTGGGCATCGGGTTTTATTCGCAGCCGCAAACCCGCGCCAACCGCGGCCGGCTGCCTATCACTTGCTGGGCTTTGTGGGCGACTGGACTCACGTTGCACTGGCTGGCGGGCGCCTACATGTGGCAATGGCGCCTGACTCTTCCACTCTCCGGCGCGCTGGAACTCGTGGCCATCCTTTTGTTTCTTTATGCGGCCAGTCAGCACAAACTGCTTGAGCAGGCAGGCGAAAATGCTGCGTCAAAGGCGAAAGCGCGTCCCAAAGCGCGCATTGAGCCGTGGATGCAGACGGTCCTGGTGAGCAATGCGGCCTTGTTTGCCGCCATCGCCGTCAACTTTGTCATCGAGGTGCGATTGGCGCTCGCCGGGCTGACTCCCGCCAGGCCGCATGGATTCGATCAGCGTTATCTGGTACTGCTGAGCTGGGGATTTCTGGCGCCGCTGGTGTGGGGATTCAGCGCCCGCTGGCTGCCGATCTTCCTGGGCGTAAAGCCGGTACGAGGCCGGGCGCTTCAGGTGGCCGTGCTGCTCGACGTGCTCGGTGTGGTTCTGGGAATGGCGGGGCTGACATTGGCCGCCACTGTGTTGCTGGCTGCCGCCGCCGTTGTGTCCGCAATCGCCATTCGCGTTTTTTCGGCGCCGGAGAGCCCCGCGAAGACCATAGGAATTCATTCCAGCTTTCCGGTATTTCTGCGTGTTGCCTATGCCTGGTCGATCCTGGCTTCGCTATTGGGCATCTGGGCCGCGGTCGCCGATGTTCACGGCGGCATCTGGGGCGGATCGCGCCATGCGCTTACCGTGGGCTTCGCGGCCATAATGGTCATGACCGTGGGACCGCGCATCCTGCCGCATTTTGCCGGTGTGCGCAATCTCTGGAGCCCGAGGCTGATGTTCGCGACGCTCTTATTTCTGCTCGGAGGCTGCACGCTGCGCGTCAGCATGGAGCCCCTTGCCTACGAGGGCATCGCTCAATTTGCGTGGAAGCTGCTGCCGATCTCAGGGTGCCTTGAACTCAGCGCGGTGCTCCTCTTCGCGCTTCAATTAATCATGACTTTTGCACGCGGGCAGAGCATCTTTCCCGAGCTCGCCGGGGTGGATCAGAACTGAATTCTCGCGGCAGCGGCGCTGTTCGTAGGAAAACTGTCGAGCGATTTAAATCACATTCCATGGAAACCTTCGGCCTGCAAGATGAAAAGGTCCGTCGGTTCCTCGACCTGTGACAAAAGTTCCTGCATTGCTTCGTCGCCCCCGCTAGTTTGGCATTGATGAACACCGTTGCAATCGTGCAACAAGGCTTTATGGAGTAAGGAGAACTCATGTCCTACAAACGTTATTGGGTGACGCTGGCCATCGTTCTTGTGGGGTCGTTTGCAGTCCTGGGAAGTGTGGGCCGGAAGATGATCAGCCAGGCCCCGCCGCTCCCGGATGTATACGCAGCGGACGGGCAGCTTCTTTTCACCGGCTCCCAGATTACCGACGGCCAGAATGTGTGGCAATCGATCGGCGGGCAGGAGATCGGCACGGTTTGGGGACATGGCGCCTATGTTGCGCCGGACTGGACCGCCGACTGGCTCCATCGCGAATCTCTCATCCTTCTGGATCGCTGGGCACAGCGCGATGGCGCCGCAAACTTTCGCTCGGCGAGTCTCGATCAGCAGGCGGCGCTCAAAGCGCGCCTGATTCGCGAGATGCGACGCAATACCTATGATGCGGCAAGCAACCGCATCATCGTCAGCGATGACGTGGCCGCGGCTTTCCACCAGCTCGAAGCGTATTACGCAAATGTCTTCGGCGCAGGCCGTACAGCGTACGCCATTCCGCCGGGCGCGCTTACCAATCCGGTAAAGCAGCAGGAGATGGCCGCGTTCTTCTGGTGGACGGCATGGGCTGCGCACACCAATCGTCCCGGATCGAGCATTTCATACACAAACAACTGGCCGCATGAGCCGCTGGTTGCCAATCAGCCGCCGCCGGCGGCAGTGCTGTGGAGCATCCTGAGCTTTGTGCTGCTTCTTGCCGGCATCGGTGGCTTGGTTTGGTGGTATGCCTCGCAGGAAAAGGCAGATTTTCGCCCAGCTTTCCCCGACACTGATCCGTTCCTGAGCCTGAAGCCGACGCCAAGCCAGCGAGCGACGATGAAGTACTTCTTCGTAGTGGTGGCTCTGTGGGGCGTGCAAATCCTCATGGGCGTGATTACGGCGCATTACGGTGTTGAGGGCGGCGGCTTCTACGGCATTCCTCTTGACAAAATTTTGCCCTACGCCGTCACACGCACCTGGCACCTGCAACTGGCCATCTTCTGGATTGCGACATCGTGGCTAGCCACCGGCCTTTACGTTGGCCCGGCAGTCAGCGGGCATGAGCCCAGGGAGCAGCGCCTAGGCGTGAATGTGCTCTTCGGAGCTCTGGTGCTCGTCGTCGCCGGTTCTCTTGCCGGCGAGTGGATGGGCATCGAGCAGAAGCTCGGCAACCTGTGGTTCTGGTTTGGCAGCCAGGGTTATGAATACGTCGATCTTGGCCGATTCTGGCAAATTCTGTTGTTTGTTGGCTTGGTGCTCTGGCTCTTTCTCATGGCGCGCTCGCTCAAGCCAGCGCTCGTTCGCAACAGCGAGAGCCGTCCGTTGATGATCCTCTTCCTCATCTCCAGCATTGCCATTCCGCTCTTTTACGCCGCGGGTCTCATGTATGGCCAAAGGAGCGAGCTGGTGACTGCCGAATATTGGCGCTGGTGGGTGGTTCACCTTTGGGTCGAGGGCTTCTTTGAAGTGTTCGCCACGGTGGTGATCGCATTTCTGTTCACGCGGCTGAATCTGCTGGAAATCCGCTCGGCCACCCGCGCGGTGCTCTTCTCGACGACCATCTTTCTCTCCGGAGGCATCATCGGCACGTTCCATCACCT
>JASHOY010000133.1 GCA_030038435.1 Acidobacteriaceae bacterium | reverse complement strand
TGAGCGGCAATCGCTGTGGTTGATTGTTTTCGCTGCTTGCTGCGGATTCCAGCGTGATCGCCGGAACTACCGAGAGATTTCATTGTCCTCCAGCAATCCAACACAACGAGTACTCCCGGCGCCGCTTCTCTGGACCAGCGACCGCCCTTCGGCTGCCGAGATGCCGGACGGCGCCAGAGTTCGATCCCCAAGCGATGAAAATCTGCTGGTAGCCCTTAAGGTCCGGGATCGGGAAGCGCTCGCAGAGCTGTTTCGGCGTCACTCGCGCCTGGTCTTCAGCATCGGATTTCGAATTTTGCGCGATGCCGGCGAAGCCGAAGATGTCGTACAGGAGGTTTTTCTTTTCCTCTTGCAAAGAGCGGAGCTGTTCGACGCCACAAAGGGCGGCGCCAAGGCGTGGATTGTACAGATCGCATGGCATCGGTCCCTGGATCGCCGAAAATATCTGCACCGGCGCGATTTTTATTCTGGTACAGACGCGAGCGGACTGTCCGATACTCTTATGGGGCAGGAAGACGTGGAGGACGTTCTTGCGTCAAAACTCGGCCGGAAACGGCTAAGAGAGGCTTTTCAGAATCTTTCCGACCGGCAGCGCCTGACTCTGGAGCTGTTCTTTTTCGAGGACCTGGATCTGCGCGAAATCGCGGCGCACCTGGATGAATCGCTTGAAAACGTCCGCCATCACTACTATCGCGGGCTTCAGAAGCTTAGAAAGGATGCCTTCGTAAAGAAGCTCAGAGGCAAGAACCAGCCATGATGGGATTCGGACCTGAATTGGAGCATGAACGGTACGAGGAGTTATGCGCTTTAGCCACCGCTGGCGTCCTCACTCCCGCGGAGTTGGAACTTGTGACGGCGCATGTGGAGAATTGCGCCGCGTGTAGAGGGGCATTTGCGCAGTATCGGAATATCGCTATCGAGGGCATGCCCTTTCTCGCAGGCGAGTTTTCCGCTCGCGCCAAAGCGGATGGATTCGATGAATCGTCTGCTCTGAAGCGGCTGATGCGGGCAACTGAAATGGAAAGAATGCAACCGGCGCCGCTGGTTGCCGCCGCAAGTAAAAGGCGCCTCTCGGCTCGCGAGTTGGTTCGCGGACTTGTCGCGGCATCGCTGGTGCTCGGCGTCGGCATGGGAGCATATTGGACGGGCGCACGTTCGGCGAATGCCCGTCTAAGCGCGATCGGTGCGCAGTCACGATCGGCCGTGGATCGAGCGAAGTCCGAGACGCATTCTCTCGAAAAGGCGCTTCAAGCCGGCAGCAGACAAATTGCAGCGCTGGAGCAACAAACCATCGCAGACAGGAATGAGGCCGAGAGGCTTCGGACGCAGACCGAAGCCGATGCGCGGCGCATGGCGGCAATGACCGATGCGATGGATGCGGTAAAGAACGAGTCTGACGCGCAACTGACCGCTCTGCGGCAAGAGCGGGATGCGGATGCAGGCAAGCTGCGCGATGCGGAGAAGATGTACCAGGACGTCCAATACGAATTGAACAAACTGCGGACTCAGCATCGGCAGCATCTGCTGCATCTGGCATCCCTCGAATCCAGCGTCGACGGCCTCACCGCCGAGCTCGACGACCAAAACAGGCTTGTTAAAACAGATGAGCGCTACCTTGCCGCCGACAAAGATATTCGCGACCTGATCGCCGCGCGCAATCTCTATATCGCGGACATCATGGATGTGAACGACAAAGGACAATCGCAAAAAGCCTTCGGCCGCGTGTTTTACACCAAGACCAAATCGTTGATCTTTTATGCCTACGATCTGGATCGGCAACCCGGCGTGAAGCGCACCAGCACATTTCAGGTGTGGGGGCGGACCGGGCCTGACGACCGCAAGCCTATCAATCTCGGCATACTCTATATGGACAGCGCAACCAATCGGCGGTGGACGCTCCGCGTGGATAATCCGGAGCAGCTCGCCAGGCTGGATTCTATTTTCGTCACGATCGAGCCTCACGAGCAGACAGACAGGCCCACCGGCAGGCCCTTCCTCTACGCATCGCTGCAGCGCCTGCCCAACCATCCATAGCGCTTGTTTGTAAAGCTTCGGTTACATCTCCGAGGAACACGGTACAGATTGAGCGGCGCGTCCGTAGTAGTGGACAGAACGGTCGAGCTTCGCTCAGTCCCTTCCCCAGGAGGAACCCGTGTTATGCGTCGTTCAGCCATCCCTGTCTTATTCTTAATGCTCTTCGCCAGTGGGCTTTTCGCGCAGGCAGGAAATGCCAGCCTGACGGGATTCGTTCAGGACTCTTCCAAGGCGTTCATTCCCGGCGTTCGTGTCACTGCCGTCAATACCGACACCGGCCAGCAGTTCGAGAACGTGACCAATAAGGATGGAAGTTACACCATCTCCTCGCTGCCAGTCGGGCCTTATCGAATGCAGATCGAGAAGGTGGGCTTTCGGACCATCCTGAAGGAGGGTTTGTTCCTGCACACGCAGGACGTTTTGCAGATCAATTTTGAGATGGCCGTCGGGTCAGCGTCCGAATCGGTTACCGTGAGCGGGGCGGGTAACAATATCAACACCACGGATGCCGCGGTGGGCACGGTAATCAACCGGCAGTTTGTGCAGGACATTCCGATGAACGGGAGGAGCTTCCAGACCCTGGTTCTGCTTTCGCCCGGAGTTGTAACCAACTCCCCGCAGGTGGGCGCCGGTACGCCGCCGTCCAACGACCAGGGCGAATACAGCGTGAACGGCATGCGCACCGACGCAAACAATTTCACGGTCGACGGTGCGAGCGCGAGCAATGCTCCGGGTTATACGAGCGCTGCCGGATCTTCCGGCATGTTGGAGAGCGCGAGCATGCTGGGAACGACGCAGACGATGCTCCCACTCGATGCCATGGAGGAGTTTCGCATCTCCACCTCGACCTATTCGGCGGAATACGGCAGACAGCCCGGCGCGCAGATCACCTTTCGTTCCCGGTCAGGCGGCAACGAATACCATGGAGAGGCTTACGACTATCTCCGCAACTCCGCCTTCGATGCGAACAACTGGTTCAATACCTATAGCGCGACGCCAACGCCGACGCCCGCGGAGCGCCAAAATGACTTCGGTGGCACGCTGGGCGGACCGATCACCGTGCCGCGGCTGTTTTCCGGCCGGGATCGCGCATTTTTCTTCTTTGCATATGAAGGTTTGCGCTTAACGGAACCTCAGTCGGCAGCGATCTATTACGTTCCATCCAACGGCACGTACAACACCGCGAAGTACGCAAATCCCGAATACGAGAATCTCCGAAAATACGCTCCGGCGGCGCTGCAGCCGGTGTTGAACGCATTCCCGCTGCCCAACTGCTCCACTGCGCAGGACCCACAATGCATAGATTATGGCCTCGG
>JASHOY010000132.1 GCA_030038435.1 Acidobacteriaceae bacterium | reverse complement strand
GTCGGCCGGGGGAATCTGCGCCGCAACGCGCCGCGCCCGTTCCGGCGGCATGGGGCGTGGACGCTGCCAGAACGCGGCCTTGGCCTCGATATCTGCGAAGAGCGATCCCGTTACCAGGGGAAGAATGGCATTCAGGTCCGGCTCCGAGGGCTGGGGCACGGCGCGGGATCCGACGTCAACTTCGCGAATGGTGAAACCGGCGGTTGCGGCTTCGCTTGCCGGCCAAAGAAATGCGCCCCCCTGGTTGACTCTCATCAGGCGTTGCGCGGCAACAGAGAGATGTTCAGCCATCCGACCGGAGAGCCCGAGGTCGACGGCCAACGGGAATCGCACCGGCGAAGCAAACAGGGCGCGCGAAAGCGGATAAAGGATCGCTGAGTTCAGCAATCCGGCGCGAGGGGGAAGATCATAGCGCGGCACACCGAGGTCCACGGAGGGAGCCGCCATGGCGCTGGCCAGATCGCGCAAAGACGACTGGCTCAGCGAGTCGCATTCCGGACCGAGCATCAGCACCGCGGTCGCGTTATTTACCTGCGCAAGCTGTGCCGCACTGGCAAAGTCCTCGGCCGACACCGTCCAACTTGACTTGGAGGTTGGCGCGGAGACGAACTGCAAGTCGGGACGCATATTTTTTGCAGTCTCGTCGCTGGTCGCAATCAGAAGTTCGTCCGGCGCGATACTGGCAGCAAGCTTTTCCAGGAGGCTGGCGAGCCTTTCCTGGGGAAGCGATGTGAGCAAAACCAGTAGCCGGCCGTAAGACCGGACAGAAGCAGGTGCGCTGCCGGAAAGCGGATTGACTGTCGCCATGGTTCGATCCCACAAACGAATCTGCGATGAAATTCAGGCGTCCAAGGGGCGCAATTGCAAGCGGCCTTTGCTTATCGACGGCGCTTCGAATGTCGCCTGAAACCAGCCCCGTCTTCACTTGCTGGCGGATGGTTCATGGCAGGTCCCGAATTTCACCAAAGACTGCTAATTCCTACACACTCAGAATACCGGCAAGCGGGATATGCACCCACGCAGGCCGATTATTAAGCTCATATACCAATTCGTAAAGCGCCTTTTCCAGCAGATACGCGCCGAACAGCGTTTCGCACTGCTGCGTTGGAGGCAGAATCGCCGCATCGGCGGCCATGGTTTGCCGGTAGTTGCTCAGGAATGCCGTTGAAGCAGCCTCGTACCAGCAGCGTGCCCACGCCTGCAATCCGGCTGAGTTGCCGCGCGCTTGCTGACCGGTGCTCCGCCCCATATGCCGGTCGACGCCCGCATTTGCGGCGTAAGAGAAGGACCGCACCATGCCCGCCACATCTTTGAGAGGCGATTGTTTTTGCC
Organism: Acidobacteriaceae bacterium; assembly: GCA_030038435.1. Lineage (GTDB taxonomy): Bacteria > Acidobacteriota > Terriglobia > Terriglobales > Acidobacteriaceae > Telmatobacter. Next base: position 2,995 of record JASHOY010000132.1, on the reverse strand, counting down.
GGCGTTCCGCGAGCGGCCGCGCCGGTTCGCCCTCGAAATCGAGCAGCACGAAATCGCCTTCGACGTCGCCAGGTTTTACTTCATGATTTTCGATGCGCAGGGTTTGCCCAAGATGATAGTCACCATGAATGCGGATACGCATGCCCGCCGCGTTCAAGGTCGCAATCGACCGCGCGCGCTCCAGGAGTTCGCGGCGTCGCGCCAGCACCATGCCTGCATCATCGGACGCTGCTTCGTCGAGCGCGGTGATCTTCAGCTTCAGCACTTCCAGCGCGGAAGTCAATTCATCTACGATGCGGCTGGCTTCGCCGGCCAGGTTTTCCACGGTAAATGCTTCAGCCGCAAATGCCGCATCTTCGGTCGGCGTGGCCAGCGCCAGGTGCATTTCAGCGGTGCGTCGTCCCAGCAATGCAGCCGCATTGAGGGTGATCGAAACGTGCTCCGTCAGCGGCGATGGCATCGCGCGGAACTCGCTCGCAAAACGCACGACGCGGGATGGAGCGGGTGCCGGAATCTGTTCGACCGCGGAAAGAAACTTGTCCAGCTCTTCGAGAAACCACTGCCAGCCGTCGCCTTGGTTGGCAACCAGTCCTTGCAACATGGCCAGGGTCGTTTTTGTCCGTCCTGGCTGGGTCATCGAAATCTCGCCCAGGAAGGGGGGAATATGAGGGAAATGCGCAACTTCAGTGAGAAACCGGCCAATCTCTACGTCGGGATTCTCGCCGGGCTGAAGGCGTCGGAAAAACTTCAAAATCAGCGCATTCCCATACAGGATCGACGTGTTCGACTGTTCCGCCGATCCCACCCTGGAAGCTGGGGTCTCCGCGGTGTACGCCGGCGGAAAAGCAGTCGAGGCACGCCCGTGGATCACGCTGCCCTGGCCGTCGCTCCCGCCTGCTGCAGGCGATTCGCGCGGCTGCATGTGATGTCTGGCAGGCGCAGAATCGGAAGCGTGAGCAACATGAGCAGCATGAGCTTTGTCGTCTGCGTCATCGATTGCCGGCGAGACGCAGGGCGCCGCACCGCCTGTGCTCAGCAACTTCAGCGTGGCATTCTGTGCGATCAGGCGCAGCGGAGCCTGGCGAAAGCCCTCGTCCACGGTCGCATCGTGCAGCAGTGCCGGCCCCATGGGGAGAGCAAGGGCGGTGAGTACGCTCAATGGATACGTTGCACTGATTTCATCCGCATCCGCACCCGCGCTGATGGCCAGTGGAAGCTGGTACACGTCGCAGCCGCCGTCGGCATAATGGATCTCGGCAAAGAATAAAGCCGGAGGAATGGCATTGCCGGTTGTGGGATCGGCAAGCGCCGCGTCTCGCGCGCCAGGTAGAGCCGCCCAGTCGAGCACTCGCGCCGATTGAATCTGCCGCGCCTTGGCGCCGAACCATCTCTGTCGCGGCATCCACGCCGGCAGCGCACGCTCAATGTTGTTCCGGCAGTGCGAGGCCAGCAGCCCCGGCCAACCCTGTTCAAGCACCTCCGCGGCAATGCCTTCTTCGGCTGGCTCCGCGCCGGCCTGCAGTGTTTCAGCCTGCGGCTCGAATGTAGCCTCTTCTCTTACGCTCGGCTGCAGTTCAAACCACAGGAAGGAATAAGGCGCCAGGCTCAGCGCGTAGGGAGTGGGTGTGATGGTCGGAAAGGAAACATAGCCCAGCATCTCCACCGGCGTCATGCCCGCAAATGCGGCGAGCTCCAGCGTGGCGGGTTGCGCAAACCGGCTGAGGTTCGCCACGCAGAGCACGGTTTCATGCGAGCCGTCGCCGCGGTCGAGGTCGCGAAGATAAGCCAGCACCTTGCGGTTAGCGCAATTGAGAAAGGTGAACGAGCCTCGCCCGAAGACCTGGAAAAGCTTGCGCAGCGCGATCATGTTGCGTGTCCAGTGCAGCAGGCTGGATTGATCGCTGAGCTGCGCTTCGACATTGACCACCTGGTATCCATAGACCGGGTCCATGATCACAGGAAAATAAAGCCGCGCCGGATCGCACCGCGAAAACCCTGCGTTGCGATCCGAAGTCCACTGCATAGGCGTGCGCACGCCGTTGCGGTCGCCGAGATAGATATTGTCTCCCATGCCGATTTCATCGCCGTAGTAAAGAATCGGCGTGCCGGGGAAGCTCAGCAGCAGCGAATTCAGCAGCTCGATGCGCCGCCGGTTATTGTCTACCAGCGGCGCAAGCCGGCGCCTTATGCCCACATTCACGCGCATCCGCGGGTCCGCCGAGTAGGCGAAGTACATGTAGTCGCGTTCCTCGTCGGTCACCATCTCCAGAGTTAATTCATCGTGATTGCGAAGGAACAGGCCCCACTGGCAGCTCTCCGGAATGGGCGGGGTCTGGGCAATGATGTCGGTAATCGGCAGCCGGTCTTCCTGCCGCAGCGCCATGTAAATGCGCGGCATGAGCGGAAAATGAAATGCCATGTGGCACTCGTCGCCGTCGCCGAAATAGGGCCGCACGTCGGCCGGCCACTGGTTCGCTTCGGCAAGAATCATGCGGTTGGCGTATTCCGCATCGATGGCCGCGCGCAGTTTGCGCACCACCTCATGCGTCTCGGGCAGATTCTCGCAACTGGTCCCGTCGCGCTCCACCAGGTACGGAATCGCGTCCATTCGCAGTCCGTCCACGCCCATATCCAGCCAGAAGCGCATCGCCTTCAGCACCTCTTCCATCACCAGCGGACTGTCGTAATTCAGGTCCGGCTGATGGGAAAAGAAGCGGTGCCAGTAATACGCCTTCGCCGTTTCATCCCACGTCCAGTTCGACTTTTCGGTGTCGGTGAAGATAATGCGCGCGTCTTTGTATTTCTGGTCGGTCTGCGACCACACATACATGTCGCGTTCCGGCGATCCCGGGCTCGCAAGCCGCGCCGCCTTGAACCACGGATGCTGGTCGCTGGTGTGGTTGATGACCAGCTCAATCATCACCTGCATTGCGCGCTGGTGCGCCGCATCAAGAAACGCCTTGAAGTCGCTCAGCGTGCCATAGGAAGAATTGAC
>JASHOY010000131.1 GCA_030038435.1 Acidobacteriaceae bacterium | reverse complement strand
AGCGGTGTCAGCTGCGGCTCGAATGGGGTGGTGGCGGTGACGTGGAGCTCCTCGAATGCGACGGGCACAGCCGCCTGTACCACCAGCGCGCTGACCGGAGGGAACCACTCGATTGTGGCTGCGTACAACAAGGACAGCAGCGATCCCAGCTATCTGGGCAGCAATAACAACGTGACCGAAGCGGTGAGCGCGGAGGCCACCACGGTCGCGGCGCCGACGTCTTCGCCGGCATCGCCGACGGCGGGCGAACAGTTCACGGTGAGCGCCACGGTGTCCGCTACAGGTACGCTTACGGTTCCATTCTCGGGGACCATGCAGTTCTTCAACGGCGGGACGGCGATTTCAAGTTGCACTGCGGTGAAGGTGAACACCACGAGCGGCGTGGCGCAGTGCCAGGTCTCCGGACTTGGAGCCAACACTTACAACATAACGGCGCAGTATAACTCCGGCGACGCGAGTTACTCCGAGAGTGCGGTAAGCACGGCGCTTTCGCTGGTGATCGGGCAGAGCACGGGTGCGCCGAGCGTTACCTCGTCGACGAATCCTTCGACTGTGAACCAATCAGTGACGTTTACGGCCACGCTCACGACGAACGGGCTGACTCCGACGGGCAAGTTCTCATTTACCGACACACCGTCAGGCGGATCGGCGCAGACGATCTGCTCGAATGTGAGTCCGTCGTCGGCGGGAGTGGCTATCTGCGCGGACAACTCACTGACGGCCGGCTCGCACACGATCCAGGCCACCTACAGCGGCGACCCCAATTTCGGGACGGTTACCGGGACATTGAGCGGCGGGCAGACGGTGAACAAGGCCAGCACCACCACGGTGGTGACGAATCCTACCAGTACGTCAACGGTGGACGAGCAGGTGACCTTTACGGCGACGGTTACACCTAGCCAGACGGGAGGCGTAGCGCTGGATGGCGATGTGACCTTTACCGACGTATTTACGCCGCTGGGGGGGACGGCGCAGCCATCGACGACGATCTGCGGGCCTACGAACGTCTCGGTCACGGGCAGCGGAACCGGAGTTGCGACGTGTCCAATTGCCACGCTGGGCCTGGGTTCGCATGCCATCACGGCGACTTACAACGGCGATTCCAAAGATACGAATTTCAGCGGCAGCAGTAACTCGCCTGCATTTACGCAGACTGTGAATGCGGCTTCATCGAACATTACGCTCAGTTCGTCGTCGACCTCCAACACATCCACGGTCAACCAGACAGTGACTTTTACGGCCAGCATTCCGGGTCCGTCGGGTACGACGAAACTCACGGGACAAGTGGCATTTGAGGATAACGGCAGCCCGATTACCGGTTGCACGGCAGTGGGTGTGACGGCGACCTCGAGCACCAACTGGACGGCAGTTTGCGCGGACCCGTCGCTGACGGCCGCTGGCAGTCCGCACTCGATTACGGCCACCTATGGGAACGATTCGAACTTCACGGTGGGTGGAGGTTCTCTGTTACAGACCGTGAACAAGGCGGCCACGAATGTGGCCGTTATTTCCGACGTGGATCCATCGCAGGTGGGGGCACCGGTGGAGTTTACCGCGACGGTTACGCCGAATCCAACAGGGAGCTATACACCCACAGGTACGGTTGCGTTCAGCGACAGTATTGGAGGGCCGATTTCGGGGTGCGCGACGGCTGCGGTTTCCGCATCCACCGGCCAAGCCACCTGCACCACTTCCGCGCTGGCGGTTGATCAGGTCAGCGGCGGTAAGGATGTTCCCCATATCATCACGGCGACATACTCCGGCGACCTGAACTTCACGGGCAACAGCAATACCGCGAGCCAGACAGTTCAGGCGAACACGGAGACGATTACCTTCCCAACCACAACTCCGACGGCATCGACGGTGAACGAGGCAGTCAGTTTCACGGCTCAATTTGCGGCGCCGGGTTCAGGAATCAAACCTACGGGGTTGGAGAGCTATACCGATAATGGGAGTCCCATTGCCGGCTGCGCGAATATGACGCCGGTGCTATCGGGCGCGAACTATGTGACCACGTGCACATACTCGGCGTTCACCGCGACCAATCACACCATAGTGGCGTCGTATAGCGGGGATTCCAATCTGACGGTGATCAGCGGCAGCTCTACGCTGACGGTGTCGCCGGCAGGCAGCAACACGGCGCTTACCAGCAGCCTGAACCCGTCATTCTCCGCGACCAACAACGCCAACAACTATGAAGATTCAGTCACCTTTACGGCTACCGTGACGCCCGGGCAGAGCGGTCCGATCGCGCTGTCTGGGGCGGTGACATTCTCTGACAACGGGGTGGTGATTCCCGGCTGCTCGGGGGTTTCGATTGCATCTACGGCCGGGGTGGCGAGATGCACGACTGCTACACTTCCCTCCGGCCTGAACCAGGTGATCGCCGTCTACAGCGGGGACTCGAACTTCTCGAACAGCACCTTCACCTTGAGCCAGTCGGTCGAGGACTACTCGCTCAGCGTGGGGCCAGTGCCGGCAACTTCAGAAGGGGTTCTGATCAGCCAGGGAGCGGGGAGCGGGAATGACCTATTCACTCCGGTGGCGCTGAGTGTCACACCGACCTCGATTGCCGGGTTCTCGGGATCTCCGACCATCAGTTGCGGATCATCAACGGCAGGCGCACCCACGTGCACGGTGGGCAGTTCGTCGCTGACGATCGTGCCTGGGGCCGTGCAGCAATCGACGAGCGTGAGTATCAGCGCAGGCAGTGCGTCTCCGGGCACCTACATCTTTACACTGACGGCGACTGATCCGATTTCGGGCATCATTCGCACAACCAGCTTCCCGGTGACGGTGCGGGCAGTATCGACGGCGGTGGTGGTGGCATCGGGCTCGACGACGAATAACTCGGGAAATGTCACCTTTGTGCTGCCGGCGGGAGTAACACTTTCGAGCATGACCTGCCCCTATGTTGCGGGTACAGGAATCACATCGACGAACGAGGCGCCGGGCGCGATAGGCATGGCCTGCACGATCACCCCGGGCCAAATCGGATCTTCCAGTTCGACGTCGCAACAGACGGTCACGGCGACGGTTGCGGTGACAACGAACAACGCGGTCACCACGGCAAGCCTGGCCACGCATCCCGCGCCGACGATAGTGGCGGCGGGACTGTTCGGATTATCGTTCTTGGGGTTGATTGGTTTGCTGCGAGAGCGGAAGTCGGCGAAGGCAATTTTCATCCATCTGATCGCAATTCTGGTGATAGGCGTCGCAGCTTTTCAGACCATGGGCTGCGGCGGATCCTTCAAGACCACGGCAACGTCAAGTCAGGGAGGTACCACGCCGCCGGGGAGCTACTATCTTCTGATCCAAGGCACAGGAAGCGATAACAACGTGTACCAGGCTGTGCTTCAGGTGCAAGTGACTCTGCAATAAGTGCGCTGGCCGGGCGCGGTGGCGCCCCAGAACTTCGGCATTATCTCGAGGGAGATCGATGAAAACACGCACTCGGTATCTTCTGCTGCTCGCAGCGCTTTCCGGTTCGACGGCCATGGCACAAATTAACTGCACATCGGGCGCCGCCGCGAACAAGCTGGTCTGCGAGTTTCCGTTCGCAACGGGCGTGCTGACCAACGCCAATGCCCTGGGAGGGCAAAACTCCGCGGCCTCAAACGCGGTAAAGCTGGCGACGACCCTGAATGTCGCCATCGCCACGCAGGCCAGCCAGCTCCCTCTGGCGAGTGCGTCTGCGGGGACGGTAGTGGTTTACAAGGCGGGAATTCCGGAGACCTTCAACAATCTGGGCCCCATCCTTACCGATCGCGCGCAGACGGTGGGCAGGCACAGGTTATTTATCGGTTTCACCGCCAGCCAGTTTGTCTTTACGGATATCGACGGCTCATCGCTGGGCAATCTGCCTTTCGCTTACAGCCAGGTGGCTTATGCGGCGGGCAGCACGACGAATGTGGTGAGCACGACTTATACGACGGAAAGCACGAACCTGACTTTCAAGGCGGATCAGTTTGTTGGAGTGGGCACATTCGGCCTGACAAAAAGAACAGATCTGACGGTCATCGTACCGGTGGAACTGGTGTCGCTGGGAGCTACGACTTCTCATTCGCAATCCTATGTTGTTAACGCCAACTCGAACCAGGCCTTCGGACCATTCTCGAACCCCACCACCTATACGCATGGAACCGCGAGCGGAATCGGGGATATTGTGTTTAACGTAAAATCGGAGCTGCAAAGCAGCGAGCGCGCAACCTTTTCGGCCGGGATGAATCTGCGCGCGCCGACGGGAGACGAACTGAATTTTCTGGGTACCGGGGCTTGGGGATTCAATCCCTATCTTGTTTATTCGTATCTTGCCAAGTTTTCTCCGCACGCCAAAATCGGCTACCAGTGGAATACGGCTTCAGACCTGAACAACCCGAACCTGGTAGCCGGCGGCGATCAGGATTTGCCCGGCGGGGCGCAATACGACATCGGCGCTGACTGGGCGATGCAGCGGCGCTGGACATTGGCCCTGGACCTGCTCGGCAACCAGTTTCTGAACACGCCGCGACTGGTTCCGGGAGCGGTGGTGAGCATAGCCACGGCTTCGGGGAATATTCAACTGGCAACCAGCACCAGCGGAAGCTCGAGTTACTGGATCAATAACGTTGGTACGGGGGTTAAGTGGAATCCCGCTGGAAACCTGGTGATTTCGGCCAACGTGCTGACGCAGATCAACAATAATGGGCTGCGCAGCCGGCCGACGCCGCTGGTTGGAATCTCCTACAAATTCTGAGATCTGGGGCAGGCGCAGTCTCGCGAGAGGGCGCCCTACTCGACCTGCGTCCGGCGTCAGCAATTTCGGCATTCCTCGATGGAGCAATATAATTTGCAGCGTGATGGAGCGGCAACGGCAAGGCATGCTGAGCCATTGAGGAGGTACATTGTCGGAATTCAATTTCGCTCAAACGAAGATCTCGCGGCGTGACGCGCTGAGGGGACTGAGCGGCATAGTTGCAGCTTCCGCGCTGCCAGCGCCGGCCCAGGCGGCCGATTCGCCGAACCACGCGGCGACGGAAAGCGGCTCCGGCGCGCTGCCCAAACGGCCTAATATCCTGTGGATCACGGGCGAAGGCGTGCCGCTGCACGCGCTGAGCTGCTACGGAGGAAGATTTCTTCAGACGCCTAATATCGATCGCATCGGCAAAGAAGGCATCCGCTTCCAGAATGGCTTTTGCACCAACGGTCTGTGCGCGCCGAGCCGGGCGACATTGCTGACGGGCACTTATGACAATATTAACGGCATGATTTCCAATCCCGACACACCGCTGCCCGCAAAGGACCGGCCGCACTTCGATCCGGCGCAGGTGACGTTTCCCAGACTTTTGAAGCAGCACGGTTACCAGACGGGCACGGTGGGCAAATGGCACCTGCCGGTGAATCCTGCCGAGGTGGGCTTTGACTATTTTGTTTACAAGAATGGAGCGGGCGGACCTTATTACGAACCGACGGGATATTTGGGAAATCCGAGTCTTGGCAGCAAGGAAGTGCAGCCGATGCGTTTTGAAGGCTACGAGACAGATGTAATGACCGACCTGGCGCTGAAGGGAATGCAGCAATTCCAACAGCCATTCCTGATGATGATGCAGTTTTTCAATGACCACCGGCCTTTCGATCCGCCGCACAAGTACGAACATATTTATGACCAGGAGCGCATTCCGGAGCCGGGCACATTCTGGGATGATTACGCGCATCGCGCAAGCCCGGCGCATGACGCGCGGATGCGGATTGAGGACATGCCGGACTTCGATCCACCGGCAGACTTAACCGGTCGGCAGCGCAAGCAGTGGAACTATCAGCGCTTCATGGAGCATTTTCTGGGGACGCTGAAAGCGCAGGACGACAACGTAGGGCGGTTGCTCGGTTTTCTGGAAAAGAACGGGCTTGCAGAAAACACCATCGTGGTTTATACGACGGATCACGGATTCTTTCTCGGTGATCATGGATGGTTTGATAAGCGCTTTATGTATGAGCAGGCAATCCGCGTGCCGTGGATGATCCGCTGCCCGGGAGCGGCGGGGCAGGGGACGGTGCGCTCCGACTGGGTGCTGAACATCGACAACGCGCCGACGGTGCTGGATCTCGCCGGAGTGCCGATTCCCAGCGTGATGCAAGGCAAGAGCATTGCGCCCATTTTGCGCGGCGAAAGTCTGCCTGCAGAAACGCGCGAGATGTACTACCACTATTATGAGTTCGGGCCGCCGCACTGGGTTGAGCCGCACTACGGGATTCGCACGGAACGATACAAATTAATCAGCTATTACCAGCGCAATGAGTGGGAGCTTTTCGATCTGGAAAAAGATCCGGACGAGATGGAGAGCCTGTTTATTGACAACGGCCGCCTCGTGCATCCGGGATACGAGGCGGTTGTTCCCGACCTAGTGAACCGGCTGAAGGAGCTGCGCGCGCAGTTCAAAGACACGACGGGGTTGCCGGTGCGAATGTCGCCTCCCGGGGATTGATACTGCGCAAGCTGTGTTGCGGCATGCAAGTGCCAACGTCGGTGTAGTGATTGCATGCGGGCCCGGAATTGGCGCGGGCTCTACGTGTCTACTTACTCAATGCTTCAGGTAAGCGGCCAGCGGCGAATGCGCGCGGCGCAGGGCCTCGACTACGCACTGCGCGACGAGTTCCGCGCCCTGCGCGCTGGTGTGGGTGTGATCTCTGGGAAAGAGGAATGCTGTCTTTTGCGGACCCAGGGCTTCAAGGCGGTCGGCTTCAATGTCTGACATGTCGATGTAAGGCACGTGCTCTTGCGCGGCGAGCCGGCGGAGTTCGGCGTCGTAGCCCATATCGCGTTCGATGTGCTCCTTACCGTCAGCGCCCATGTGCCAGATGTTGCGGATGGTCAATGCCAGCAGGACGGGATGCGTTCCCCTGGCGCGGGAGTCGACGATGTACTTGCGCATATACCAGCCGTAGGTGTGGACGGTGTCAATTTTCCCGCTGGGGAGGGTGATGGTTTGGGTCAGGTCGCCCAGTCCTTTGAGGCTGCCGCGGGCTTTTGGGCCACCGATCGCGCCGCCGTCGTTGTGCCCCATCTGCAGGAGCACATAGTCGCCGGGCTTCATCTCCGCGAGGACGTGAGCCCAGTGGCCCTCCTCGATATAACTGCGGCTGCTGCGCCCGGCGATGGCGCGATTGGCCACGTTGATGCGCGAGGTGTCAAAAAAGTGGGCAAAATGATCGCCCCATCCGAGATCCGCCTGATTACGCGCGGTTGAATCCCCAACGATAAAAACGGTAGGCAAATTTGGATTTAGAGGTAGGACCGGGGCAGCGGATCTCTGCGTGGGAGTAGGCGGCGGCGCCAGGGAATTGCCGGCGCGGGCCTGTGCGCGGCACAAGGCGAGGAGCGCAAATGCGGCGATCAAGCCGGCGAATTTACCTAGAAAGCTCTGTTGGGACACCCGAGAGGACCTCCGTGGGCTGCTGAAGATCGGCAGCCGATAGTAAAGTAAGTCATTTTTCCTGCTTGGATTAGCTTAAGGCCAAACCTTGCTAACATAGGGAACAATTTTTCTATTGACACTCCATTCACATGGCATGTACTCTTTGCAACGTGGTCTGACCGGGCCTCCGATCGACCCCTTTCCGGCAATAGATACCTGGCCCTGCAATCTCTCGGAAAGCGGACGACCACGCAATCCACAAAATGGGTCCCCCGCAAACTACAAGATCACTTTCGAGGTCATTGCCATGCTTAAGAACTCAGCAAGAAGAGGGGTATTACTGTGTACTTTAACGGTGATCTCCACTTTCGCCCTCCTCTTTGTCACTCCAACTTCACTACATGCTCAACTCGCCGGCGAGGGGCAGATCACCGGCCGCGTAACTGACACGACCGGTGCGGTCATACCTAATGCAACGGTCATCGTAATTAACCAGGCGTCTGGCGTGAAGATGATACGCTCCACTTCCGCATCCGGCGTCTATCTGGCTTCGCCGCTGATACCAGGCATTTACAAGGTCTTCGTGAAGGCCAGGGGATTCGCCACCGCAGTCCAAGACAACATCACCGTAAACGGCACTGAGAGCGTGGGACTCGACATAAAGATGCAGGTTGGCCGGCAATCGCAAACTATCACGGTTACTGCCGCGCCGCCGACGCTGGATAAGACCGATGCCATGTTGGGCGCGACCATGCAGAATAAGACCTTTGCGGCCCTGCCCCTCCTTATGAACAGCGGCCAGCGCGACCCGACGCAGTTCGCTGGCCTGATGCCCGGGGTGCAAGGCGGGGCGCGCTCGGGAACGCTAAGCGGCCAGGGAGGCTCTGCCTCGCGTGTGGTACAGAACTACATTGACGGCGTTCCCGCGACCCCCATCAGCGAGCCGGACGACAATCGCTCGATTCAATTGGGCATTCCCTTCGACGCGGTAGACCAGTTCTCTGTGGTCACCAGCGGCGCCTCAGCGCAGTATCAGGGCATGGGCTCTGAGAGTTATAACATCAAATCGGGCACCAATCAGCTTCACGGAAATGTCCAGGCGTTTTTTCGAAACACCGCCTTTGATGCATGGCCTTACTTCGCCAAGGCTGCAACGACCAAGGCGGTTGTGAACGGAGTCGCGACCACCGTGCCCGCGCCCAAACCGGGTGAACACCAGGACGAGCTGGACTTCACCGCTGGCGGCCCAATCGTTATCCCCCATCTTTACAACGGACACGACAAACTGTTTTTCTTTGGATCGTTCACCAAGTATCACGAAACTGTGGGAGTCAACCCATCTTTTGTGTCCGTGCCGACATCGTTGGAGCGCCAGGGCAACTTCACCGAACTCAACTATCCTATCTACGACCCGACCACTTTGAACGTATGCACGACCAGAAATGGCGGCGTTCCCTGCGTGTACCAGTTTGACGGCGCATGGAACGGCGTGGCCACACCCAATGTAATTCCTGCCGGAGAAATCTCACCGCAGGCACAGTACATGGAAAAGTTTATGCCTGCGCCGACTCTGCCCGGAACACAGAACAACCTGCTTACTGGTGAGCCACAAGGCCTGGATAACTGGGCGCTGGCGGCGCGCGTGGACTATCATCCCAACTCCAAGCACGATCTCTCCGTCATGAACACTTCCGGAATCCGGGATTTCATCGGATTCGATGGCGCCAGTGGACCACCTGCGCCTTATAACGCAGGTTTCTACGTGACGGAGAATTTTTCGACCACGGTGCTGAACGACACTTGGGTTTTGTCTCCGAGCATGGTCAACAGCCTTTCCTATGGCTACATCCGCAGTTGGATTCCTGTCTCCAACCCGTGGATTGGGATCTCCCAGTACAATCCCGCCACCGGCATCGGTATTGGCAACCTGCAGTCGGGACAGCAATCGGAGGCATTTCCATCGGTCTCTTTCAGCAGTTTTGCCGATAACCCGACTAACTGGGGCAGTAAGAACAGCTACACGCAAAATACAAACACCTACGATTTTGTGGACAACTTGCAATGGACTAAGGGCAAACACAACATCACCATTGGCTTCATGTTCCAGTGGCGGAACGAGAATGAGGATAATTGGGATACTCCCACCGAACCACTCGGGCTAAGCTTCAACAATGTGAATACCGCAGGATACAGTGCAGGCGGCAAGATCGAGAACGCTACTACCGGAAACTCATTTGCCAGTTTCATGCTCGGAGCAGTAAACTCGACCGGCTTTTCTGTACAACCCTTCACGACCCTGGGCGCACGCTATCACGGCATCGCACCCATGTTTGAGGACGACTGGCGTTTGACGCCCAATCTCACCGTGAACCTCGGTGCCCGCTGGGACATCAACACTCCGTACCACGAAGCAAAGAATCGCTGGGCGTTCATGAATCCGTTGCTGAGCAACCCCATAACCGGAAATCTGGGCGCAATGGAATATGTAGGTTACGGTGCATACTCCTGCGGCTGCCGCAACCCCTATGGCATCTATTGGGGCAACTTCGAGCCCCGGATCGGCTTCGCGGACTCGATCACGAAGAACACCGTGATTCGTGGCGCGTTCAGCGTCATGTCTTCTCTGGGCGGCGGAGTAGGTGGCGCCGGCAATGCCAATAACGGCTCCGGGCAGACGGGTATGGTCGGCAGTGTCTTCTACGCGTCCTCGGGCCAGTCGGGTGCGATTCCTGCCTACTACCTCAACGACAGTGCGGATTTCAAAGCCGCGGGTATCGCCAATACCTCGTTGCCAGCCTTCACGCCCACCAATACTCCACGCCAAAACATCACCCCGGGAGTCAATACGGGGAATTACGTCACCGCGTCAGGAACTGGCGTCAATCCACAAGGCATTGGCACTCTCGAGCCGGAATCCGCAAATCGCTCTCCTTATGCTGAGACCTGGAACGTCGGCGTGCAGAGGTCTATATTCCCCAACACCGTGCTGTCCGTCAACTATGTCGGGAGCGAGTCACACTTTCTTTACGGTTCAGACGACGGAATTCTGCAGAATCAGCTCAATCCGGAATACGAGGTGCTGGGGAGTCTCTTGAAGCAATTGCCGGGTAATACAGACCCCAAAACCGGACAGACTTATCTTCAAGAGGCGCAGGCAATCGTCCCCTCGGTGGCCATACCCTACGCAAACTTCGGCGGACCGAATGGAACTATTGAATCAACACTGGCTCCATTCCCGCAATATGGCGGAATTTCCGATGTCTTTAATGTCACGGGAACCGCTGCTTATAGCGCAATGCAACTTATCCTGACCCAAAGGACATGGCGTGGCCTCAACCTGCAGTTAAACTACACCTACAGCCGTGAGATGGACTCCGAAAAGTGTTGCCGAACCGGCTATGATATTCCGGCTTCAGCGATTACCGACGGCATTGCACGCCCGCAGAAGGCGCTGGACTATTCCGAGAACGAGCCACGCCATATCCTGCATACCTTTGGAACTTATGACCTGCCGTTTGGGAGAGGCCACATCGGCGGAAACAATGTGTTTGTGAACGCGCTCGCAAGCGGCTGGCAAGCCTCCTCGATTTTCACCTATACGTCGGGGACGATCCTGGCCTATACGGCTACCGGCTGCATCAATGTGGGCCTCGGCTGCAATCCGAGCTTCACGCCAAACTACAGCAAAAATCTGCGCATCAACGGGGCCTACGGGGACGGCATCAATGCTTTGACAGCAGCAACAACGCCATTCCTGGATGCGAGTGCGTTCTTCGTGCCCAATGCAACTTATCAAGTAGGTAACGTTCCTGCGTCGGGCGGGTTCAATGCCTTCGGTCCCGGCTATTGGGATGTCGACGGCGGACTCAGCCGAACCTTCAGAATCAGGGAGGATCTGTCGTTTGTTTTTGCAGCACAGGTGGTAAATCTTCCCAACCACTTCAGTTGGGGCGCACCTAACACGCAAATCAACCAGGTGGTAGATGGTGCGGCCCCGAACGGCAACGGCCTGGGAACCAATACAAAGAGCAATTTCGGAACACTGACGAACTCCGGTCAGGCGCCGAGAGACTGGCAGTTTAACGGCAAGTTTGTCTTCTGACGCTGATCAGGAGTTATCTAATCCTCCAGCACCGCTAACCCGGAGCAAGAAATGAGAGGCTTTGGGCGACCCGGGTCACCATTTACGTGGTCTTGGGCCGCCCAAAGCTGTATTTCGATCAAGACTACATCCGGAAGGTTGAATAAGAAAGATGAATACACTCTTGGCGAAGTTCGGCAGGAGGATTTATCGCAAGTTTTTTCGTGCGGCACTTACATTGGTAATTGCTGGTTCTCATGCAAGCGGGCAACAACGCGCGCGCGGACCGGTGAATTATCCGTCGCTTCCCAATGGAGTCACGATTCAGCGCAATATTTACTACGAACGGTATCCGGGCACGCTACTCGATGTTATTCTTCCCAAGAATCCCACCGGCGCAAAAGTACCGGGAGTAATTGTCTTCCACGGGGGTGGGTGGGTGCATACCGGTAAGGAGACCGCTTATAACACCCTGTGCTTGCCGTATCTGGAGCGGGGATTTGTGGTGGCTAACGTGGAGTATCGCGTAGCGCCGCAGGCAACTGCGCCCGCTGCGGTGACAGATGCACTGGATGCGACGCGCTGGTTTTTCAAGCATGCCCGGGAGTATCACGTGGATACGAAGCGTATAGTGGTGACCGGTGGATCGGCAGGCGGGCACCTGGCGCTGATGGTGGGCGTGAGCCCCAAATCAGCGCATCTGGGACCGGTGAGCCCTGTCGCTGCGGTGATTGACGGTTATGGGATCACCGACGCAGTTGAACTGCTCAATGGTCCGCATCGGCAATTCTGGGCTGACGAGTGGATTCCTGCAGGACCGCAGAGGGTGGAGTTGGCGAGACGCGTTTCACCGTTGGCCTATATCCGTCACCATCTGCCGCCGATCTTCATTGCGCAAGGTGCGGACGACCACACCGTTCCTCTGGAGCAATCCATCAGACTGCACGACGCGCTCGACTTGGACGGAGTGCCCAATGAATTTGTCATTGTGCCCAATGCCCGGCATGGATTCGATCGCGAGCAATGGAATACCCTGGACGTGAAGATTTTCGCTTTTCTGAAAGAGCACGGAATTGTGGGGCCGCAAACTCCGTCTGAACCATCCCCACAATGAATATGCTTCTTAGCATGGCTGATTTACATGTGGACATGGCGCTTGCGCCGGAAAGCGCTGACAGGTCTCAATCGGCTGCGCATTTGTAAAATCTGCGCCTGAGAGCCTAGCTATGCAGAAGTAACCAAGCACGGGCTCACGCTACATAGCGCGAGCCCGTCTGAGGGGATATCATTCCGGCGCGGGTTAACCTACCACATCGATATAGTCACGTTGTCGAGATATGCAGTGATATGTCCGCTTGCCCCGTAGCCGTCAGTCTGGAATTGGGTGTTTACCACGGGGCCCCATCCAAGATTGGCCGCGCAGGGAACGGTTGCATCGAGGTTGTATTGGGTGCCATCAAGCCAAACCGAGTGATACGTTACATTCCCCGAGTCATCACGCGAAAGGCTGAATTGAACGTGATGCCATGTGTTTTGAGACCACTTTTGCGGGTTGCAGGCTGTTCCGCTGGCCTTCACCCACTCAGGCTGAGGACTGCTGGCAGAGCCCTGGTTCGCCGTGTAGTCCCATTGGCCGGACCAGCCGTCACATTGAACCCCCGCAAGGACCGTCTGGCCATTCGGCATGACCTGGTTGATATCAAACTCAAGGTTGGCGAGCATGCTTGAAGAACTGGTGAGATAGACCCAGCCGTCGTAGAAGAAGTTCTTGGCAGAGGTATTGTCAGAGAACACGGTGGAATAGCGTTCGTCGCCGTCATTGCTAAAACTGGTAATGAATCTTCGAGAGGTTCCATAGAGCGAAGGGGAACTAACAAGATCGGTATAACCGCTTGCCGTGCCGGAGCCGGCGGTGTCATGTGTGCTGCTCCAGCTCCCCAATACCTGCAGGTCGCTAACTGAGTCGGCGCCCGCTGGTGCAGAAGCCACGTCGGAAGCAGCCGATGCGGAGGCGGCGCCAGTTACATTGATAGTAACGTCAGAGACGCAGACGACTCCTGGCGCCCAGGCCTTAATGTGCAGAACATGAGTGCCGGTGGCAGAGGGAATAGAAGTGTTGACCGACTGACTGTTGATTACCGTGGTATCGGAGCTGCTGTCAAAGGAATAGCCCATGGAGACGACGCTTTTTGATGAACAATCTGTAGCGTAAGCAGATAAGTTAAAAGGCGAAGACACGGTGCTGCCATTGGCGGGGCTATTGACAATTACACCGGCGAAAGCGGGAACGGTCAAAATGAACATGACTGGGGAGATAAAAGTGATTCTGCGAAAAAGATTCATCGGATTCCCTTTGCGATGTTAAGGCAGATTTCAACGCTGACTCCCCGCGTCGATCTCTTTGGGAAGGAGCCAAATACTCTTTTCAGTTGTAAGTGGGCTGGTCTGAGGCGCACACCGCAAGATGTGCTGTTTACAGCTCTCAGCAACCTCTAATCGCAGTGACGGATGCCACCAGCTCCTTGCGTGGCAAACTTCACGGACTTCGGTCATTACTAAATTGCCAACTGAGTTTTGAAGAGGCGGGCCCAAGAACAATCTAACTAAGTTTCGTCCGCTTCGCGTCCTCGTGCAATTTCCGTTTGACCCAGGCAACTTTTTGAATTGTTCGAGGGACAGAATTACACACCGCAAACCATCGCGTCAACTGATTTTTGAAAGAACTGCGAGTTGTGAAGCATCCCGGAATCTATAGTGTGCATCGCGAGCTTGCAAACCCGATGCAGATCATAAATATAACTGGCGTAATGAAAAAGTCAGGAAACCGTATACTAAATATATGCGCCCAAATTTATTGTTTGGGAAAATCCGCCAGCCATGCAGTCAACCGTATGCTAAACAGCAATGGATGTGTTGTTTGTCTGGATCGCATGTCGCCAAAGCTGCAGAATCGATATGGAATAATTGGCTGACAGAAAGTTGTTTCTCTACTCGGCTTCGAAACTTAAGACAAATGCAGCAAGCGAAACGGAGGGCGAAGGTTGGCGCTTGGGCGCTCGCGTTGGTGTTGACGGTGCGCATGGATGCCCAGCCGGTCAAGATTTTAACCCTTACCGTGGAAGATGCGAGTGGCGCGGTGATTCCCGGCGCTGCCGTCTTCGATTTGGTGGGGCGCCCGTTGGGCACGACCAACGGCAACGGCAATCTGCGCGTGGAATGTGCCAAATCCTGCTCAATAACTGTCACGGCGCCGGGATTTGCCACCGAGACAGTCCCGATGTCGGCCGGAATTGTAGTACGCCTGCGACCTGACGAGGGACGGGAGCAGGTCACGGTTACAGCGTACGGGGCGCCGCTTGGCGAACTCGAGAGTCCGGCAAGTACGCGGCTTCTATCGAAACGTGCGCTCAACGAAACAGCATCGGTTACACTCGACGGCAAGTTACGGCAGCTTCCAGGCGTCGAGCTCTTCCGCCGCTCGAGCTCACTAGTGGCCAACCCGACCTCGCAGGGAATAAGTCTTCGTGGCCTCGGCTCTACGGCAGCCAGCCGCACGCTGGTAAGTGAAGATAATGTTCCCCTCAACGACCCGATCGGGGGGTGGATTCATTGGGAGGAGTTTCCTGAACTGTCGATTCGTGACGTGGAGGTGGTGCGGGGCGGTGCGAGCGATCTCTATGGATCGAGTGCGATCGGCGGAGTAATCAATATTCTTCCCGTCGAACCTAGTTCCAATCGATTCGAGTTGCGCTCAAGTTACGGCGGCGAGAGTACATTTGCCGATGCCGCGCTGGCTACAGCGAAGCGGGGTCCGTGGGGAATTCTCGGAGCCGGCGGATTGATTGGCACAGACGGGTTTATCGAAACTGCCCCTGCAGAGCGAGGGCCAGTTGATGATGCCGCGAATGTCCATAGCCACAACGCCCTGGTAATGGCGCAGCATGATCGCGGTTCACTGCAACTCTTTGCACGCGCCAGTGGATTCGACGAGTCGCGCCACAATGGCACACCTTACCAGATGAATGCTACGCGGCTCGTCCGTTATGAACTTGGAGGAGACTGGCAAAACGCGCAGAGCGAAGCGATGACGTTGCGGCTATACGGGTCGACGGAGGGCTATCGACAGACATTCTCAAACGTCTACAACTCACCAACGGCCAGCGATCCTGATTGCTTCCAGCGTTGCGGTGAAACTCCTACCAAGCTTACGCGTACATCGGACAACGAATTAGGCGGCGCGCTTCGCTGGAGCCGACCGTTTAGTGGGGGTCTACTTTTAATAACAGGATTGGATGCGCATGACGTGCGCGTCTGGGACCGTGAGCAAAGCTATGTAGGGAATGATTTGTTGACGAATCTTCGCGATCACCAGCGGGATTCCGCAGTCTGGGCCGAGCTGATGTGGATCCACAACGACTGGACGGTGACAGGATCAAGCCGCTTCGACTGGTTCCAGAACTACGACGGCCGTCAGTTGCAGTGGACAGGCGCGACCTGGATTGCTTCGGCCTCGCAGCCGTCCCAGCGCGACGAGCGCCTGTTTGATCCGCGCCTGGGGATCTCACGCCGATTGTGGAAAGACTGGGCAATCTCGGCGTCGGGGTTTCGCGCCTTCCGCGCCCCGACTCCCAGCGAGCTCTACCGCGCCACCGAAGTGGGTAATGAACTGACTGAGCCTAACGGCGATTTGCTGAGCGAAAGGGCTACGGGATGGGAAAGCGGAATTACCACTGTGCGTCATTGGGGAAGCATTCGGGCAAGTTACTTTCTTACCCAGGTAAACCGTCCCATCAGCGCATTCACGATTAATCCCAACTCGTCTCCAATCTTGCTCGTACGAGAGAACCTTGGGCAAATTGAAAGCCGCGGTGTTTCTGCGGATTTCGAACTCGCACTGAGGCCGTGGCTGGCAATAAACGGCGGCTATCAATATGCTCATGCGGTGGTATCGCGGGGTAGTGAGGATTACGGTAACTGGATTCCAGAGGTTCCCCGCAATATGGGAAACCTGAATCTGCGCGCCTACAAGCCCTCCCTGGGCGTCTTCAGCCTTCAGGGGCGCCTGAGCGGCCGCATGTATGACGATGATGCGAATCACTATCTGCTTGGCGGATTCTATCGGCTTGATGCTTATGCATCCCACCAGCTAGGCAGCCGATTCGGAGTGTTCGCGGCGGGCGAGAATCTGACTGACGAGAATATCGAGGTTTCCAAAACGCCGTACATTACCCTGGGCCAACCACGCGTGGCTCGCATTGGAATTACCATTCGATTGGGCGACTCAACAAGATAGATATTCCGATATCTTTACTCGCCATTCGTTGATCGTGTAGCTTCGCTTCCTTGATGCTTTAGACGGTTCTTGTTGGTTGTAATGGCTTTGAAGTCAGTCTGGATAACGCTGTCCACCGTCTTGAGATCGGCGTCCGGCGACCAGAACCCGTGAGGCGTGCAATGCAAAGAAGAGATTTTCTTTCCGCCATGTTCGCACTGGCAGTGGCCGACGTCCGCCGCGATTGGGGTCGATCGGCATATGCAGCGAAGAACATTCTGGATTATGGCGCTCACTCAGGCGGTAAAGAGCTGAACACCGAGTCGATTCAGCGCGCGGTTACCGACGCGCATTCGCAAGGTGGAGGTGTTGTACTGGTTCCTCGCGGAACCTTTCTAACCGGAAAGCTCGAGTTACTCAGCAGAGTAACTCTATATCTGGATGTGGGAGCAACCCTGCTTGGCAGCAAATCCATCAGCGATTACGGAGGTGGCCCAGGACGCCATCTGATCTTTGCTACAAATGCCGATGATGTGGGAATTGCCGGGAGCGGCAGGATTGATGGTCAGGGGCGAAGTTTCTGGGAGCCCTCCGGCGAGGAGCCTATGCCTTCGGATGAACTTTGGAGAGGCGTGGCTTCTCATAAGCTGAAACCGAAGAAAGCTGGACGTCCAAGCCCGATGATTTTCTTTAAGGAATGCCGTGGAGTGCAGATCCGGGATGTGCGAATCGACAATTCCCCGGGCTGGACGCTGCACGCCTTCAATTGCGACGACGTAACCATCGAGCGGATCGCAATTAACAATCCGGTGGATGGCCCGAACACAGACGGGATTGATCTAACTGGGTGTCAGAACGTCGAAATCTCAAACTGCATTGTGCAGACCGGTGATGATGCTATATGCCTGAAGACTACTGATCCCAATGGGGGAGAACCGCGTCTAGTAAAAGGCGTAAAGGTGAGTGGTTGCTCGCTGACTACCTGTTGCAATGGGTTCAAAGTCGGCACTGAATCGGAGGGCGGATTTGAGAATGTTATATTCTCAAATTCGACGGTTTATAGCGGGGATGTTGCGTATGACGAGCGCGTAATCTCGGGAGTTGCACTTGAAATTGTTGATGGCGGCTGGATTGATGGGGTTCAAGTCATCGGCATCCAAATGGAACGTGTGCGCGCGCCCATCTTCATTCGTCTCGGCAATCGCAAAGATCCTTACAAGTATTCCCAGCGCGGGCTGAGACATGTAAGCATCGAGGATATTCACGCGACAGACACTCTGATGGCAAGCTGCATTACAGGATTTCCCGGAACGATAGTTCAGGATGTAGTGCTCTCGAATGTGAATACCAGCAACATCTATCCATCTCGTGCAGAATGGCTGGGGGGCACGGTTCCGGAAAGGCCCAACGGCTATCCCGAGGTTTGGATGTTCGGAATGCTGCCGGCATCAGGATTGTATGCGCGACATGCGAACGGACTGCTGATGCAAAAAACAACTTTCAGTACCGGTGCGCGAGAGACGCGCCCAACGGTTATCTTTGATGATGTCAAGAGGTCTCGTATCTCGGGATTCACCTCGACCCCGGTCATCGGATCAATGCCGATTATCCAGCTGGTCGATTGCAGCGAAATTCAGATTGTAAATTCGATCGAGCCGCAGGATACGAGCCACTTTCTAGAAGTCGAAGGCAGCCGCTCGACCGGCATCCTTCTTGTCGACGACAATCTGCGGGGCGTGGGGAAGCCGGTTGAGACTTCACACGGAGCATCTCCTGGCGCAGTGACCTGGCAGACACCAGGCACTGCGTCAAAATGAAGAAAGCTGCTTGCGTTGGTTACATGCAAACCTTCGATTACTGGACGGTCACCGTCAAGGTGGTGTTCTCTACTTGAGATCCGCTGGTGCCGGAAACGGTAATGGTGTAATTACCTGGCGTGGTACCAGAACTTGCACTGGAAGACGAAGTAGCGAGTTTATAGCCGCTGCCGCATCCATTCGCGATCATGGCTACGCTGAATAGCAGTAAGGTGCCGAGCAGGGTGCGCCACTTACGCCGACGCAGGGGTAGCCAGAAGAACAAGACGGCGCTGAGAGTTCCTCCTTCGCCCAATTGGAGGAGGTGTTCGAGCGGATTGTGGAGGGAAGCCGCCGTGTCCTTTGCGGTACCGATGGTTAATGTTGCCGTTACCGGTTGGGACCCGGTGATGGCTGCAGGTTGAGTTACGGAGCAGGTTGGTGGATTGGCGGGGGCTGCAGGTCCGTTTGTGACGGCGCAAGCGAGTTGCACCTGGCCCGTAAATCCGTCACTGGGCATGATGGTAATGGTGGTTGTAGTGGAGCTACCAACTGGGACCGTTGGCGATGCACTGCTGGACAGCGCGAACTCAGGTGGCCCGGACTGTTTAGGTGTCTGCGCGGTGTAAGTCCAAGTCAGGAGCTTTTGGCTGGAGGTCAATCCTCCGGTTCCACCAGTGAATCCGACGTAGGCGAAATTCCCGCCGACAATCTGCGGAATGTCGATTTGCTTTGACATGGTGAATGTATCATTGGTCACCAAATCGTGAAGGTTTAAAGTCAGTGTTGTGCCATCATAAGTGACCTGTGCTTGAATGGAATCGCCGCTCCCGAGTTGAATTCCGCTTGGACTGATATCTGTCGTTGGTGTAATGGGTGGCTCGCCGTCGGTATAAACTCCCGTTGAGTCACTCCCTTCATTTTCGTAATTATAGAAATTGAATTTGATGGCAACGCTATTCTGAATGCCCTGATATCCGAGCCCCGCGGAATCGCCGCCGAGTGCCCGCGGTCCCATGTTCTGAATCGTGAATGTTATGCCATTTCCCTGCGCATCCGATAGCTGGAACTCGAAGTTGGTCGTGAAGGCCTGAATGTCAATTGGCGCACTCCAGAACACGCTGCCCGCCTGCCACAGACCGCCGTTGGTGAGCTGCAAACGAGTATCATCCTGAGCCACGGCGCTGCCATTAAAGGTAAGTCCCTGGGGATTCGAGAAACCATCCGGAAAGCTAATGGTGGACCCACCTTCTTGAATTATGTAGGCAGCTTTTACAATGTTACTGTTCTGTTTGGTCGGATCGATGGCAATAGCGGACAAGGTTTCCGAACTTGCCACGGTAATGGGACCGGCATAGAGAGTAGATGAAGCGGATGGCGTCGATCCATCCGTGGTGTAGTAAATCTTGGCGCTTGAGTCAGCATCAGAAATCGCTACGTTTTGTGCATTCAGATAAGTTCCGGCCGCGGGTGACAACGTTGGCGGTGGCGTTTCGTTTGAGAATGTGAACGTGGCGGTACTTACATTGCTCTGGATGTATCCGGGAGCGCTGGCAATTGCACTCAAAATGCTATCGCTGTTTATCGTGATTGGTCCGGAATAGGCAGTTGACTCCGTCGTCGGAGTGGAACCATCCAGGGTGTAGTAGATTTCAGCCGATGAGGTGGAACTGGAAAGGGAGACGATTTGAGGGGTTGTGAATGTGCCGCCGTCGGGCAAAATCGCGGGCGCGCCGGCCTGGGGTTGCCCGCTAAGCAGACCATACACGTCCACCTCGCCGTTGGTGGCCACGTAGACTTTGCCGTTGGTTACTACCGGGATGGAGAATTTGTTGGCGGGGCCGGCGGAATCGCGTGAGGGGTTGGTGTCACTTTCATAGATTGGAGTTGTCAAGTTATTTGCGTCCCACGCGTACAGAACCGCTGGTCCGTCAGTATTGAACTGGTCGGAACGCACTGCCCAGGCAATGCCATCCTGGGTGCCATCGGAAGAAATGGAGAAGGAGGGGCTGGGGAATGACGAGGTGACGCTTGTCGCCTGGCTTGATGGCTGGGCGCTCAGCATGCCATCGTTGACTGTATATAACATCGGCGAACCGTTTTCCGGCCAGATATATACATTTCCGTTCCAATAGGCCGCGGTGTTCCAATATCCTTCGCCGGGCGTCGTGATCCCGGTTATCTCCTGAAGCGCATTGGGATCGGAGGTGGCTCCGGATGCAGGGTAGCCCCCCAACTTATCTCGGTTGAGTACGAGAATCCGGCCCTCTTTGCCTCCCGCGATGAGAATATGCGGGTAGGCTCCCTGCTGATCAGGTAGCATCAGAGCGCCGCCGGAACCCAGGTCCCAATCGTGATCATTAAGGGTCTGATAGTTAAAAGCGGTGAAAGCATCCGTGGGGGTGAGTCCTCCATTGGCAAGGCTGAAATCGATGACACTTTCACCAAATTCGGTGTTAGCGCCGAACGGGGGATAAGTCGAAGTGTCCCCGTTTCCGGTAGTCAGGAACATCCGGCCGCCGGGGGCATCGTCGTCAATTGGGAAACCGGCGCCTGATCCCCAGACTCCGGCACCGTATGTGTTTGGCGTAAGACATAAGGCGGCGGTTTGTTTCAGGGTGGTGGCGTTGTAGGCAAACAGCCAGCCATGATAGTCTCCATTATCTCCATGGGCGGCATAGCCGATGTAGATATAGCCGTTGTAAAGATCCAGCGCAGGCCGCTGGTTTTCCCACATGGGACTGAAAGTCAACTGGCCGCCTGAGCTGCCCAGCCCCGTGCCGGCTACAGTCGCCGTAATGTTCACCGGACTGCCGGGCTGTTCGGCGCCGGTGGTAATGTTAATCGCGTGC
Organism: Acidobacteriaceae bacterium; assembly: GCA_030038435.1. GTDB lineage: Bacteria > Acidobacteriota > Terriglobia > Terriglobales > Acidobacteriaceae > Telmatobacter. The sequence goes on along the minus strand of JASHOY010000131.1, from coordinate 5,810 downwards.
AGCCGGGAGTAATAAACGCCGTTCTCCTTGGTTGCGGCGACAATGTACATCGTGTCCGTAGTGAGATCGATGGCCGGTGTCCCGGTGATGCCGATGACAGGAGCTATGTCAGGAGATCCCGTATCCTGCCAAGGTATGGGGGTAGCGCCCGCGCCTGCTCCATGGGCTGAAGTGAGCAGGCTGATTTGCCATATGGGATTTGCATTCGCGCCGCTATTCGAATCAGCATCGAAGGCGTAGATGGAATCGTTCTCGGTGGCGACGAAGACGACGTTGTGTACCAGGCCGTCACTCATTTTCAGGTTGGGCACATAGAGCGGCTGCGCAAATACCTCGCCGTCGACCGGAAGAGAGAATAGCTTGCCAAACGAGTTGACATTTACATTTTGCGGGGTCAGCAGCGTTTCGTCGGTATTTGCGCCGGCATGAGTGAGGTCATATCGCCAGGTGAGAACCGGCACGGGTGTAGGGCTCTGAGCCAGGAGCAGCGCTCCGGGAACTGAGGCGATCACAATGCTGATTAGTGTTCTAATGCGGAATATAAGTAAAGGCCTATTTGCGCACTGAGAATTCCCCAAGTCTTCAGCCATGGAGTCACACCTTCGCCTGAGGTAAAGGATTGTGGGTTTGGTTAAGGGTTAAGTGAGATTCGGACAAGCGGTCGTTATAACTAAGAGAAGCCAGATAGAAAAATGCCGAGCCCGGTCAATACGGGAACAAAGAGTCAGGCAATCTCACTCCGCCGTGACTGCAGATTCACAATCGGTCTTAACGTAATTCATGCTTTCCTATGGACGCGTAAAGCTCGCGGCTTTAAATGTGGGAACACCCACCCCCGGGAAGCGCAAGCACATATTACGATGATTCAACCGCTTAATTCGGTTGCCCAATGTCTTTTCTGCGCGTCGACGTCTTTGCGGCTCTGTGAAACAATTGTGTGATATGCGGAATGCCTGCAGTTCGTTTTATTCCTGTATGTCAATCGTCTTAGTCATCTGTCGCGCATGGCGATTCGCTGCGCCGTGTTTGACGGCCGCGATTTTGGTTGCCTCTGTATCTGCGGCATATGTGCAGCCGGGTGGCGGCTCGGCTTTGGGTGTTGCGTGGCGAGTACGGGGATCATGGCATGAAGAAGGCGACGGCCAAGTGCTTCGAACCGGAGATGCGATTGTTCCGGGCGCGCTCCTGCAGCCAGACGAGGAGAAGCCGAGTAACTCGATTATTGTCCTGTTACCCGACGGTCAGCGCATCCTCTACGAGTGTTTCACCCGACGGCAATGCGCACGCGGTTTTCGCGTTCCCAGCCTGTACCGTGAACCGGATCTTTTTGCCGCAGAAATGCTGGCGCGTGTCCGCACGGCTCTGCTTTACGATAGGGGAGATGATGCCAGAGAACTGGGCGAGGGTGCGAAATTGCCGCGCGACGAAGAGGTGGCTGCCCTGGGCCGCAATCATCTGGTCAATATCGGAGGTTTGGTTTCAGCTTTGCCCGACGGGCACTACTTATACGACCTTCGCCATCTCGGGCCTTCGGCTTCTGGTTCATCCCGGGGGACTTTCATCAAGACGGGATCTTTGATCACGCTTTCAATTCCTTTCCCAGGTATCTACGACGCGACAATTTTCGATGGTATGAGGAGACCGCGCATCGATCTATTTGTGGTTGCGGCGGGGCCGGCTCTGATGGCGCGCATCAGCAGCGAATTCGGCAAGGCGCAAAGGCTCCTCGCGCACTGGAACGATAACTACCAGGGTTGGCCTGTTGACGAGTTACAGCGGGCTTACCTTGAATCGGTGGTCTGGGGTTTGAGGGTACCGGAGGAAACCGCAAGTCTGGGTCTGATCCCGGCGCCTCTGAATAAAGATACGACCGAAGAGCCGGTCTTTTCCCCGAAGCCCGGCGTCTTCGACGGCGAAACGGAAGTGACATTGCATTGCGGGACGCCGTCAGCGGTGATTCACTTCACCGTCGACAGTTCCGAGCCGGTTGAAGGTTCCGCGGTGTATCGGGCGCCAATTGTAGTGAAGGGAACGGAGTTGACGATTAAAGGATTTGCGACCGCGCCAGGACGCAAGGACAGCGCCGTGGTCACGGGCATCTTTCGTATCCGCGAATGAACACGAAGGATCTTGTTCCGCTCCGCGTGGGAACGCGCCTGATCGAACCGCGATGCAGGTCTCTTTGATCTGTTTGCAGGCAAGGAGATGGAGACGCACTGGAATTCGTGTAATGTCATCGAATCGGGGCGAAAATCCGATGTGACTGGCAGAGAGCGTCTTGCACGCCTCTTTGAGGAACTCGCCAAAGATCCCGGCCTAAGCTTTCCATTAAAGCCTGAACTCTCCAGGCCGATGACCTAATTGGCCGCAGATTCCGCGAAAGAGACCACGCATGCCGGCCAGCGGCTGCGGGAAGCGGGGATGCGAGCGTTCGTGTGGCCGCGCCGGTTGAGCCAATAGGAGCTTGGATGGCGAAGACAATCCTCGTAGTCGACGACTCCGTAACCATGGTATTAAGCCTGAAGACCACGCTGACGCTCAACGGCTATGAAGTGGAGACCGCCGGCAACGGCCGGGAGGCCCTGGAAAGGCTGAAAGCAGGATTGAAGCCGAGCCTGATCCTTACCGACATCAATATGCCGGTGATGGGGGGAATGGAATTGATTCGCAGCGTGCGCGGGCTTCCGGGAGTGAAGTTCGTGCCCATACTGACCCTGACCACGGAAAGCGAAGCGGCCAAGCGCAACGAGGGCAAGCAGGCAGGGGCCACGGGCTGGCTGGTGAAGCCGGTTTCCGGCAACGATCTGATTGCCACCATCAAAAAAGTGCTGCCGGGAGCGTGAGGAGATGGCGTCGGCGGTTTTGACAGCGGGGGAGAAAGCCGCAGTGCCGTCGATACCGGCGACGCTGGACCCGCAGGCTGTGGAGAAGACGGTAGCTTCGCGCCTGGGCAGGATCCGCAGGCGGATGGCCTGGGAGGCGCTGACCAAGCTGGTGTTTCTCTGGAGCTTCTGGGTCCTGCTTTGCCACTGGGCCGGACCGGAATTTGCTCCCCTTCGTCTTCGCTGCGGCGCATTGCTGGTGTTGCTGCTTCTTGGGCCGGCCTTTTTTTACCGCTGGAAGAACTATGCGGAAGCGCGGCTTGCGGTGAAAGACATGTGGGCCTTTGGACAATTGGAGTTCAAGGACCTGTCGCGCATGCTGGCGGGGCGCGAGGTGCTGCAGGGAGAGCTCCGGGACTCGGGGATATATATCGATGTGCTGCACGAGCAGGTCGGAGACTCGCTGGCCGAGTCGGAGCGCGAGGTGGTGGCGGCCATCGAACAGATCGGCTGCCTGATCGACCGCGCCAACCGGCAGAAGGAGAAGATTGCCACTTCAGTAGCCAGCGGCCGGCAACTGACCGAAAATACGCAGCAGCGTGTAGAAACGAACCGAGAATTGATTGGCGCCATTGAGACCCAGCTGCAGGTGCAGATGAATGCGTTGCGCACCGACCTTGAGCGCATCCGGTATCTGACCGACGAAGTCTGCGCGCTGACTCCGCTGATCAAGCTCATCAAATCGATTGCCCAGCAGACCAATCTACTGGCGCTGAATGCGGAGATCGAGGCGGCGCGGGCGGGCAATGCCGGCCGGGGTTTTGCGGTGGTGGCCGCGGAGGTAAGGAAGCTGGCCGTGATGTCGAGCAACGCGGCCGCGGAGATTTCAGAGAAGATCAATTCCACATGCAGCAAGGTGCAGCACGGGATGGAAGAAGCCACGGCTGCGCTCGGCCAGCAGGAGGCCGGGCTGGCGATGAACCACCTGGTTGCGGATCTGGGCAGCTTGCAGGAGCAGTTCTCCTCCAACAGCACATTGCTGCTCGATGTGATCTCAGAAGTGGAAGCCAATTATGCAGAAACAGTTGAGCGTTTTTCCGAAGCGCTGGGACACATACAGTTCCAGGACGTGATGCGGCAGCGCCTGGGCCACGTGCAGGAGGCGCTGCTGGAGATGCGCGATCATCTGCAGGTGGTCGCGGAGAAACCCGGCGACACAAGCTGGACCGGTCAGCTGGAACGAACCTTCAAGTTGATCCTGGCCGGGCACCTGGACCGTTACCGCATGGCGAGCCAGACTCTTACGCACCTCGCGGTGTCCGGCGAGCAATCGGCGAGCGATCACAGCCGGCCGGCCATCGAGATCTTCTGACCAAAACCGATTCAGACAAAGCCGGCCGGTCCTGTCTTGATTAGAAAATCCACATCCGCATAGCGAAACAATCCACAGTTGAATTGCTCGGTCATTGCCGATGAATCCATTTGCCGCATTCAATATGTCGCGGCCCGCGAATCCGCGCTGGAGCAGACCTTGGGTATATCCATCGAGCAACAGGAAGATTGGAGCCTGATACGCCTGGACGGCGAAATCGAGATTTCCTGTGCGGCCGAGCTGAAGTCTGTCCTGCTTGAGGCGGTCGGGGTGAGGCGGGAGATACGCGTTGCGTTGGGCGCCGCCAGCGCTCTGGACGTTACCGCAGCGCAACTGCTGTGGGCCGGACAAAGGGCGGCGCAGCAAGCGGGCGTGAAATGGATGATTGTGGATGGACTGGCTGAGCCGGTGGCGGAGGTGCTTGCCGGTGCCGGATTGCGGGAGCTGGTTGCGCCAACCGGCGCCAATTGACTGGCGGGATAGCGGGAAAGATGGAATTGGTGACAGGCACTCCCGAGCAGTTCAAGCAAAGCTTTCGCGAGGAAGCCCGCGAAATCCTTGCCCAACTGGAGTCATCTCTGCTTGATCTGCACCATGACCCTGCAGATGCAGATCTTATCGGGGAGATTTTCCGGGGACTGCATACCATCAAGGGCTCCGGATCCATGTTCGGCTTCGACCGGCTGGCCGCTTTTACTCACAACCTGGAATCGGCATTCGACGCGGTGCGTAATGGCCGGATCGCCGTCACCTCCGAGCTGATCGACCTGACACTTTCGGCGCTCGATCATATGCGGACGATGCTTGAGGATGAAAGCGAAGCTGCCCAAGCCGACCCGTCGACAGCGCGCTCGGCGATCCTGGAAGGCATCAGGCGGCTGGCAGGAATGGATGCGGGGGCGCCGGCCGAGGAGAGCGTCAAGAGAGCTCCGGCCGCCGCTGCCAAGGAGGCGCCGGAGTCAGAATGGAGAATCCGCTTTGCGCCGGGACCGGAGCTGATGCGCTGCGGCGCAAACCCGCTCCTCCTGCTGGGCGAACTTCGACAACTGGGCGGGCTTTCGGTGAAGGCTGCGATGGAGGCATTGCCGCCGCTCGAGGAACTCGATCCGGAGCGCTGCTACATCTCCTGGGAGATGATACTTCGCACCTGCGCCGGCGAAGATGCGATTCGCGACGTGTTCATTTTTGTCGAGAGCGATTGCGAGTTGACGATTGAGGGCTCGGCAACTCCGGCCGTGGCCAATGAGAATGAGCGGAAAGCTCGGGTTGAACCGAAAGCAGGAACAGGCGCCTTCGAAGAAGAGCGGTCAGGCAGGCCGGGCCGACGCGCCTACGACCAACCGGACAATGCTACCAGCCTTCGCGTTCCCGCCGCCAGGCTCGACCGGCTGGTAAACCTGGTGGGCGAGCTGGTGACGGTGCAGGCGCGGCTCGGCGAGATCTCGGCGCAGCGCGATGATCCGGAGTTGACATCGGTTGCCGAAGAGATCGAGAGACTGACGTCGGCACTGCGCGAGAACTCCATGAGTGTGCGCATGATGCCCATCCGCGGCACATTCGAGAAGTTCCGCCGCCTGGTGCACGATCTCGCGCGCGACCTGGGCAAGGAAGTTGAA
>JASHOY010000130.1 GCA_030038435.1 Acidobacteriaceae bacterium | reverse complement strand
GACGCATTCGTTTTTCCCCAGTTATCAGCAGAAGTTGCCATGAAACTGAGGCAATTATACCACATTAATCCATTTTATGTTATTGACAATAAAGCATGTTATGAGATTTTTCAGGACCGACTAGTTACCGAGGTTTGAATTTGGGGATATTCTTTTAGTGGACAACAAATGCAGCTCGAAGCCTTTGCCTGGGGGCGAACAGGATTTTCGAGAGATCAATTGATATTTGTATTCTTTCTGGCCTGCGGCAGTTTCTTGCAGTGCTCTTCCAGTCTCTCTTCCTGCTCCCCTGAACGAGGACGTGATCGATTCAAGTGACAGGTTGCAGTTTTGATGGGTGTGCCTATGGTTCCCGGGTTCCGAATTCTTTCGGTTGGCGACGACGATCATCTTCGCCTGTCGCGCGATTTGATTCTGCGAAATGAAGGCTACGAGGTCGAATCCACGACCAGCAACAGCGTACTCAAGATTCTTCCCGAAGGCCGATTCGACGTAGCAGTCATCAGCCAGTCAGTGAATCTGGCGCGGGCCATTCGCGTGGCGGGAGCGCTGAAGAAGCGGGATGCGAGTATCCGCATCCTGCGCATACAGGAGCTGCGCTCGGATCTGCTGAAGGTCTTCGACGTGACTTGTGAAACTCTCTGTGGTCCCAGCGCTTTTCTCCGCGCCGTGGGGTCTCTTTGCACGCGAGAGAATGCGCAACCCAAGGCGTAAAAGGGCATTCCGCAACGCGGACCGGGGGAACTCTGTATCTTCCATTCTGCGTTGATATGCGAAGCATTGGGCGAGTTTGGCAACCAAAGTTGCCGTTGGTTCTCAAAAAACTGTTCGCGTAATGGTTCTTTATGGGTTGGTGAAGCGAAGCCAGGTTCTGGTTCCGGCGGTCATTCTTCATCTCCTTTGACGGCCAACCGATCCCTGGGATTGATTAAGACCCACCCAAATGGGAGCGCATACACATTGGGGTGGACGGATCCGCTCCACCCACCCCCAAATTGCATATTCGCCCGAAGGCGGGTTTGCCGGGACGGCCAGTCCGTTATTTTTTGTCTTCGACGTCGACGTACTCGGCGTCGATTACGCCTTCGTCTTTCTTGTGCTCGCTGCCCTGGGCGGCGCCGGGTTGTGTGCCGTCGCCGGAAGGAGCGCCGGGCTGCGAAGCCGCCTGCGCGGCGTTGGCCTTGTAGAGCACCTCGGCGAGCTTGTGGCTGGCCTGGGTGAGCTTCTCATGCGCAGCTTTCAGGTCACTGACGGATGGAGTCCCGCCCATAGCGTTCCGGGCTTCGGTGAGCGCGGCTTCGACTTCGGCTTTCTCCGGGCCCTGGATCTTGTCGCCGTTCTCCTTGAGCATTTTTTCAATGCTGTAGACAAGGCCGTCGAGCGAATTACGCGCCTCGATCTCGTCGCGCTTCTCGCGATCCTCGGAGGCGTGTGCCTCGGCATCCTTGGCCATCCGCTCGACCTCTTCTTTGGAGAGGCCGGAGCTGGAGGTAATGGTGATGCGCGTGTCCTTGCTGGTGGCCATGTCTTTGGCAGTGACATTGAGAATGCCGTTGGCATCGATGTCGAAAGTGACCTCGATCTGCGGCACGCCCCGCGGGGCGGGGGGAATTCCGCCCAGCTTGAACTTGCCCAGGGTGCGGTTCTGCCCGGCCATGGGGCGCTCGCCCTGCAGCACGTGCACTTCAACTTCGGTCTGGCTATCCGCTGCCGTGGAGAAGGTCTCGGTCTTCTTGGTGGGGATGGTGGTGTTGCGCGGAATCATGGGAGTGGCCACGCCGCCCAGCGTCTCAATGGCCAGGGTCAGCGGGGTGACGTCGAGCAACAGCAGGTCCTTGACCTCGCCGGCCAGCACTCCTGCCTGCACTGCTGCTCCCACAGCGACTACTTCGTCAGGGTTCACGCCGCGATGCGGCTCTTTGCCGAAGAGGGTGCGCACCAGTTCCTGGATTTTGGGCATGCGGGTCTGGCCGCCGACCAGCACCACCTCGTCAATGTCTTTGGTGGTGACGCTGGCATCGGACATGGCCTGCTTGCAAGGGCCGATCGACTTTTCGAGAAGGTCCTGAACCATCTGCTCGAGCTTGGCGCGAGTGAGCTTCCGAACCAGGTGCTTGGGACCGGTGGCGTCGGCGGTGATGAAGGGCAGGTTGATCTCCGTTTCCAGAGTGGTTGAGAGCTCGATTTTGGCTTTCTCGGCGGCGTCCTTGAGCCGCTGCAAGGCCATTTCATTGCCTTTCGAAGCCAGGTCGAGGCCTTCCTCCTGCTTGAACTCGGTGATCAGCCAGTCGACGATGCGCTGGTCGAGGTTGTCGCCGCCCAGGTGGGTGTCGCCGTTGGTCGACTTGACCTCAATGACTCCTTCGCCGACTTCGAGGATGGAAATATCGAATGTGCCGCCGCCGAAGTCGTAGACGGCGATGGTCTCATCTTTTTTCTTGTCGAGTCCGTAGGCCAGTGCGGCCGCCGTAGGCTCGTTGACGATGCGTTTCACATCGAGGCCGGCGATTTTGCCGGCGTCCTTGGTGGCCTGGCGCTGCGCATCGTTGAAGTAGGCGGGGACGGTAATCACGGCCTCGCTGACCGTTTCGCCCAGATAAGCTTCGGCGCTCTTCTTCAACTTTTGCAGGATCATGGCGGAGATCTCAGGCGGGGTGTACTCTTTGCCTTGCGCCACTACAGCGACATGGTCGCCCTGCTGGACCACCTTATAGGGCACCATCTTCATCTCCGCGTTCACTTCGTTGAAGCGGCGGCCCATGAAGCGCTTGATGGAGAAGATGGTGTTCTCCGGGTTGGTGATGGCCTGGCGCTTGGCCACCTGGCCTACGAGCCGTTCGCCGCTCTTGGTAAAGCCGACCACAGAAGGCGTAGTGCGGCCGCCCTCTTCATTGGGAATCACTTTCGGCTCTCCGCCTTCCAGCACAGCCACACACGAATTGGTTGTTCCAAGGTCAATTCCGATAATCTTTGCCATAGATTTGCTTCCCGCCTTATGGTGGTGTTTTCTGACATTTAATAAGATGCATGATTGAGCGAGTTAGTGTCAACTTTATTTGATTGAGTTGCAATAAAACAAGTGCAAAAAGCGGTTTGGGCGGCCAAACGTCCAGATCATTGAAAAATTATGGATTTCCTTAGTCCGCGCCGCCGGTGAACGAGGCAAGGTCTTCAGCCTGTTCAGATTCTTACCAGCTCCCGCTGAATTTTCCCCGTCACCCAGGCCTTGCCGGGTGCAGTGAGCATATTGACTTCGCTGCGCACCCCAAATTCGGGAAGATAGACGCCCGGTTCGACGGAAAAGCAGGTTTGGGGAAGGATTCGCCTGCGGTCGTGGGTTTCGAGGTTGTCGAGATGCGCGCCGGGGCCATGCAGCTCATTGCAGATATTGTGGCCGGTACGATGAGGGAAAAAGGCACCCAGGCCGGCCTCGCGGACGACGTTGCGCGCGGCATCATCGGCCTCAAAGCCGCAAATAGGCCGGCCGGCAGCAAAAGCGCTTTCGATGGAAGCAACAGCCGCGTCGCGAGCTGCCGTAACTGTGGTGAAGACCTGTTGCTCCTGCGGGCTTGGCTCCCGGCCCACGACGCCGGTCCAGGTGATGTCGTAGAAGACGCTGCCGGGCCGGTCGAGGCGGCCCCAGATATCGATGAGCACGAAATCGCCTTCGCGGATCGCGGCCGAGCGGTCGGCGGTGGGTTCGTAGTGGGAATCGGAGCTGTTGGCATTGACGCTGACGTTGGGTCCGTTCTCCCAGACCAAGCCCTCCCGGCGCATGGCTTCGCTGAGCCACTGCACGTGGTCGAATTCCGTCAACTCGCCAGCCCCGCCGGAGGCCGGGCGCAGCCGCCGCCCCATCTCGCGCCAGCCCTCGGCCAGCAGTTCGTCGATGGCCATTTGCGCGGCGGCGTGGGTGGCCATCTGGTCTTCCGTCAGAACGGCTTCGAACTGGCTCACCAGGTCGGCGGAGCTGACGATCTCTTTGCCCAGGCTGCGCAGAAAGTCAATGGTGCCGGCGTCGACCATGGAGACATACATAATGTCGTTGTTGGGCGAGAACTGCATGGCGACGCGTTGCGCGCGGTCGAGCATGGCGTCGAGGCCGGCGGCCAGCTCCTGCCAGCTTGAATATTGGCCTTTGCTGCCGGGCAGGGTATCGAGCCGTCCCTGCTCGATGCGGTGCACCAGCTTGCGCGGCTCGCCCTGGGCGGGAATGAAGTAGTACCAGCGGCGGGTGACGTGCGCTTTTTCGTCGAGGCCGAGGATGTGCGCGGCGATGGGGTCGCGGTGGTGATGGTCGTAAAAGAGCCAGCCGTCACAGCCGGCGTCGCGCAGTGCAGCCTGAATGGCATCGAGGTTCATAGGGGCAATGATACGCGGAACGGGACGGCAGGGAGTGGCGCGTGCCGGGATGTCCGGCTGCATGACCGAACTTTAAAGCGCCGCCAGAGCCTGCGCCTGGCTGGGAAAGAGGCCGGCGTACTTGGTGATGCCCACCATGGTGAAGACCTTGGTGAAGTGCGCAGACAGACCGAAGGCGTAGACCTTCTGGCCTGCGTTGGAGGCTTCGATGAGAAGCTGAATCACCAATGCGATGCCGCTCGAATTGATGTAATCCACTTTGGTGAAGTCCAGCAGCACGAGCCGGGTGGTCTCCTTGGGCAGCGATTGATAGGTGCCCAGCACCGCGTCCCTGGAGGTGCTGGCGATGTCGCCTTCAAAACGCAAAACCGCCACCTGGTGGCCGGCCGGGGTAGTAAGCTGGTCAACACGCGACTTGGTTTCAGCCTGCACGATGGATGGTCTCCTGCATTCGATTATTCCGCATCTTTGTCCAGACGGATGACCAGGCGCACATAACTGCTATTGCCTTCGGACCCCGCCACCCATTCGGCCTCGTCCACTAGCGCCTGGATGAGGAACATGCCCAGTCCGCGGGGGTCTTCTTCGCCATGCATTTTCCGGTCGATATCCGGCTTCGCGGGCTGCCGGGTGATGCCCTTGCCGTCGTCGATCACTTTCACTTCCAACTTATCCGCGCAGGCGGAAAGAACCACGCCCACGGAGAGCCGCTCATTGAGCCGGTTGCCGTGTTCGATGGCATTGATGCAGGCTTCGGCCACGGCGGTCTTCAGGTCTTCGACGCGGTCTTCGCGGAAGCCCATTAATTTGGCCACCGCCGATGCCGTGCTCATGGCCACTTTTTCGTAACCCATGCGCGAGGGCAGCCGCACTTCCACGGTGGCGGATTTCTTTTCATTCATCCCCGCGTCTCCGTGGACTCTTCACTCCGGCAAAGCGCCAGTGCGGTCATGTCGTCCCTCTGCGGTTCGCCGCCGGAAAATTCTTCCGTGGCTGTCCACAATGCTTCGAGAATAGCATCGGCTTTGGTGGTCAGGCAGCTAGAAAATTCATTCAAAAGCCTTTCTGATCCAAATTCCTCATCCCCGCGGAAAACTTCGGTCAACCCGTCGGTATAAAGCAGCAGCCGCGCACCCGGCGGGAAGCGGTGCCGCTCGCTGCCATAGTCCATGCCGGGCAGAAGCCCCAGCGGCGTGCCCGCCGCTTCGAATTGCCGGGGCGCCGCTCCGGGCGAGAGCAGAAAGCCGGGATTATGACCGGCGTTGACGACCTCGATTTCGCCGGCCGCGGGGAGCAGCCGCAGGAAAATGGCCGTCACGTAGCGGCGGCGCGCCTCTTCGCCTTCGGTCCAATGATGCTGATTCATGCGCTTCGCCAACTCGTCGAGGGGAAGACCGGTTGCCGCCATGGCCCGGAACGCCGAACGGAAACTGCTCGACATCAATGCCGAAGCCAGCCCCTTGCCGGCCACGTCAGCCACGGCGATCAGCAGGCTGCCATCAGGCTGATTCACGATGTCAAGGTAATCGCCGCCCACCTCGTAGCAAGTAGCCGAACGGAAGGCCAGCGAGTAACCGGCGATATTGGGGAGAGTTTGCGGCAGCAGCGAGCGCTGAATGTTGCGCGCCGCATCCAGATCCTGCTGCACCCGCGCAAACTCGACATTGCGCTTGTGATGGTGCGCGTTCTCGAGAGCTACGGCAGCCTGCAGGGCCAGGCCTTCCAGAAAATCCGCTTCGTAAATGGTCAGCTCGCGGCCGTCGGGCGGCGCTATGACCAGCTCAGTCATAGCGCGCCCCTCGCGGTCCGTGAGCGGATAGCGGAGCAGGGAAGTGTTGGCGGAGTTTTCAGGATCGGCCGTGACCTGTCCATAGACTAGCCCCGATCCGGTAAATGCCGCACCTGCCATCTCCAGTTCGCGCACAACGATGCGCAGCACCGACTCCAGAACTTCCTGTTCGTGGATGGTCGAATGTACCTGGCGGGAGGCTTCGAGCAGCGCCTGCAGGCGAGCGACCTGCTGCTGCAGCTCAATGGTTTCTCCGCGGGGCGCAAGCTGGATCTCAGCCGCCATGGTCTGAATCATCTCCGTGGATTCCAACTCTAGCACGGGGATGCCTGCGCGGCGAAGGGCGGCAGCCGCGCCGGCCGTTGGCTCGCCAGAATGCGGCCGGGAACGTGCCTATTTATATGCGGCGTCGAAAGCCGCTGCTTCGCGGTTCAGCTCCTGCGGCGAGGCCGCATGGGTGTAAATCACTACCCGATAGCGAAAGACGGCGGTCTGCCCTTTTTGCAGCGTGTAATTGAACGCCGGTTGCCTGGGATCGAACTTATCGCGCCCCAGGGGATTTGCCGCAAAGAGCCCGTAGCCGCGCGCATGCCAGTACGTAGGATAGCCGGGATTGCTGGGATCATCGAAGATTGCAATGGTCGCCGTGTGGTTGCCGGTGTGCCCGGTGAGCGCGCACCACTTGCCGCGCGTTCCCCAGGCCGCATCTCCTTTCACGCCCTCGCTGGTCAGGTAAACACCGGATGCCCCCGGAGACGCTGCGTTCACTTTGGTTACCGCGCCGCTCTCGTCGCGAAACACGCCGCCCTTGGCGGTCGGCGACTCCAGCCAACTGGCCACGCGCAGGCCCAGCAATCCGTCTTTGTCGTCATGAAAGACCACTTTGGCAAGGGCATGCAGCGTGGCCGTGCGGTCAATCATCCGCGTGCCGTCGGCGTCTCGCGCAAATACAAAACGTGTTGTCTCGCCGATGATGGGCTCGCCCGCGCCGGTTACCCATGTAGATTCGGTGGTCAGCTCGCCGCGCCCCGCACCGCTTTCTGCGGAGACAATTTTTTTGAAGACAATCGTTCCCATCTTCGGCCGGCGCGCCGCCGGGATGGCATCGGAGTTGTTCCAGAAGTCGAAACCATTCACGTTGCTGTAGTTGAACCACAAGCCCACGTGGTGCGGGTGGTCAGTCCTCTCGCCGGGCCGCGGGTCGAGCGGATAGCCGCGCGTCACGGTGAACCCGTCCGCATCCACAATTGGAAACAGTACCGGCTTCTTTACTTCCACCGGCCAGATGTAGGAGGTGAAGGGCTTTCCATCGATGGTGATCGTGACCCGCCGCTGCGCCACGTCGGGCGTAACCTGCACGCCCCGGTTCGCCGAGGGTGCGGCAAATGCGCCGGCCGCGAGCGCCAGGCCCGCCGCAGAAGATGCAAGAAATACCATGCTAGACCTCATAGGGCTTGCCTCCGGCCAGCAACTGCTGCGTCTTATCGTCGAAGGTGATCTTTTCGCCGGTTTGGATGGCGGCAATGTTCATGCACAGGGCAACGGAGTGGTCGTATCCGGCTTCGATGGGCGCGTTGGGAGTCTTGCGCGAGCGCACGCACTCCATCCAGTTGCGCATGTTGGCCGCGGTCATGGGATCGAAATGGGCATGGGCGCCGGCGGCCGGATTTTCTGTCTTCTTGATCAGGGAAAAACTGGGCAGCAGATTGGGCTTCATATTCATCTGCGCCGCAAAACGCGCGGTCAGACCACCCTCCGGGGTCACCTTCTGCGTGGCCATGTCCATCATGCCGCCGTTGGAGTAATAGAGCTCTTTCACGCCGCCGGCTGAATTGGTAAAGCGCGACGAGTACTGCACCTGGAAGCCTTTCGACAAGTCGTCGAGCGGTCCGTAATCGAAGACCGACGTCATGGTGTCCCAGTTGGTGCGCCCGTCTTTCCACAGATAAATGCCGCCGTTGGCTACGCACGACCGCGGGTGCGGCAGACCGGAGAACCAGTGCACGGTATCGATCTGGTGCACCAGCCATTGGTCGGGAATGCCCGAGGAATAGGGCCAGAAGAGCCGGAACTCGAGATAATGCCGCGCATTGAACGGCACCATGGTCCGGTCGAGAAGATAGCGCCTCCAGTCGGTATCCTGCTCCTTGAGCAGGGGCACGGTTTGGGGCCGGCGCCAGCGTCCCGGCTGGTTAACGTTCCAGGTCATCTCCACCATCACGATATCGCCGAAGGCACCCGACTTGATGTATTCGGCGGCCTTCATGTAACTCGGCGTCGAGCGGCGCTGCGTGCCCACCTGCACAATTCGCCCGCTCTTCTTCACCGCGTCGAGAATCATGCGCGCATCGGCCATGGTGTGTGCGGTGGGCTTCTCGACGTAAGCATCGCGGCCCGCGCGCACAGCTTCCGTGCCGTGGTATGCATGTTGAAAATCGGCGGTGGCAATGATCACCGCGTCCACATCTTTGCGCGCATAGAGCTCATCATTATTCCGCACCGGGTCGGGGCGATTGCCGCAGAGCTTCTCGATATAGGCCGCGCCTTCTTCGCGCCGCCGGTTCCAGATATCGGAGACCGCGACGATCTGGAAGTTCAGTTCTTTGGCGCTGTGTTGGAAGGCGGGAAGGTCGCCGCCTTTCATGCGATCGCCGCAGCCTACCACGCCCACCCGCACGCGATCGTTAGCGCCGCGGATGGCGGCATAGCTGCGCGCGCTCGATGCAAACGCGGTAGCCGCCAGCGCCGCGCCGCCGGTTTTCATAAATTCCCTGCGATTGTTCTCCGTGGTTTCCATGGTTCTCCTTCTTGCGGTTATTCTTTACCCAATCTGGTTCTTGCCATGGATCCTGCAACAATGACCAGGCATGCGTGGCCCTTTGCCCGGTTTCACAGCAGCTTGTTGTCCACACTGCTCAGCGCCGTATCCGCTGCGGCGCGGCTCCAGCCGATGCGGAGATCCTTCACATCGTGGAGAGCGAAGGCGTTGCCGGCATTACGCGAAGCGGTGATGGCGAAGAAGTCCGCGCGTTCCACATCAGTGAGGGAAAACGCGGGACGGGCGTCGGGAGTGGCGTTTGCAATCTCCACGTGGCTCATTTCAAGGTTGCGAATGTGGCGGAGATAGAATCCCGAGGAGGGCATGGGCCCGAAGCGGCCGGGTTCGGGATAGGCGTCGATCTCCTCGGGCGGGACAACCTGCGCCATGTCGGCTGTGCCGCCGCCCACGGTCTGGATGTAAATGTTGTCGAGCTTGAGGTCTTCAATCGGGTAGCCGGGAATGCCGGAGAAAATCGAGCCCTGGCGCATGGGCGCGTTGTAGCAGTCCAGGTTGCTGATGAGCACGCGCTTCAGCGTGCCGACCTTCGTCGTCGCCTTGGGTCCGCGAAGCCGCGCGCCGAGCCGCAGGAAGACCGGCCCGCAGTACAGATCGCGCATCGTCGTGTTGGCGATGACGATGTCTTCCAGCAGCGCCCCGTCTACCGTTTCCAGTGCGTAACCCATCGACCCCTCGAGCACGCAGCCGGTGATGGTGAAGTTGATGAATCCGCCATTGGACTCCGTGCCGCACTTGATCCGCCCGTTGTGTGGGACGCGAACGTCCGGCGCGAACTTCTTAAAGGTCCCGTCGAGCACCGTACCCAATTCGTAAGCACCCGTCGTCCAGCAGTTGGCGATGGTCACGTTCTTGCAGGGGCGCGGATAGCCAAGCGCATAGCTCGACTTGGGGCAGATGCCGTCGTCCCAAGGGTCGTTGACCGTGCAGTTTGATACGCGCACGTTCTGGCAGCAGTCGATGTCCATGCCGTCACGGTCGGTGTCGATGCAGAGATTGTCGATGGTGAGGTTGTCCACGCCGGTCAACAGCAGGCCGAAGTGGCCGCCCTTGAGGATGGAGAAATCGCGCAGCAGCACGTTGCGGCAGTTCTTGAGCGCGACCGCTTTATTGCCCACGCCGGGCTGCTCGGCAGCGTAGTTCGGGTACGGGTAGTCCGGGCGAGGGTAGTTGCGAGGGGCGCTGTGATGTTGTGGTAGACGATGGTGTGGTGGACCTTGTGAACGGGCGAGGCCTTTGCCGTAGATGAGGCCGGTGCCGGTGATGCTGAAGTCGTGGATGTTCTCGCCCCAGATGAGGGAGTTGTGCCAGTGGTTGTGGCCGTAATCCTGGTAAGGTTCCCAAGCGGGGTTTTGGGGTTCAGCTGCATCGTAAACTCCGCCGTTGTAGCCGGTGGTTTCACCGGGCAGCGGCGAGGCGGCGGCCAGGATTGTGGAGCCTTCGTCGAGACGCAGATGCACATGGCTCTTCAGATGGATGGAAAAGCAGAGATAGGTCCCGGCGGGAAAGACAACCACCCCGCCGCCCGCGGCTGCGGCGGCCTCAATGGCGCGATTGACGCCCTGCGTGTCAAGCGTCTTGCCGTCTCCCGTGGCGCCGTATTGACGGACGTTGAAGAAGAGGCTCCCTGGCGACGGATCGCTCGACTGAGCTGCAGCACCCAAGGAAACCGCCGGAATCGCGGCTCCGGCCACGCCCAAACTGCCGGCGCGCAGAAAATCGCGGCGCAGCGAACTGAATGTCTTCATAACAGGTGCTCCCTTCAAGAAGCCATAGGGGTGGACAAATGGATTGGATGCCCGGAGTGCGGGCACCCAATCCCTGAGCAACTGGGGGGAGCGACGAACAGGTTAGAAAGTGAACTTGACGGATCCCTGGAAGAGTCTGGCGTTGTAATTGGTTCCAGTGATATCGCCGAAGGTTGAGGAGGTCAAGCTGTTGCTGGGATTACCAAAGTCCGGGTGGTTCAAAAGATTAAACGAATCCAGACGTAAATTCACGGCCATACCTTCGTGCACCGGGAAAGCCCGGTTCAGGGAGACATCGTCCTGCAACTGCTTGGGACCACGAAAGGTATTTCTCCCGAGAGTCCCGAATACGTCCAAGCCCGAGGCAGGCGTGCTGAAGGCGGCTTTATTCATATAGTTTGCGTTGCTTGCGGGCCCACTGCGGAGCGTCGCGTGTGTAAAAACGGGGCTTGTGTGGGTAAGATCTGGATTGTCATTCCCAACATCCGTGAGTGAGGTATCTATCCCCGAATTGACCCCGAACGGCGCGCCATCCGTTATTTTGACGATGGGGGAGATCGTCCAATTGTTAACAAGCTCCGATAGCAATCGGTTCGCTAAGCTGAAATGGCTCATTGCCACGAGGGATAAGTTGTAGATGCTTCTGTAATCGAATCCGCAGTTCCCTTTGTCCAGCTTCAGGTCGTAGATATCCCGTACTGACGAGCCACTCGTGTCGCCACTGGCGTCGGAGATATCGATACAATGCGACCAAGTGTAGTTGGTCATTAGGAGAAATGTCGACGACAAGCGATGTTGCAGGCTGAATATTGCACCGTTATAGCTGGCATTCGCTGCAGGGTCGACGATGACCGAGCTGCCTCCGCCCGCATAATATGGACCCTCGGCGGGGTTCTCGGTCGTTAAAACAAATCGCGAAGCCTCGTTGCCCGTCGTGGAGCACGCCGTCCCGGCTGCGCCTGGCTTGACAGCGTTTGGGCCTGTGGTAGCTATCGGGGAGCAGCCGGTACCATTTGCTCCCCATGTTCCGGGAATGTAAATCGCCTGACTCATAGGGTCACCGATGGGGAGGAAGGAGCTCTTGTTCCCGATGTAGTCGGCCTCAGCTTGCCAGCCGCGGCCGAAATTGTGCTGCACGCTGAGAGTCCACTGCAGCACTTCCGGCGTGCGAAATCGCCCCGTGAGGCCAATGAACTGAGTTCCCAGCGGAAATGTCTCGTTTTTGCTCGGCACCAGAGCCGCCGGGTACGGATCGCTGGTTATCGAGGTGCCACTAGTCCAAGGATCAGTAAAGTTGACGGGCGCGGTGACGGGCGCATTGGTAATTTCCTCGCCCCATGGCGCATCGTCTTGCATGCGCTCCGACGTGAAGAAGTTCGGCTCGTCGTACACGAGCGCCGCACCGGCACGCATGACCGTCTTGCCGCTAAGAGAGTACGTAACTCCAAATCGAGGGGAGAACTGAAACGGCGAATTCTTGGTGAAATTTTTCGGAACTCCCGGATCCCCGTAGTAAAAGGTGCCGGCGCCCGCGCCTGGGTATACCGTGCTGTGGATATTAGCCAAGAAGTCGGGGGCACTGAAAACAGCGCCACGAGCGGTACCATTCCAGTTATCCGTTTGATAAAACTCGGGACTCCAACGAACTCCAGCGCTCAGCACAACCTTGGAACTTGCCCGATAAGTGTCCGTAATGTAGAGGGCGGTGATGGGCGCACGCAGTGCGTTTCCCTGCGTCGCGCTTTGCTGAAAGGCGTCCACTACGCCGGTCAAGAAATCCAGGTTTGAATCTTCCCCTGTGCCGCCGGTACTCTGCCCCAAGGGGCCAGTCTTACTGGCAAGTCCGCTGAAAGTGAAGTATCCGTTGCCCTCATAGACATTCGTGGAGTTGAACTGGGCGCGGGCAAATTCGCCGCCGAACGCAACCTGATTCTTGCCGTGAACCCAGTTCACGTCATCTGCGATTCCATAAAAGTTTGAATTGAATTTCGCCAGGAAACATGTGCCGCAGTACGTGCTCCACTTATTTGAAGTGGTTATTTCTAAGCCGGTGGCGCCTACTTGGTAAGTGTTGATGCCAATAGTGGTGGCGTTAATGCCTGGGCTGGCGGGGCCACGATTGTTGCGCTGCCTGGTAAATGTAAGGTGGAACGTGTTTACCAGCGACGAAGTGGGGGTGTAGACTTCGCCAAGCGTGAACTCCTGGTCGCGTTGATAGTTGCCGGGCGAAGTGGTAACCAGGACGTTGGTTGAAGAATAATCTGCGGGGGCCGTGTACCCATCGAGGAAATAGCGGCCATAGAGGCTGTTCTTCTGATTGATGGTAACGTCTTCACGGGTAATGATCTGATTCTCATTATCCGTCGAGGGTATCGAATAGGTCACGAGACCGTCCGCCGCCGTCGTAGCCGGGAAGTATTTATCCAAGGCAAGCGCCTGGGCGTTGGGACTCCAGGTGACCCCTGGCGTATCGGCATAGTTGTTGTTGACCAGCGTTATTCCGGTTACCGGGTCCACCAGCTGAATCGTGGGGTCCGAAGCCGAGAAGTCGCCTGCAAGGTTTGCGGCGGTGGGCACGTAGGACGTTTTATTCGACGCGGCTTGGGATTCTAGGAGTTTCTGGTACCCGACAAAGAAAAACATTTTATTGCGAACGATTGGCCCGCCGATCACGCCGCCAACCTGGTTCAAGTGCAACTGGTCCTTTGTTGTGGAGAAGAAGCTCGTGGCGTTGATTATATTGTTGCGTATGAATTCAAAGGCATCGCCGTGGAAGTGGTTCGTGCCGGATTTCGTAACCACATTTATCACGCCGCCTGGGTGTAGGCCGGTGGTGGCGGTCAAGGCGGTGGTCTCTACGCTAAATTGCGATGTCGCATCCGGGAAGGGAAGCGGCATTCCGGTGTTGGTCTGGTATTGCATGTTGTTTGCGCCGTCCAAGTAGACCATCGTTTGATTAGCCTGCGAACCCGCAAGCGAGGGCGCATACGCGGTGACAAAGTTCTTGCTTCCCGTTATATCGTTGCCGGTATTGTCATTTACAGTTCCCCCCGTAAGAAGGACGAGCGAGGACGTCAGCCGCCCGTTGAGAGGCAGATTGACGATATCGCTTCCGGTAACTGTCTGCGAAAGTGATACGTTCTGGGTCTGTAAGGACAGACCGTTTGCCTGGACCTGTACCGTCTGGTTCTGGTTCCCGATCTTCAAGCTGACGTTCACGGCAATGCTGCTGCCGACATCGAGAACGATGCCGGTCTGGTGGTACTTTTGAAAGCCGCTCGCCGTCACGTCGATTGAGTACGTGCCGATGGCGAGGTTGGGAAGGCTGTAGAGGCCGCTGCCATTGGTCTTTACAACGTGCTTTACCTGCGTGGCGTCATTGGTTGCAGTGACCGATGCATTTGGGATTACGGCGCCAGTTGGGTCGGTGACTGTGCCCTGGATGCTGGCGGTGCCCGCGATCTGCGCACTGCTCATGGCGCAGAAAAGAAACAAAGCCATGGTGCAGAGCAAAATTGCCCCGCCCATAGTTTTTCCCTGTGCTTTGATTTTGATGGTTGTAGCTTGCATGATGCCCCCTGACACGTTGCCTCCCGACAGAGTTCGATCTCGTGCGCATGCTTTTCCGTGGGCGTGGTCGGACCACTTCTATCGCGCCCAGAATATTCGCAGATGCGATCAACAACTGTCAAGGAGAAATTTGCGATAACTCGGGGGAAAACGAATACGGATACAGATCGAAAAGAATCTCGAACGCACGGCCTTTCCGCCGTGAGTTTTCTTTCGTGGTCGGACCACAATTCTGGCATCAGCACAGGCTTTCGGCTGGCCCGATCCGGCTCTACTCCCGGCCCTTTTTACGTATTTCTATATTTAACCGTTTGATTTTCTGGTTAAGCGTCGAAAGCGGGATGCGAAACTGCTCGGCGGCGTCGGTCTGGTTCCAGTTGCAGCGCTCCAGTTTTTCTATGATGATGCGCCGCTCGATGACCTCGAGAATATCGAAGAGCGAGGAATTGGGATTATGCTCGAGCAATGCATCCTGGAAGCTGCGCCCGGTGATGTGTCCGGGCAGCAGGTCTGAGCCGATCACCGGCCCGTTCGACAGCACCACTCCGCGCTCGATGGCGTTTTCCAGCTCGCGCACGTTGCCCGGCCAGTCGTAGTCGATCAGCGCGCGCAGCGCGTCGGCGGAAAGCTTGCGCGGCGGCAGGCCGTTCTCGTTGGCATAGAAGTCAAGGAAATGCTGGGCCAGCAGCGGCACGTCTTCGCGGCGCGTGCGCAAGGGCGGAATGTCTACGGTGATGACGTTGAGGCGGTAAAAAAGGTCCTCGCGGAACCGGCCGTCCCGCACCGCCTGGCGCAGGTCCACGTTGGTGGCGGCAAGAATGCGCACGTCCACCTGGATCTCCTGCACGCCGCCGAGGTGCATGAATCGCTTGTCCTGCAAGACGCGCAGAATCTTGGCCTGCAGGTCGGTGCCCATGGTGGCGATTTCGTCCAGGAACAGGGTTCCGCCATTGGCGACTTCGAAGAGGCCCTTCTTGGAAGCAATGGCCGAAGTGAAGGCGCCTTTCACATGGCCGAAGAGGGTCGATTCCAGCAGCTCGGGAGGCATGGCGCCGGTGTTGATGGGCACAAAAGGCTTGCCGCGGCGTGGAGAATTGGCATGAATGGCCTTGGCGATCAGTTCCTTGCCCGTCCCGCTCTCGCCCTGGATGAGCACCGTCGACCGGCTGGGGGCAACCTGCGCCACCAAGTCGAAAACCTTGAGCATGATCTCGCTTTTGCCGACGATGTTGGAGAAGTTATAGCGCTGCTTGAGGGTGCGCTTGAGCTGAATGTTTTCTTCTTCGGCCTTGCGCCGCGCGATCGCGGAGCGAATGTCGGCGAGCAGCTTCTCGTTGTCCCAGGGTTTTTGGACGAAGTTTTCCGCGCCGGCGCGAATGGCTTCCACCACGTTGTCCACCGAGCCGTAGGCGGTGATCATGATGACGGGCAGCTCCGGCTGCCGCTCCTTGATTTCGGGGAGGAGTTCGAGGCCGCTGCGGCCGGGGAGCGCCAGGTCAAGAAGCACCAGGTCATAGCTGTCGTGGTCGAGCATACGCAGACCCTCTTCGCCATCCCCGGCCATGCGCGGGGCGTAGCCCTCCAACGAGAGCAATACCTCCAGCGATTCGCGAATCCCGGCCTCGTCGTCAATGACCAGGATGCTGGCGCTACTGGTATTCCCGTTGGCTTGCGGCGCGGAAGAGGAGGCGTTTAAAGGCAGTTCAACCTCAGGCATGTACGGAAGTCCTCAACAGGGGAAACTCGAGATGGAAGGTAGTGCCGGCGCCTATCGTGCTCTCCACACGGATTTTGCCGGCATGCTCTTGAATGATTCCGTAGGAAACTGAAAGGCCGAGACCCGTGCCCCGACGATCTCCCGGTTTGGGGGTGGTTTTGGTGGTAAAAAACGGATCGTAGATGCGTTTCAGGTGCTCCGGCGCGATGCCCGTGCCGGAATCGGCAACCACAGCTTCCACGTGTCCGTTGACCAGCGTGGCCAGGCGCAGCCTTCCGCCGCCGGGCATTGCATCCTTGGCGTTGAGCAGCAAGTTCAGAAACACCTGCTGCAGCTTGCCTGGATTGCCATGTATCGCGGGCAGCTCCTGGGCCAGCTCTACGTCCACCACAATCTGCGCGGTCTTGAATTGGTGTTCCAGCAGGGAGAGCGTATCGCGAATGACCTGGTTCAAATCGGTATCGCGAAACTCGGTGGTGGAAGTGCGCGAGAAATTCAGCAGCCCGTTGGCAATCTCCGCGGCGCGGAAGCTCTGCTGCGTAATCTTGTCGAGCACCGGGCCCATCCGGCCGTCGGCGCGCAACTGCTTGGCCAGCATCTGTGCGTAGGATGAAATCACCGCCAGAGGGGTATTGATTTCGTGGGCAACGCCGGCCGCCAGCAGGCCAATGGAGCTGAGCTTATCGGCTTGCGCCAGTTGCGCTTCGAGCGTCACCCGGTCGGTAATGTCATCGACCAGCGCAATGCGTCCCACGGAAACGAAATCGCGGGAAAGAAGTGGGGCAATGGCGATATTCACGGTGCGCTGCTCGCCGGCGCGCGTGGTGAAGGGGAACTTGTAAAGATGGTGCACGCCCGGCTCGTTGCGGAAGGCCTCGATGGCCTCGACAAATTCCGACGGAAAGACGGAGCCCAGCTCCTGCCCCAGCACCTCGGCGCGGCTGAGTGCGTACATCGCCTCCATCTGCGCATTCCAGCTTTCGATGCGGTCATCGAGGTCCATGGCAAAGATGCCCACGTTGATCGACTCGACGATGTTTTCGTTGAATTCCTTGAGCCGCTCGAACTCGACAATCTTTTCTTCGAGCTTGGCGTAGAGGCTGGCGTTCTGGAGAGCGATTCCGATGTAGCTGGCCAGCGAGGCCAGCAGTTCCACATCTTCGCTGGAGAGAAAATCGCCGCCCAGGGTCCTTCCCAGGCCGATTACGGCAATGGTCCGGCTCGATGGCGCGCCGTTGCCGTTCTGCGCATGATCGGTTTGCGCCTGGGCCACGCGACAGGGCAGGTAATAGTTCAGGTCCAGCAGGGCCGCAGTGCGCTGCTGCTGCAGGGGCAGGTGGGGCGTCTGCTGAGCATTCTCGAGAAACAGGTGGGAGTGTTCCTTTTTGCTGCTGTCAAAATCGAGAAATCCGAGCGCCAGAGCATCCTGCGCGGTTTTGATCTCCGCGGGCAGGCCGTGCGAGGCGGCCATGCGCATCCGTCCCGAGTCGTCGGCCAGGAAGATGGCTACGCGGGCAACCAGCAGCGTCCGCGGCAGCCGCTCGACGATAGATTTCAGCAGCGCCTGCAGATCGGTCTCGGAACTCAGTCCGCGGCCGAAGTCGACCAGCGCCTGGCGGTAGTCGTAACGATGGCGGTCGAAAGCGCGGTCAACCCAGCTCTGGATGCGGCGTTTGAGCGGCTCGAAAACGGCTGCGGCCGCGACCACCGAGATGACCAGGCCCCATTCGCGCATGGCCTGGGGGGTGCCATTGTGTACCACCACGGCAATGAGAGCGATGGCGCCAAAGTAGCCGGCCAGCAGCAACCCTGTGGCCAGAGTGTAAGCCACGCCGCGCTTGAAGATCAGATCGGTGTCCATCAGCCGGTAGCGCACAATGGCCCAACTGAAAGTCAGCGGCAGAAAGACCAGGGAAATGCAGCCTGCGTCCCACAGCAATTGCGGTGGGTTCATCTGCAGTACGTAAGGAACCGCGCAAAAGAGCGTAAACGGCGCGACGGCCAGCACTGTGCCGCGCGTGACCCACTTCAACTGCTGGCGGAGCAGCGGCGAGTTGGCGCGCCTGTAACTGACCATGAAAAGCACCGCCGCCAGGACGTAAAGCGCCCCTTCGTAGGCTGCCGTAGTCTGGTCGAGGCGGTCGAGCAGCAGCTTGCTGGCGGCGCGGGTTTCAATGGCCCAGATCCACAGACCCAGCAGCGCTGTTCCCGGCGCGTAGACCAGGGGAAGCAGCCACTTGCGGCTAAGCCTCTTGAATCGCTCCTCGGGAAAGCTGAGCGCAAGGTGCAGAAATAGCGCCGGCTGCAGCGCCTCGGCCGCCACACTGCCCCAGAAGGCGCTCCAATCCAGTGCATCCAGGCGGCCCGTGTAGTGCAGCGCGAACAAGGCGAATGAGACCAGGCAGAAAAGGTAAAAATGCGTGGAGCGCGGCGCGCCCCAGCGGCGGAAGAGCACGTAGATGCCGATGGCCAGGTAAATCAGAGCGATCAGCCGCTGCGCCTGAAACAGGTTCTTGTCCGTAGGTACGGGGATGACCTTGATGGGAGTGTCGAGCTGGTAGCCGTCCCGGGTAATCGTGTAATAGACGGGCAGCCATGCGCCGGTTCGGTAAAGCTGTTCTTCCAGTTCGGCGACCGTATCTACCGGCTTGCCATCCACCGCGGTAAGCAGGTCATGCGTTTGAATACCGGCAAGCTGTCCGGGCATATGCGGCAGGACCCGGTCGGCGGTAAGACCACCGGCGATCTCATGCCACCAGACGCCATCGTCCGGCTGAGGAAAGCTCCTCTCCTGGCGCAGGTTCAAGATCGCCAACAGGAACAGTGCCGCCGTGGCAATGGCCAACAACGACGCTTGCAGGCGATTCAGGAGATTGGTTTCCATGGGGACACCCTGCGACGCTCGAATCCGTGAGGTTTCCTGCACGTCGCTTGCCATGCCCGGTCACCTGCGCGGTATCTGTGCTCGTATCGCCATCCGTTTGAGAATACGCAGCTTATTGACTCCATATTCCGCAAAACGTCACCTGCCAAGCTGAGGCTAAAGCGTGGACAATGCAGAAAACAGTAGACCCCCTCCAACTATGAGGATCAATCTACGCAATTCCATAGGTGTAATAGTTCAAGATGGGTGTCTGTATCTCACCCCCGAGTCCCATCCTCAACGCTGTCCGTAGGTTGCCTTCGACCCGTGCTTACGCTGATAGTGGTGCTCGCCGACGTGCAAGGGCAATCCTGCATCCGGCGCACCCAGCAGCGTGCTGCGATACGCCAGCCTTGCGATGTACTCCAGGACATCGGCATGTTCTACCGCTTCCGCCGGCGTCTTTCCCCAGGCAAAAGGCGCATGCCCGGCCACCAGTACACCTGGAACGGCCACCGGGTCGAGCCCGCCGGCGCGGAAGCGCCTCACGATGATCGCCCCGGTGTTGCGCACATACGCTTCTTCCACCTCTTCGGCGCTCAACGGCTCGGTCACCGGCACCGGTCCGTGAAAATAGTCGGCGTGCGTGGTTCCCAGGCAGGGAATGGGGCGGCAGGCCTGAGCCCACGAGGTGGCAAACTCCGAGTGCGTGTGCACGATGCCGCCGATTTGAGGAAACTCCCGGTAAAGCAACGTGTGGGTATCCAGATCGCTCGATGGCCGCAGGCGTCCATCGACAATCTTGCCGTCCAGATCCGTTACCACCAGGTCGCCGGGCGTCATTTTGGCGTAATCCACGCCGCTGGGCTTAATGACCACCAGCGGCTCCTGGCCGAGGCGATCGATCCCGCTGGCATTGCCGAACGTATGCGGCGCCAACCCGCGCCGGGCAATCTCCTGGTTGGCTTCGAGAACCTGTTTGCGAAGGGCTTCGAGCAGCATAGAGTGTCTCCAACAAGATTAAATCTTCGCCCTTGTTCTGTGCTCGTCGATCCTCGTCATTGCGTGTTTGCGCCGGCGCGCGTAGCATGGGGGCAATCGAATCAACCCACTGGACAAATAGAGCCGCGCGACAGTTTCTCGAACCCCCGAAGGGGACCGGCTGTGTATCGCGTGCGCCAAGGGAAAGCTGAGGAGTCAGATATGAAAAACCTGTACACGCTTGCGGCGATGGTGGCGCTTTCCATCCAGCCTTGCGTCTTCGCCCAGCCGCAGGACGCGGCGTCCGCGTCTCCGACCCAGACGCCTGCCGCCGGCCCGGCGGTCGTGCCTGCTGAGCAGCAGGCCACCCGGGAGCAGCTGACCAGGCTCTTCGAGGTCATGCGCCTTCGCCAGCAATTCAATCAAATCATGACCATGATGCCGAAAGCCGTCGAGCAGGGCATTCACGAAGAGATGCAGCAGGCGATGGCGCAAATGCCCGCGGCGCAGCAGCCCACCGCCGATCAGCAGGCGCAACTGGATGCCATCATGGACAAGTACATGCAGAAGGCCATGAACATCTATCCAGCCGACGAGATGATGGCGGACGCCATCGGTGTTTATCAGCGGCACATGAGCCGCACCGACGTCGACGCCTATATCGCCTTCTACACTTCGCCGCCCGGCCAGCACCTGCTGGACGCCCAGCCGGCGATCATGAAGGAATACATGCCCATCGTCATGGCCAAGGCGCAGGACCGCAGCAAGGCACTCTACGCCGAGATGTTGCAGGACCTGGCGAATTTCGAAAAGAACCAGAAGCCGCAACCGGCAACGGCTCCTGCAAAATAGAGAGCCGCGTCTGGGAGCGAGGACCGCGTAGCGGAGCGGCAGGCAGCGCGCTCCGCCGGCCAGAGCATTTTAGGTTGAGCTATTCGCTGTCGATGCGGGCGCTCGCCCTTCCCACCCTTTGTGCAAAAGACGCACAAAGGATGGGGCGCCCTGAGTTGTGTTAACGCTTAAATCGACAATGCTCTGATCATCCCCGCAGCGACATGGGTTTCGGCGCCACCGCACCCAGCTCGGCAAACTCCTCGTCAGTCAGATGGAATCCGGCAGCGCCGATGTTTTCCTCCACGTGGCCGACTGAAGATGTTCCCGGAATGGGCAGCATGAACGGCGAGCGCTTGAGCAGCCAGGCCAGCGAAACCACCGCCGTGGAAACCCCGCGCGCCGAGGCGATCTTTTCCACCACTTCGTTGGCCTTGCGTCCCTGCGCCATCGGGCCCCAGGGCATAAAAACGATCCCATTGGCCTGGCAGTGATCGAGCAGGTAATCCCATTCGCGGTCGGAGAAGCTGTAACGGTTCTGCACGGATACGATGGGCACAATCTTCCTCGCTCTCTCCACATGCTCGACGGTCACGTTAGAAAGCCCTACGTGCCGCACTTTGCCCTGTTCTTTCAGCCGCGCCATCGTCTCCATCGAGGCGTCAAACGATCCTGCCGGATCGGGTACGTGCAGTTGATAGACGTCGATCCGCTCCAGCCGCAGCCGCTTCAAACTACCCTCGATGGCCTGCTCAATGTGTTTGGGGCTGGCGTTGTGCTGCCACACCCCCGGACCATGGCGCTCCCACCCGGCCTTGGTCCCGATCACCAGCCCTTTGGGGTAGGGCGATAATGCTTCCGCGATCAGCTCCTCGGAAACTCCGGGCCCATAGGAATCCGCGGTTTCGATGAAGTTCACGTCCAGTTCCACCGCACGCCGCAATGTGGCCAATGCCGCAGCGCGGTCCGCCGGAGGTCCCCAAATCCCCTTGCCCGTAATCCGCATCGCCCCGTATCCCAGGCGATTCACAGTCAAATCTCCCAGTGTCACCGTCCCCGCATTGGCGGCCGACAACGATCCACTCCCGGTTCCCATCCGCATCTCTCCTCAAATCAATTCTACGAACACAACATCCCGCCCTGCCGGCCACGATTGTGACTTGCTGACTCGCTGACTCGTGTCTCGCTAAACCGTCACTTCCCACCCTTTTTCATACGTCCGTCCCCACTGCTCCATTGCTTCCGGATCGTTGAGAATGTGCGCGTTGGTCGTATCCAGCTGCAGTTTGCGATTCACGAAATAGGCAATGTTGGAAATCAGCAGCATGGTCACGCTGACGTTGGCCACCTCCGCCGGCGAATGCAGCTTTTGCTGCCCGTGAATGGCGGCGATGAAGTTGGCAAAGTGCGCATCGGTCATCGAATCGGCGCCGATCAAATCTGCGGTTGACTCGTGCTGCCCGGTGCGGTACTGGTTGATGAGTTTGCCCTTCCAGTTGTAGACGTCGTATCCGCCGCGGTCGATCACCACGCTGCCTTTTGTTCCCACGATCGCCGATCCTCTGCCGCGGCCATAATCGCGCAGGCCGTTGCAGCTTCGGCCTTCCCAATAAATCATCTTGTCGGGATATTCGAAGCTGGTGATCAGGGCGTCGTAAAACTGCCAGTCATCCTTGTACTGGTAGCGGCCGCCGGTTGCGTTCACGGCCTGCGGAATCTCCGCGCCCAGCGCCCAGCGGCAGATATCCACTTCGTGGGTGCCGTTGTTCAGGGCTTCGCCGGTCCCATAGCGGCGCAGCCAGTGCCAGTTATAGGGATGGATATTATCTTTGTAGTCGCTGCGCGGCGCCGGCCCCTGCCACAAATCCCAATCCAGCCACTCCGGTACGGGAACCACTTTGCCGATGCCCATGGTTCCGCGCGTATTCGCGTACCAGGACTTGGCCATATATGCTTTGCCGATGTAGCCGTCGTGAATGCGATTGATCATGTCAATGGTGTATGCCGACGAGCGCTGCTGATCGCCCACCTGCACCAGCTTGCCGTATTTCTTTTGCGCCTCCACCAGCAGTTCGCCCTCGCGCGGATTCTGGCTCGACGGTTTTTCCACGTAGACGTGCTTGCCCGCTTTCAAACCGAGCACCGCCATCGGGGTGTGCCAGTGATCGGGCGTGGCAATCGAGATTGCGTCCACTTCATTCGATGCCAGGGCGTTGCGGAAATCCTGCTCGGCCTTGGGCGCGTATCCCAGCAGTTGTTTTGCATCCGCGGCAAACTTGGCGCGGATGTGTGCGTCGGGATCGCAGATATAGGCCACGCGCGCGGTCTTGCTGTTGTTGTGCAGCGAGGAGAGGTGCGCGTGCCCGCGCCCGTTCAATCCGTTGATGGCAAAATGAACCCGGCTGTTGGCGCCCAGAATCTGCCCGTAACTCTTCGCCGTGGAAGCCAGCGCCGATCCCGCCACGCCTGCCGCCATGCCACCTACAAAATCACGCCTTGAAATCATGCATTCTCCAATCGTCATCCCTTATACACTACGGGCGCAGGGCACCGCGGCCGGCAACTGCCGGCGCGGGCAATCGAAAAGCCTCCGCACAGATCGAAGATCCGGAAACAAAGGACGAAGAGATAAAAGGGAAGGTTCGTTGGTTAGTTTGCCGACTCGCTAATGCAGGTTGAGAATGCGCAGCGCCGCCTTGCGGAATAATTCCGTGCTGCGCGAGGACTTCTGCGAGGAGAACGCCGCGGTCAAGGCCCGCACCGGCAAGGGCGGCTTGGCCTGTCCCGGTTCCGGGGCAGGGAAAAGCTGCACCAGCGCTTCCCGCGGATTCTCGCGAATCCGGTCCAGCAGCGCCACGCGATGCACGCAGAAGATGGTGCAATAAGGTGCGCAGGATTTCGGCGTCTTCGATTCGCGGTCAATGTCCTCCTGCGTATATTCGGCAAGCGGCTTCGCCGGGTATCCGCGCTGCGCCATGCAGTAGTGGACCAGCCCGTTTTCGCAGATGTAAATATGCCGTCCGCCGGCAGGACAGTGCCAGTCGTTGGGCCGTCCCTCAAGCAGATTCTTGCGCCACGGATTGTGCCGCGCGAAAGAGAAGAGCGGCTTGGAAAGCCTCTCGATCTCCTCGAGAACGTTGCGCGAGCGCTGATCGATGGGTTCGATATGGCCGGTTGGATCATGTACGATGCCGGCGCTGCTGCCCAGCCCCAGTTCCGTAGCCCGTTTAGCGATGATGAGCGCGTCTTCCGGCTCCGCTGTTCCCGCGCCTACCACGGAATGAATGTGGACCGGGAACTCGGCGTGCTCGGCCAGCCAGCGCAGCTTCTGGTCCAGCACCTTGAGGCTTTTCATAGAAACCGCGTCCGGCTTCACGTTGTCGATGCTGATCTGCATGCGGTCCAGGCCCGCCTTGTTCAGCTTCTTGATGCGCTCGACGGAAAGGAGGTAGCCGTTGGTGATCATCACCACGATCATGCCGTGGCTGCGAATGCGCGCAATGATCTCTTCAAGCTGCGGGTGCAGGAGGGTCTCGCCGCCGGTGAGCGTGACGGCCGTGGTGCCCAACGCGGCGAGCCGGTCCACGCGGCGCACCATCTCCTCGATGGGCACCGGCTTGGAGAAGGTGTCGAACTCGCTGCAGTAAGTGCAGGCCAGGTTGCAGCGGCGCGTCACCACCATGTGCGCAAACACCGGATGCCGCGGCGATTTCAGCGCCTGTGCAACCAGCCGCACTTCACGATACAGACGATTGCACCGTCTCACGGCGCGTCGCATGGCTATGCCCGGCATAAGGTATGTCCTCGCTGGGGAAGATGGAAACAACCGGCCAAGGGATGTTTGAGGCGAGCAGACGCAAACTCTTGCAGCCTCAGTATAAATCGCAATTGTTAAAGGAAGCCCAGTCTGTTAGCGGCGCAGCGCCTCGCGGGTCTCGGCATGCAGCTTCTCCAGCGCGTCGCAGGCTGTCTTCACGCCGTTTTCGCTGTTCACCTGCAGCCCCACTTGCTGCGCTCGTTGCGCATAGCTCGGATCCTCGAGCATGGCGCTCACCTTGCGCGCCACCCGTTGCGGCGCGTAGTCCTTCCGCTGGATGACCCGCGCCACGCCCAGCCGCTTCATGCGCCGCGCGTTGTCCGGCTGGTCGTGCGAGTAAGGCATGACCAACATGGGCCTGGCCGCGCGCAAACACTGCGCCACGGTGCCCACTCCGCCCTGGTGCACCACCATCGCAGCGCGCGGAAACAGCGCGGTAAACGGTGCGTACGGGGTCACGCAGATGGAATCGGGCAGCGCCACGCTGGGACGGTTGCGCCCGTCGTCCCCGATCAGCAGCACCGCGCGCTTGCCCATGCGCATGGCCGCGCGCGCCGAGTGCTCATAAAACTTCCCCGCCGCCAGCACCGCAGCCGACCCCAGCGTGAACACCACCGGCGGCTCGCCGGCCTGCAGGAAAGCCTCCAGCTCCGCCGGCAGCGCCGCGTTGCCCGCGTCGGCGTCGTAGTAGCAAAACCCCGTGATCAGCGGGTGCGGCGGCCAGTCTTTCTGTTCTTCGCCGAGCGTCCGCGAAAACAGAGCCAGCACCAGCCACGGCGAGTGCTTGGCCTCGAAGATCGGATTCGGCCCCGGCGGCAAGCCCAGTTCGCGGCGCAGCGCATAAACCGGCTCCGGCCACTTGCGGGTTACAAAGCGCGCCACGCGCCGTATGGCGCGTCCCATGCCGGGCAGCGCTTTATCGGCGCGCGCCAGCTTCGGATAGGGCGGCAGCACCGGCGGATCGAATGCGGAAAAGAACGAGAATGGCGCCAGAACATAACTCGCCCAGGGAATGCCGGTCTTTTCCGCCACAATGGGACCTGCGTAATTCAGCTCGCCCAGCAGCATCAGGTCTGCGCGCTGCGGCCGTGTTGCCGCGTCCAGCAGATCGTCATAGGTTTGCCGTAATACCGGAAAAAGAACTTCGCGCAGCCCGGTTTCCGTGCCTTTCTTTACGTCGTAAACCATGGCTACCAGGCGCGTGTCTTTGGGGTCGAGGTTGGGACGGATGGGGTGAAACTCCAGCCCTAGCGGCTCGATCTTCGGCCGGTACAGCTCCGGCACCGCCATCACCGGTGAGTGGCCTCGCCGCTTCAGTTCCAGCGCCACGGCGACCAGCGGATTAGTGTCACCAAAGGTTCCAATATTCGATAGAACAATGCGCAAGCGCAGCTTCCCCGTCGACGGCAGTTCCGCAACGACTAGGGTAATGCATCCCGCCGCCCACCCATTTTCAGCGAATGCGTCAATTTTCCGCAGGTATTTCGCTGGTCAACATGGGGTGGGTCCTGAGTTGAGAAGCGTGCCCGCTTCACCGCTGTGCCCTGGACTGCACTGGGTCGCGATTCAGCGCCGTTTTAGGCTGCACCTGATCGCTCGCGCGCGCCGCTGCGGGTCGGCCGAGCCGCAAATCACTCTGCCGGATCGGCTACGCGCCCCATGAAGAGAATGCTTCCGGAGCGCGTGTCGCGAATCAGAAACAGGAAGGGATGATCGGCACGGAAAACGATGGGCGGCTGCGGAACCTGCCGCATGACCGAGGCCGCCCGCATCACCACCGATGTGGCTGCGGCAGCTTCGGTGCCTTCCTCGTTCACGTCGATGTACGCCTTGTGAATGGCCGCGGAAATCGTAAACCCGCGCTTGCCTGTCATTCCCGAAAAATCGGCCGAGTTGCTGAAGGCCTGCGCCATTCCCATGCGCGCCAGAACTCCGCTCAATTCGAACTCCCGGGTCATGGTGAAGCGCGGCAGGGTGAGGATCACTTTCTCGGCGGGCGCCAGCTTTTCCATCCACCGGCTCAAAGCGGGGCCGGTCAGTGATGGTTCCAGCGCCGGCAGGCCCGCAACCTCCTTCGGCAGCAACACCACCATGGCGAGATCGCCCCCCGTATACGGCAGTTCCAGCGCCTGAAAAGTGCCGCCGTCAAAGTAGCGATAACCGCCGGTGCGGTGCATCATCGGCGTCTTCACCGTCTGAGAGGCCGAAAGATGAAACTCCTCTTCATGCGTTTCACCTGTCGCAAACGGGCTGCTCCAGTCGCCTTTGAAGTAGATGGCGTTGGTCAGCACCAGGCGGGTTACCGGCGAAAGCACCCCGGGTCCAATGAGGTTTGTGATCTTATTGTTGGTCTGCTGTTCTACCCAGCGATTGATGGCCTCGCGCACGCTTTCCGGAGCGGTCCTGAAGTCCACGCGCCGGAACTCGGTGCCGTAATTCGCCTGCACCAGGTTCAAATAGCCGGGCAGAAAGTTCTCGCCGGCCTGCGCCCACAATGCGTCTGCCACGTGCAGCTCGTAGCCCTCATGCTTTCGATTCATCCCGGCAAGCAGCGCGCCCATGGCCGGTTGCAGCCGGTTCTGGGGCAGCGTAAAGTCAAAAACCTTCGCCATCTCCGCTGCAGTTTCGCCGCGCGCGCCGGCATAGGCCATGGCGAAGGCGGTGGAAATGCTCTCAGGGGAAAAGAAAAGATTGCCCGGCTGTTTGCGTAGCTGCCCATAGAGACTCGCCGCAAAGACGTTGTTGCTTTTCACGGCCTCGGCCTGATCCGCGGCGCCGGAATTCACCGGCTGCTCCGCGTGGCCCACAGCCGTACACATCAGGAAAAGAGTGGCCCAGGACAAAGTCTTCATAGCTCGCCCTCCTGAAGCCTACACCCCGATAGACGCGAAGGTCGGCGCTGTGGTTTTGGAGGCTTCAGCGCGAGAAGGGAGAGGCGCTCAACGAATCCTGTAAACGAACGCGTCTTCAATGTATTTGTCGCCGAATGTCTGACCGCCGAGGCGCATTCCATAGGTGTCTTTTGCGACGGCGAACACTCTGCGCAACTCTTCGATCATGGGATTGTTCATTGGCCTCAGCAGGACGCTCGGCTGCCTGTGGATGGGTATTCCAGCTTTCTCCAGGGCTTCGTTTATCTGGGTGTAGCCGGTCAGTTGTGAGGTTTGATCCAGGCGGTCGGAGGCAAGTACAAGTCGCCAAGTCTCATAATCCGGCAACTTTGCCCAAAGCGCCACTTGAGGAGACTTGCCATCGCCGTCAAGCGCCGCCAGGGCCTTCTCGCCATTCTCGATGTCGAAATTTACCAGCGCTGTCGGAGCCATGGAAGAACCCCTCCTGGTTGTTCTTCGATCGCCGCGAGCAGATCTTCAGCGTCGCGGCCGGTCTTTCCCGTTTCGTAGCGGCTCTCTTCCGACCAGTTCTTTACGGTTGCCCATTTCGCATTCATTCCCGGGTTCGCCCGTAATGACAGTTCCAGATCGACTTTCAGGTCCGCGAATGCGAACAGTTCGTCTAATCCGTGGGTAAACCATCTGTGCGAGCCTTTCTCCGGGAAATCATGTTGTTGCGTACGTTTGGCGATACAGGCCTTTAGAGCACATTCGACAGCATACCCTGCAAGATAGTATGCGCCTTCCGGAAATCCTGCGGCGAGCAGAGCCTTGGATTCTCTGAGGCGGAGTTCGGCCAAACGTTGAAAGTCGGTTCTGTTCACGGCCTTACATGGTCCCTAACTTGATGGTAGCGGTCTCACGCGCGGCTCAGATAAGCCCCTTCGCTGGTATCCACGCGGATTTTCTCGCCCTCGTTGATGAACGGAGGCACCTGCACCACCAGCCCGGTCTCCAATTTCGCCGGCTTGGTCACGCTGGATGCGGTCGCCGACTTCAGCCCCGGCTCGGTCTCCACCACTTCCAGGTCCACCGTCTGCGGCAGCTCGATGCCCACCGGCTGCCCATCGTGGTAGCTCACCTTGATCTGCAAATTGGCGGTCAGGTACTCGACTGCATCGCCCAGCGTCGCGCTCTTCAGCACCGTCTGCTCATAGTCCACCGGGTTCATGAAGTAGTAATCGTCGCCGTCGGCGTAGAGAAATTCCATGGGCACTTCGTCCACTACCACTTTTTCAATGGCGTCGGCCGAGCGGAAGCGGTGCTCGAACATCGCCCCCGATTTCAGGTTGCGTAGCTTGGCCTGGATGAACGCCCGCAGGTTGCCCGGGGTGCGGTGTTCCACCTTGAAAACCAGGTGCAGCTGGTCGTTGTGCTTGATGATCATGCCGGGACGAAGTTGCGTGGCGGGAATCGCCATGAGAAAGGTGCTCCTTCAAAAAAACCGCAGTCATTCTGCGGAGAATTCTGGCCTGTAGCCCAACATTTATTGTAGCTTAGCGACAGGTTGCGCCGCAGAGCACGATAGCAGCGCCGCCGGGCTGCTCGGGCGGACAGTGGCCCTCAGCGCCGCCGGGCTGCCCTGGCGAGTTTCCCGTTTCCGCGCTGCGCGCCGGCCGCCGATGGATCGGATTCCGCAGCGCTCCGGTCGCTCAGGATCGCGGCGCTTGCCCCGCCCTTCTGCAACTCGCCCAGCGCGTGCAGGCGCAGAAAATCCGTCGAACCCGACTTCGTCCGTGTGCCCGCCACAATCGCAATCACTTCTTTCTGCCGGACATACCCGTTCTTTTCCAGCAGCGCTTCGGCGGCGTCTACCATCGCCTCGGTGCTGTAAAGCTTTTTGCACTCGATCGGCGTCGTTCCCCAGAGCAGATTCAGCCGGTGAATGGTTCTCTCGTTGGGGCTGAGCGCAAAAATCGGCGCCGAAGGGTGGTACTTGGAAAGCTGCCGCGCCGTAGTCCCGGACTCCGTGAACAGCGCAATGCCGCGCAGATCGAGGTCGTCGGCAGCATGCGCCGTGGCTTCGCAGATGGTTTCCGCGATGGAAAGCTGGGTGTGCCGCGGCCGCGTCTCGGTCACGCCTTGTTCCTTCATGTGGCGCTCGGCTTCAGCCACAATGCGCGCCATCATGGCAATGGTTTCCACGGGATACTTGCCCACCGCCGATTCTCCTGACAGCATCACCGCGTCGGTGCCGTCGTAGACCGCGTTGGCCACATCCGACACTTCGGCGCGTGTCGGCCGCGGGTTCTCAATCATCGACTCCAGCATCTGCGTGGCCGTGATCACCGGTTTGCGGTACTCGGCCGCGCGCCGAATCATATGCTTTTGAATCGCCGGCACCGTCTCCGGAGGCACTTCGACACCCAGGTCGCCGCGCGCCACCATGATTCCGTCCGCCGCCTGCAGAATGCTGTCCAGGTGCTCGACGGCCTGCGGCTTCTCCAGCTTGGCGATGATCCACGTCTCGCTGCCCAGCGCGGCCACGCGGTTGCGCACCAGTTGCACATCCTCGGCGGTGCGCACAAACGATACTGCAATTGCATCCACGCCGTTCTTCAGCGCGAAATCGAGATCGTCAGCGTCTTTTTCGGTCAGCGACGGCGTCCGCACCAGCACACCGGGAAGATTGATGCCTTTGTTCTCGCCCAGCACGCCCCCGTTCACGATCTCGCACACCACGTCGAACCCATCCACCTCGTGCACGCGTAGCTCGATCAGGCCATCGGAGAGCAGAATCCGCGATCCCTGCTCCACGTTCTCCGACAGGGTTTTGAACGTGGTGCCCACCAGAGACGCCGTACCTGCCACTTCCCGCGCGGTAATGGTCAGCCGGTGACCTGCCTTGAGCAGCACCGGGACGTGATCCTTCAGCGCCGAAGTGCGGATCTTCGGCCCCTGCAGATCGCCCAGGATGCACAGCGGTTTGCGCTCTTCCTTGCTTACCTTGCGTACTTTTTGGATCACGGCCATCTTGCTCTCGTGGGAGCCGTGGGAAAAATTCAGCCGCACCACGTCGACTCCCGCGCGCAGCATCTCCCGCAGCACCGGTTCGGTGTTCGAAGAGGGCCCGAGGGTGGCGACGATCTTTGCGCGGCGCTGCGACGGCGTCTCTGTAAGGCTCAAATCGGCAAATTGCATCAGCATTGGCTCCAGATGTGGTTCATAACTCCGGGTGCGAATCAGCGGAGCGTAGAAATATATTCGGTTGGGGAAGAGAAGCGCTGTTCGATTTCATTGTAAATCGTGCGCCGAATCCAGAAACCCTTTGTTATTTTGCAACTCGTTGCGCGCACCGGCCGGTGGGCGCCGTCACTGACGGAATGGTATGACCTCGTGCACGCGCTTGTCGCTATCCCGCTGCAGCCGCTCGCGATAGAGCGCCCCGTTTACTTCCGACCCCAGCAGGACGCTGAACGCGGTGATGTAAAGCCAGACCAGCGTCGCGATTCCCGCCGCGAAGGGCCCATAGAAGCGCGAATAATTCTCGTCCCGCGTTACATACCAGCCGAACGCCAGGGTTGCCGGGAACCAGATCATGGTCCCGGTGACGGCCCCCGGCACCACCCACACCCACCGCTCCTTGCGCTTGATGCCAAAGTGATAGAGCATGGTGAGAACGGCTACTGTTGTCGCCACTGCCACCGACCACCGCAACATCCGCCAGAGAAAGACCACCAGATAGCGCAGGTCGTGGCCGGCAACTTCTATCATCCACAACTCGATCTGGTGACCGAAGACCACGGCCAGCGATGTCACCGTCAGGGGCAGCATGATGAGCGGGACCAGCAGCAGCGCGCGGAGCCGCCGTCCCCAGAATCCCCATTCCTCACCCGGAATCCGGTAAGCACGCCGGAAACCTTCCATCAGCGAAAGCATCACGCCGAGGCTTGCGAAGATGCTCAGGCTGATTGCGGAAAGAATGACCGGGATCGAGTGCACCGTGTGCGTGAGCACGGCCGACTGCAGCAGGTCCATGGTGTCGGCGGGTAAAAACTGCTCGAACATGGCGCGCAGCTCTCCCATCAGGGTGTTGCCCTCCTGCGCCTGGGAGAGCAGCGTGGTCACTAC
Source organism: Acidobacteriaceae bacterium (assembly GCA_030038435.1). GTDB lineage: Bacteria > Acidobacteriota > Terriglobia > Terriglobales > Acidobacteriaceae > Telmatobacter. Next base: position 3,151 of record JASHOY010000130.1, on the reverse strand, counting down.
CAGCATGGCCGGAAACAGCATCAACATCGCCGAATAGGCCGCCGCCTTCGCCGTGTTGATCATGTCGTGGGCGAGCGATTCCCGGAAGGCCAGATGCAACTTGGCAAAAAATCTCTTCATTTGCGTTACACGCCAGAGTAGAGCATTTCTGCAGGGTTGGGGCTGTAAACTTTTACTCATTGTTCGCCCTGAACCTGGCTCGAAACCTATCTTGCCATGTTCCTCGCCCGTCGGCTCCCCGACTCGCTGACCTGCCGACTCACTGTTTTGCCGACCTGCTGTCTTGCCGCTCTCTGTCCGCAGGCGCACAGTGCTGTTCGCCGCCGCACACCTCCCGCCCTCGACTTAATCAGCGTCTCGCGCCTTTTCAGCAATTTACTGCGACCCGGCTTTGGCAAAATACGTGCCCGAACCATCGAGGGCGTTCTTTCGTATTTCTCCCTGAAAAGTCCTTCGGAACCGCAATCCCGCCAAGGAGAATCACTTATGGCCACATTCCGCCACCATCTCCGCTTTGCCTTCCGTCAGCTCAGGCGCAATCCCGGATTCTCTCTCGCGGTTATCGCCACGCTGGCATTGGCCATTGGCGCCAACACCGCCATCTTCTCCATTGTCAACGCCCTGCTGCTCAAGAGCCTGCCCTATCCGCAACCTGACCGCATGGGCGCCATCTTCAGGCGCATCGCGGGCGCACATCCCTATGACGGTCCCAGCCGGATCGACGGCGCCCAGTGGCAGGAGCTGCGCGACAACGTTCCCGCGCTCATCTCTGCCATCTCCGGATCGACTCCAGGGGTCAATCTCCAGGCCGGAAACCGCGCCGCGTATGTGCATGACGGCCGTGTCTCCCAGCATTATTTCGAGGTACTCGGCATCCATCTTGCCGCGGGCCGCAATTTCGACGCCGCGGAAGACCAGCCCCAAGGGCCCAATGTCGCCATCCTCAGTTACAGGCTCTGGCGCAATATTCTTGCGGGCGACCCCAGTATCATCGGCCAGACCATCCATCTCAAAGGCCAGCTTTACACCGTCATCGGCATCCTGCCCCAGGGCGCGACCACTCCGTTGAATGCCGACCTTTATACCGCCTTGCAGCCCACCGCCAGCGGCGAGGGCGGGGGCACCAATTTCGGCGTCATCACCCGCCTGCGTCCAGGCGCCACCTGGCAACAGGCCGACGGGCAGATCCGTCGCGCCTGGGCCGCCGATGCAAAGATCTTTGCCGCCGAAGACCACGCCAGCAGTGTCTCTTTTTACACCGTCCCATTCCAGCAGGGTGAAACCTCTGCCCTCCGCCCCAAGGCCCTGGCGCTCATGTTCGCTGCGGTATTCATTCTGCTCATCGCCTGCGCCAATCTGGCCAGTCTCACGCTGGTGCGCGTCGTCCGCCGCACACCGGAGATTGCCACGCGCCTGGCCCTCGGGGCTTCGCATTGGCAAATTCAAAAGCAGCTTTGGATCGAAAACCTGCTGCTTGCCTTTCTCGGCGGAATTGCGGGCATCGGAGTCGGCTTTGTTGCCCTCCACTGCCTGCTCTCGTTGCTGCCCAAAGACTATCTTCCCGTAGCTTCGATACCGCTCGATGCCCGCGTCCTTTCCTTCACGCTCGTTGTCTCGTTGCTCACCAGCATCCTTGTCGGCATGCTGCCCGCGCTTACCTCGCGCCGCGTCGATCTCCGCTCGTCCATGGCCAGCCGAGCCATCACCGGCGGCGAGCGTCTCGGCCTGCGGCAGGCGCTGATCGCCGGGGAAGTCGCTCTCACCGTGCTCCTGCTTGCCGGCTCGGGGCTGCTCATCCGCACCCTCATCCACCTTGAAACCCTCCCCCCCGGCTTCAATCCCCATGGCGTAATGACCGCCAGGGCCTCGCTCGACGACGCCCGTTACTTCGACCCCGCCAACTTCCGCAAGCTGCTCGACGAAAGCACCGCCGCCATGCGCGGCATCCCCGGCGTTGAGGATGCGGCGGTCGCGCTCTCGCTCCCCTATCAGCGCATTCTCAACGATCAGATCACCCTCAGAGACGGCCCGGACGCCGGCCAGCAGGTTCAGACGGACGCCGATTACGTCACTCCCGGCTACTTTTCGACGTTGCAGATACCGCTGCTTGCCGGCCGCTTCTTTACTCCCTCAGACGGCCCCAACAGCCACCCCGTGGTCATCGTCAACCAGACCTTCGCGCGGAAGTTCTTCCCCGAGCAAAACCCGATCGGGCACGCCATCGACAAGGGCGCGGTCATTGTGGGCGTAGTGGGCGACACGCAGATTTCCTCCGGCCTCAATCCCGTGGCGCCCATACAGACCGAGGAGACCATGTACATCCCGGCGGCGCAGATTTTGCAGCCCGCCGAGCTCGCCCTGCTTCACATCTGGTTTCAGCCCAGTTGGATTGTCCGCACCGCCGGCCCTATCCAGGGACTCACCGGGCAGATGCAGCGCGCCCTCGCCGGGGTCGATCCGGGCCTGCCTTTTTCCGGCTTTTACAGCATGAACGACCTGCTCGCCCAGACCCTGACCAACCAGCACCTCGAAGTTTTCCTGTTGACCGCCATGGCCGCTCTTGCCCTGCTTCTCAGCGCCGTGGGCATCTTCGCCCTGGTGGCCAACATCGTCGCCCAGCGCACGCGCGAAATCGGCATCCGGCTGGCTCTCGGTTCGAGCCTTCGCCAGGCCATCCTTCATATCGGCGTGCCGGGAATCCGCGCTGCCGCTCTCGGCCTCGTCGGCGGTCTCGCGCTCAGCGCCGCTGCCCTTCGCATCATGCGCTCTGCGCTCTACGGGGTGAGGGTCTACGACGCCACCACCCTGGTCGCTGTGGTCCTTACCCTCGCCGCGGTCACTCTCTTTGCCACGGCAATCCCCGCTCTGCGCGTTGCCCGCATCGACCCCGCTGCCACGCTCCGGGAAGAGTGAGAGTCTGCCGCTCGCGAAGTTTACCTGGAGAAAGACAGTGGGATACCCACCCTTGGGTGAAGGGACAGGTCAAGCAATTCTCTTCCGCCTGGCCGCGCATTGGTTGTTCGTCCTAATGGAATCTTCCTATTGACATTCTTTATGAGCATTGACTATGCTCCTATCGGCATTCAATAGGAAAGCGTTTGCAAAGGATTCAGCCAAATTTTCTGCGGGAAACTCCGGACGTTCTGATTCG
>JASHOY010000129.1 GCA_030038435.1 Acidobacteriaceae bacterium | reverse complement strand
CGTCAACCGGCGAACCGCTCGCAGCGGATGGTCGATGGGCACCCGCTGCTCCAACGAAACATAGCTGAACATCCCGTCCTGAACACGTTCGTCTCCACGCATGTCGGTTAGACGTTCAGATTTCCACGACCGCGACCACGCACGTACCTATTTCAACAAGTTCCTAGAGGAACCCTCGAGCACCAACTACGGCTCCTGGAACAATACCGGTCTGGGCGATGCCGGCCTGTACCTGGGTAACATTGCCGCCTCCTCGGTACAATTGCAGGATCCCCCGACCTGGTTCCGCGACATGGAGGTCGACGCCTACCTCGAGGACTATTGGCATGTGAAGCGCAATCTGACCGTGGACCTGGGCTTTCGCTACGAGGCGCACCCGGCGAGGACGACGAAAAACAACATAACCAATGGATTCGACCTTGTGAACCACGCCATTGTCGTAGGCACCCCCATCTCTACTCTCATTGCGGATGGATGGACGACACAGGCAATCATCACCAACATGGAGAACATTGGCGCAAAAATAGAATCGCCTCAGCAGGCGGGCATTCCCGGCACCCTCTATTACGGTGACGACCTCACCGTGAGCCCACGCGTGGGAATAGCATGGCAGCCATTCGGCACTAAGTGGGGCACGGTGCTGCGCGGAGGTTACGGCCGCTACATCTACCCGATACCCACGCGCAACGCGAATCCAGGTCCGACCAGTTTGCCATTTGCGTATAGCTATTCGCAGAATTACAACCTTGCCAGCCAATCACCGGATGGGCTGGCGGATTATCCGCTGCGCGAGGTATACGATCCGGCTACAAATCCCAATTCGATTGAGATGGGCGTAAACGCCTCAAACATTGTCAATACTTCAACGACCACCGCCATCACACCGGGTATTGCCGGAGGTGCTCCCGGATATCTCGATCCGGATTTCAAGCCCGACATGGTCACTGAGGTCAACACCACGCTCGAACAGCCGCTCAAGTGGAACTCTGCTCTCCGTTTGAGCTGGGTGTGGACTCATGGCTCCTATCTGGACCATGCCTACTATCCAAACGACGCTCTTTCCGCTTTTGTATGGGAGATGGACACAGGCACAACACCGCCCCAGGGCGGCGCAAGCGTTATCGGGACGCCACAGCAGAATACCTATGCGGCGACTGCAACCAATCCATACGACAATACCGTCTGGGGCAACTTCGAGTGGGATGAAAAGACCGGTTGGTCGAACGAAAACGACCTTCAAGTCAATTATCAGCGACTGTTTCACAATGGATTCGCGTTTCAAATCTACTACGTCTGGTCCAAGGCGTTTCGTGAAGGAGGTAACTCCACTCGCGACAGCCAGGTTTACCCGACGCAGGATTATCTCGGCGCCGAACCTATAATGGCGAGCTTTACCTCAACTTATCCGGTAACACCCGCCGCAATTCCTCCATCCCGCCCCTCGGGAATCGCGTCTTACGCCGATTGGCACGCTCAAGACGTGTGGCAGCGCTATCAACTCGATAGCGGTATCCCTCCGCAACACCTGGAGTTCAACTACATATTCGACCTGCCAGTGGGTCGCGGCAAAAGATTTCTGGGCAATGCTAATCGTTTCTTGAACGAACTGGTTGGCGGCTACCAGATTGCCGGCGTGGGCTCTCCACTGGTCTCGCAGATCTTCCAGGTGGGCAGCAGCAACTGGGGACCCAACAGCCCCATCCACATTTACAAGCACAAACTGCCCATCACCGATTGCCGCAGCGGCAACTGCTATCCATCGTACCTCTGGTTTAACGGCTATATACCACCGACGCAAAATGCCACCAGCGGACAATGCACGGCGGCCAATGGCGTGAAGACCGGTGCGGGCGGGGCCCTGGAGTGCGTCTATGGCCTGCCTGCGGATTACACGCCATACCAGGAGCCCATTGATACTGTTCCCGGCACGCCCTTTTACAACACCAATGACGTAACAGTAAATCTCGCAAACGGCCAAACGAAAACAGCGGGGTATGGTTCCGGGCCGGTGGGAACTAATCTATACTCGAAGACCTTCATTCCGGGACCGAAAAACTGGGAGACCGACATCTCGGTTTTCAAGGTTTTCCCCATTACAGAGAGGTACAATCTCAGATTCAATGTAGATGCTTTTAACTTCCTCAACCATCAGGGATGGAACAACCCTAACTCAACCGACGGCACCGAGGCGTACTGGCCGGGAGGACAATCCGGAGCGAAATCTTACAATGCTGGCCGCCAGTTGCAATTCACGTTGCGTCTGAGCTTCTGATTCATAAAACGCCACGAGCCGTATACAGCAGCTTTCAATCTGTTGCGGCCCGTGGCGTCTGGTTAAATAGGGCAAAAATATAACGACTTCATCTTTCGGCGCGCGGATTAGTCGGAGGATTCGTCTACATTGCAGAGGCGTAAGGTTACGCACCCGTGAGTCAAGGGGAGGGACTCTTTGTATCGATGAACTTAATTGAGAATATGAGCAGGCGGAGTGTGCTCAAGCTGATGGCACTCGCCAGCCCCGCGTTTTGCACTTCGACTGCACTCTCCTCCGGCGCCATTGCATTGTCTCCCACAAGCGATCCATCCCGCCTGCAGTCATTCGCGCGCCATCCGCGGCTCTTTTACAATTCAGAGTCAGTTCAGCGGCTGAAACAAATGCTGGCTGCAAATCCTGACGCCCATACGGCGCTCAAAGCGCTCGGTCAAAAACTTCTCGACGTGAATTTCGTTCCAGAGACAATCGCGGAAATCGGCGGAGGTCAACAGGCTAACTATATTACTCCCGCGCGTCAAATCTCCGATATGGGTTTAACGCTCGGATTGCTCTATCAATTGACCGGCGACACAAGTTATGCCAGGAAACTACGTGCTGCGCTGCTTTATTACATTCGCTACGTTCGCTGGGCCGGACCTGAACTTATTCAGAGAATTCCGCCGTGGCACTCTGAGTTGGACACGGCAACTTTCAGCTTTGGCTATGCCGCCGGCTACGATGCGCTTTATAACTACCTTTCCGAATCGGACCGCAAGACCATCGCAGACGGACTTATTCGTCATGCTGCTCTGCCCATCCTCGATGACTGGATACTTCCAGGACTGCGCATTCATTCCCTTGACTCGATGGGACATAACTGGTGGGGCGTATGTGTTTCCGGCGCCGGGCTCTGTGCATTGGCTTTGCTCGGTGACGATCCTCGCGCCCAGGGCTGGGTTGACGCAGTGGATGCAGGATATTCGCAGTGGTTCACCTATCGTGGAAACGTGTTGCAAAACCGCTTCGCGACGTTTGAACCTTCCGGTCCGTCTTACGAAGGCGTGGGATATACAAACTACGGCGTCTCGGAGTATCTCCAATATCGCTTTGCCTGGCAGAATACCTATCCCCAGCGCACACCTCCGCGGATAGACCCACTGGAAGGGCTCGCCACCTTCTATCTGCAAACGCTGTATCCCACTTCGGATGGCTTCTATACAGTCAATTTCAATGACTCCGGGCTTACTTCGCACTCGTCCGTTACGATCTTGTTGTTGGCAGCCTGCGGTCTGAGCACGCCTGATGCCGCACGTTATCTTCACCATGTGCATACGCACCCTCGGGGCACGCTGGTTTCGCTTCTCCATGAATATCCGCGCCCCACCGCCGAGGGAGAAGCGCCCACATCTATTCTCTATTCGCACATGGGATGGGCCATGATGCGCTCATCCTGGGAGAACGATGCTACCCTTCTTGCCATGAAATCGGGCTATACGTGGAATCATGCCCACGCCGACGCGGGATCGTTCATGATATTTCACAAAGGCATGCCCCTGATCATCGATTCAGGAACCTGCAGCTATGGCCGTCCGGAATATAGCACCTACTATCGGCGCAGTCACGCGCACAACGTAATTCTCTATAACGGCGAGGGCCAGCCCAGATCCGATTTGGATCTAGGCTGCAAATTCCCGGGTCGAATGTATAGCTTGATTGATGGGCTGGGCCTGAAATATGTCTATGCCGATGCGACCGGGCCCATGGCCCGGTGGTTCCTGCGCAACTATCGCCACTGGTTTTGGAGCGGCAACGTAATTCTTATCTTCGACGATGTACGCGCACACACGGCTGGCCCATTGGATTGGCTGTTGCACTTTGAAGGGGACTACAAAGTCGATTCTGATGGCGCCGTAAAGCTGAAGAATGGTCCCGCCGAGGCGCAAGTTAGAGTTCTCTATCCTTCCTGTCAACATAGTGAAAAAGCTGGCCTGGCAAATGAGGATCCCGACAAGCAAATTCCCTACCTGTCATTTCGCCCAAATGCTTCCGGGCAATTGAGCCAGTTCATTACCGCTATCTGTCTTGATCCGGCTGAAATGCCGGAATTTGAGATTCTCAACGATCCGACTTACCTGGGGGTGCGGGCGGAAAGCAGTGATGGGATTGAAGAGACCTATTTGAGCCTTCGCGCCATCGAGACGCCGGGCACTATGTACATTCAGGCAGGCGGGTTTACCACCGACGCCTATCTTCTTCATCTCCGCCGAAGCTCGCATGACGCTCCGGTCGGGCGCTATTTTATTGGCGATGGAAGTTATCTTCGTCAAGGTGGCCGCAGTTACATGGAATCGCTCTCGAAGCTGACAGTATGCTGGGCGCCAAAAGAGGAACTCGAGGTTTTTTCGGATGAGGGTTCATCATCAATTGAAATTGGCGCTACGCACCCGGCGAGGAGCGCTCGATGGAATGGCAGCGCGATTGACTCCCGGTATGATGCGCAGCGGCGCCTCGTATTGCTTCGACGTTGACGTCTGGGGTTTAAGGGGAGCAACTTTTGTTGTGCCAATCCGAAAATTGAGCGCTTTTAAACAAATCGAACAAGGACAAAACTGTGAAGATGGGAACGAAAATTACACGCCGCACGCTAGCCAAATCTATTGCGGCGGCAGGCGCGAGCGCAGGGCTTTCACAGCTGCTCTATGCAGAATCGGCTCAGGTACCGTTCGGTCAGACTGCATTCTCTCAGTGGAAAGAAGCTTATCCAGGCGTATGGCGGGCGACTTTGGGTACGCCCGAGCAATACACGCCTGTTTCCAGCCGCATGATTGCTCCAAAGACGGCCGCATTTGACAAACTGCCGCAGATCCAAAGTGCTCCGTTAGCGCCGATTTCAGGCCGACGCATCCCGCGTGGCTTCATGATTGACCTTCCGCTGCGCCCCAACGAACAGGTTTATGGCTTTGGGCTACAATTTCTTTCTTTCGCGCAGCGCGGAAAGAAGAAGAAATGCCGCGTGAATGCCGATCCCAGGCAGGATACCGGCGACTCAAACGCACCCTTGCCCTTTTACGTGACCACTGAGGGCATAGGTGTCCTCGTGGACACTGCGCGGTATGCGGATTTCTATTTCGGCGATGCTCGTCCTAAACCTACCAGACCGATAACCTCGGTGACGGTGGATACCAGCAGCCCGAATTACACACACACCGTGCCCGCCGACGCCGAAGGCTCCATCACGGTGGATGTACCCCATGTGTCCGGCGTAGACGTGTATCTTTTTGCCGGCCCTGCAATGCTCGACGCGGTGCGCCGCTACAACATCTTTTCCGGCGGCGGGCTGGTCCCGCCAGAGTGGGGACTTGGTCTTTGGTACCGCATGATTGGCAGCGCCAGTGAGCAGGATTTCCTGCACATGGCGCACGAACTGCGAGAGCGCAAGATCCCTTGCGATGTAATTGGACTGGAGCCCGGCTGGCAGACCCACGCCTACTCCTGCACTTTCGTCTGGAGTCCGCAGCGCTTCCCAGATCCACAAGGCTTGATTCGCGCTGCCACTGAGATGAATTACAAAGTCAATCTCTGGGAGCATGCCTTTACGCATCCCGCGTCGCCGTTGTTTCCGAAACTGGAGCCATATTCTGGCAACTACGGAGTGTGGGACGGGCTGGTGCCGGATTTCGCCGGTTCAGCCGGGCGCGAGATCTTCGGCGACTACCACGGCAAGCACTTTGTTGACGCCGGAATTAGCGGATTCAAGCTCGATGAATGCGACAACTCTGACTACACCGGCGGATGGTCGTTTCCCGAGTGCAGTGCGTTTCCCTCCGGCATTGACGGCGAACAGATGCACTCCGTCTTCGGTTTGCGCTATCAGATGGCGATCTGGCAGGAGTACAGGAAGCGGAATTTGCCGACCTACAATCTGGTCCGTTCCAGTGGTGCGCTGGCCGCGCCATACCCTTTCGTTCTTTATAGCGACCTCTACGACCACAGGCAGTACATTCGCGTTCTGGTAAACTCCGGCTTCAGCGGACTGCTTTGGTGCCCCGAGGTACGGCAGGCAGTGAGCGTTGAAGACCTCATTCGCCGATTGCAAAGCACCGTGTTCTCTCCGCTCGCGCATGTCGATGGCTGCTACATGAAACATCCGGTGTGGAAGCAGTTTAACCGCGCCAAAAACGACGCCGGCGAGCTTCTTGATAACTGGGAAAGTCTGGAAGCGCGATGCCGCGAAATCATCAACTGGCGAATGCAACTGGTGCCCTATTTGACAGCTGCTTTTGAACGCTATGCGGAAGACGGAACTCCGCCATTTCGCGCGCTGGTGCTGGACAGTCCCGGCGATCAGCGCCTGCATACCGTAGACGACCAATATATGGTTGGCGACCGCATGATGGTTGCGCCGCTCTTCGCTGGCGAGTCCGGGCGCACGATCGTGATGCCGCAGGGCGAATGGCGTGATTTCTGGACAGGGGAGCGGGTTGAAGGGGGCGCACAATTCTTTTTGTCCGCTTCCACAGACAAGATTCCTGTCTATGTGAAAAGCGGCAGCATCGTGCCCTGGGCCGATGTTGGTTTACACGCGGGAACGGTTGAGACTCGCCGCCTGACGGCGCGCGTTTACGGCGATGGCTCACTCCCTTTCACAATGGGCAGAGGCCAAGAAGCCTTCCGCCTGGAGTGGAACCTGGGGGCCGGGTCGGTCAAAGGCGCTCGGGACCGCTACACGGTCTATGCATGGAAGACGATGGGGTGAGATATGGCAGCAGTGAAAATCTCACCGTAAGTTGAAATCTTCCTAAGAGCTTTTCAAAAGCCATACAACATATGCCGGAGACGAATCTCCGGACCAAATGCGGCGCCAACAACCAGAAGACCGATCACGATCCAGAGGAGATTTACAGCTCATGATGAACTTGACACGACGCCATTTTTTAGCAGGGGTGGCGGCTACAGGCGCTTCTTCTCTCATGGTGCAGAATGATGGCACGCTTGCGGAGGCGCAGAACAGCCGCACACCGTTGACAACGGCGGAGCCGGGAGCGAACGATGCCAGGGTGAAGAAGCTGGTTGGCTATTTCAGAGGTGTGGCGCCAAAGCTGCTGCGTCCGGCGCAGGGTGTACTGCACCGTCCCAGCATCTCTCCAAGCCTGCCCGGAAAGGCTTACTCGACGCAATTGTGGGACTGGGATACGTACTGGACCGCGCGAGGGTTATTCCGGTTGGCTCGGCTGACCGGTGATAAGGATTTGCATCGTACTGTGGGTGAACATGCGCAGGGAAGCCTGTTGAATTTCTTCGATCATCAGTCCGAGGACGGTCGCATTCCAATCATGATCGATGTGAACGATGCAGATTTCTTTGGCTGTCTTCGCACGCAGGCTCCCAATCCGAATAACCAGGCGAAGCCTGTCATGGGCCAGTTGGCGCTGCTGATCGCAGATGAACTTGACGACGTGACGTGGCTGGCGCCTCAGTTCGATCATCTCCTGCGCTTTTACGACTCGTGGAAGCTGGGAAACCAGACTCATTTGGGGCTTCTGGTGTGGGGAGATGATGTTGCCATTGGCGACGACAACGATCCTACAACCTTCGGGCGTCCCTTTTTCTCTTCCGCTAACCTGATGCTTAACTGCCTCTACTATCAGGATCTGCGAGCCGCAGCCGAGTTGGCGCACCGGCTCAATCGGACAACTGAGACGCAGAGCCTTTCCCTTCGCGCGGATGAATTAAAGGCCAGTATCCAGAAATTCTGCTGGGATCGGCGGGACCGGTTTTACTATACGGCAGACGTCCAGTGTGTGGATCGGCGAGCGCAGCTGATTCCCGATGCGCACCGTGGCATGGCAATGTCCTGGCAATGTTTACCGCTGAGGATTCAGATGTTCACAGGTTTTTTGCCGATGTGGTGCGGGCTGGCCAGCGCGGAACAAGCCAGTGAGCTACTCCACATTCATTATCTGGACAGCGATAAGTTCCGGGCGGAAGCGGGAGTTCGTTCTCTCTCGTCGGAAGAGTCGATGTATTCGCTGGTGTTCAGTTCGAATCCAAGTAACTGGCTGGGACCAATCTGGATAGTGGTGAATTACTTCGTCTGGAAGGGATTTAAGACTTATGGATTTTCAGACGCGGCAGCGGACCTGGCAAACAAAACGGTCGGAGTGCTTTCGAATGACTTAGCCAGCAGCGGTTCGATCAACGAGTACTACCATCCGGATACCGGCAAGCCTTTAAGTCACCCAGGTTTCATTGACTGGAACATGCTGGTGCTCGAGATGATTTGACCAATCGCCCCGGGGCGCTTGCCTTGCAAACTAAAGGACTATGGGATGAACCGTCGGGATTTTCTTGCCGGCAGCATAGCTTTGGCTGGTCAGCATCACCTTCTTCACTCCATGGACCTATCTTCGATCATGGAACCAGGAAGTTTGCCGGTTGGATCGCCGCAGGATCTTCTGAGCACAACGCTTCCTGATTCCCTTCTAGAAAGCAGGCTGAGCGACCCTGGGCTAAGGAATAATTGAGGCGACGAGATTTATCGATTGTCCCTGACCTCAGCGGAGCCGGCTACGAAAGGCAACTGGTCTTATCAATTCAATCCGCTTCCCGCGTAGAGGGAGGAAGATGAGTGGAGGAACCATGCTAAGCAGGTGGTCTGTATTTATGGGCGGCATTGCGGTGCTCGCGATGACGGCGTCAGCGCAGATTTCTGGTGGCGCAAATACTCTATCTTCGGTTATCCGGTTGCAGGATGACCAACCTGCTTCTTTGCAGTTCTTTGGCTCACCGACTGCCGAGCTCTTCACAAAAGAGCTTAACGCATCATTCCAGGGCGTGCTTGATCAGAACTTCTACGCGCAGGCCCGGGACGGTTTTCCCGCGGGATTCGTGAGCGCTTCTCTTCCGGGATTTCCCTGGGCAGGCACGATGTGGTCGCGCGACGGGGGCACCTTTATGCGCGAGCTTGTCATGCGTGGCTATTATCAACATGCGGCGCTCCTGGCTGAATGCCTGATGCACCTGGTCAGAAAAGACCAGGACGGCTTTTATTCCTTTCCCGAATACTTCAAGGGATCGCAACCAGGTTCCGGATCAGAATTGGATGGCACGTCGTCGATTGTGATCGGCATGGTGCTCTTATGGGAACGTCTTCCCGAAGGCAACCCGGTCAGGAACGACATACAGCAGTTTCTCTTTGCTAAGGCCTCACCGCTCAATGGCATCGAATTGGATCTGCGAACAGAGCCTCTTGTCGCCGGCAGCGGAGAGTTCGGCTGCGGCTTAGGGGTTCATGGACTCTGTTACAACGTGGTGCAGAATGATCTCGTGCGTCTTGCCCTTCTGGCTTCGGCGCGGATGGCGGATGAAGCCGGCGAAGCTGCACGGGCTGACCATTATCAGAGGCTCGCGGTCCGCATAGCCGGGGGTATGGAGAAATATCTGGTGAGTAAAAACGGGGCGTGGATATGGTGTATCGACACCAAGACTATGCAGCCGGATGAACGAATATTGAATGCCCCTGGGAATAAAGGTATCGGATCGATCAATGGAGTGGCCTCGATGTACGCAGACGTTCTTGGCTTCGATCCTCTGGCCACCGAGTCGAAGGTCGACGTTGAGCACAGCGAGAAGACGTTTCAACGGCTCTACGACACTGAGTTGCGAAAGAAGGAATTCGAGCGCTACGGGATTTGGACACAGTTTGACGAACTTGCGGGAGGCTTGCTTTCCAGTCCGTCTTATGGCCAGGGGTATGCGATTCAGACGATGCTTCTCTATGACCATATGACCATGGCCGGGAAAGCGCTTGACTGGCTGGTGAATGCGACGTATCGGCCGGTACCGGAGTATAAATTGCATCGCACCTCACCTTACTACTTCTACGAGCGCACCTACTCCCCGGATGCGGTCGGCAAAATTCCTCTCGCTGAGGGCTGCGGCGCGCTCAACCTTGTTAACGTGTCGGAGCCATTGAAGGTCTCGCGTCTCATGCTCGGTGTAGACGATCATTCCCCGCAAGTGGTCGAGATCATCCCCCGGCTCCCTCCGGGTTGGAAAGGCGTAGAAGCGCATAACTGGCCCATTCGCAGCCGGGATGGCGTGGTAAGGGCAAACATTCTGTTTCGAGCTACGAAGCAAGGCGCGGAATTTACACTTACTCTGCGCTCAGGCGAGCAGATCGACGATCTCAAGGTGCGGATGCCGGGCAAGAGCGGATTTGTGTGGCGCCAGGGGGTTGATGTGCGGAGAGTGCATTTTGTGACGAACTAATTTCCGGTCTGCAGTTACGATCGGGAAAATTCGAGCGGTGAAGTGATGGACAAGGGACAAATATGAAGAGGCGGATGTTTCTTATACAGTCGGGCGCAGGACTGGCTGCGGCAGCTCTGCCGGCGTTGGGGCAGAAAGCATCTCCAACAGGCGGCGCGCAGCATCGCCAGGCAAATGCGGCAGCGGGGGCGCACCACCGGATCGTGCATCCCGGCGTACTTCAAACTCGTGCCGATCTCGAGTTTATGAAAGCGAAGATCCGCGCCGGGGAGGAACCATGGAAATCAGCATGGCAATTGTGGCTCACCGGGCCGGTGGCCTCGCTCGACTTCGAGCCCAAACCATTCACGCATGTGATTCGCGGAGCGTACGACGCCGGCGACAAGGGTGGTGTAGAGATCCAGCAGAGCGCCGACGCGGCGAACAACCACGTGATGCAGTGGTACGTGACGGGCAACGAAGCGCATGCACGCAAGGCCATAGAGATTCTCGACGCCTGGTCGGGCACGTTGGCAGACTTTTTCGAGAATGATGCGATGCTGCTGGCCGGGTGGACGGGCGGCCAGTTCTGCAATGCGGCAGAGATTCTGCGGGCGACTTATCCGGCATGGAGCCCGCAATCACAAGATCAGTTCAAGCGCATGTTGCTGACGGTTTATGTGCCGCTGTTGCGCATGTTCTATCCCGAGGCGAATGGCAACTGGGATGCGGCGATCATGTTTACGCTGCTGGCGATCGGAGTCTTCTGCGAGGATCGGAATCTGATGGAAGCCGTCTATCGGCATTTTCGCCTGGGCCTGGGAAACAGCGGCATCACCCGCTACGTTTACCCCAGCGGACAGTGCGAGGAAACGTGCCGGGACCAGGGACACACCCAGCTTGGCCTTGGCTACATGGTGAACACCTGCGTTATCGCCTGGAACCAAGGGGTGGATCTTTTCGGCGAAGCCGACAATCGACTGGCACTTGGCATTGAATACACGGCGCGTTTCAATCTGGGAGAAAATGTGCCTTGTTACGGGAAGATCAGCGAAGGTTCGCGGGGCAGATTCAGCGACATCTACGCCATGGTCCTGCAGCACTATCGGTATGAGAAGCATATCGAGATGCCGTACACGGAGAAGGCTGCACAGATGGTGAAGCGCGCGCATAGCGTGGCAACGATGTTTCGCGGCGATGTGGGAGGGATTCCCGTGAAGCTAAAGCCGGCGCCGGCGGCTTCTACCATAGCCACAAGCGCCGGCGCGCAGGCAATTCCGGCGGGATCGCCGGCGGCAGCGGAAATCAGAGTTGCCCCAGGCGAATCGATTCAGGACGCGCTGGAACAGTTGAAGGCGAGCGGCGGAGGTACGCTCCGCCTCGGCGCAGGACTCCATGTGCTGCCGTCAACGTTGCGGATGCCGAGTGGGGTGACGATGGTGGGCACGGGCATCGATTGCGAATTATTTCTCGACCCGGCGACGCGGGGCGGCGAGGCGGCAATCCTGAATGCCGAGCCGGATATGCACGACGTGGGACTGCGGGGGTTTGTGATTGAAGGTGGACAGGCTCCGGCAGCTTCGCGCGACCCCAACTCCGATGTGCAGAGGCGGCGGCTGGAGCACGGTCCGATTCGCGCCGGGATCTTTTTTCAAAGCGACGGAAAATCGCTGATGCGCAATCTGAGGCTGGAACATATCACGGTGCGTAACTGCACCTATAATGCCGTGGAGCTTTTTGGAGCCGAGCAGGTTGAGATTGTCAATTGTGACATTTCAGCAAGC
This sequence comes from Acidobacteriaceae bacterium, assembly GCA_030038435.1. Taxonomy (GTDB): domain Bacteria; phylum Acidobacteriota; class Terriglobia; order Terriglobales; family Acidobacteriaceae; genus Telmatobacter. The sequence goes on along the minus strand of JASHOY010000129.1, from coordinate 16,038 downwards.
GGGGGAATGGTGCCGCCGGGACCGGGCAAGAACCACAACTTGAAAATGAACCATATCGCCCGCGTTGTTATCAGCGGGTCGCGATTTGCCGATTCGATGTGGGGGCACGGGGTCGCGGTGATTTTTGGGCATCACATAACCCTTCGCGATTGCGAGATCACACGCAATGCGCTCGACGGCGTGATGATCGCTGAAAGCCGTCAGGTGACGGTGGAGGGTTGCCTGGCGGAGGGCAACGGAGGTGCGGGGATCGCACAGGAGAAATGGATGGACGGAGATCAAGGCGTGGCGACGAGAAATAACCTGCTCCGCAATAATAGAGCCGAAGGATGAGTGCAAGGGAAAAGACCGCGGATCGCAATCAGGCCTTTGGCGGGATCTCCTCAAAAGTCTCGTGACGACGGTTCGCGGTGGTTGAGGCGTTTCCGGCATTAGTGCCTGGCGTGGACAACATGAAGGCCAGCGTGCCCGGGCGGGAGGCCCTGGATGTCGCCGCCGAATCTGGACCTGATCTCGTGGAAACTGATGTCTTCTATGTCACGGAGTCCGCGCGAGCGAAGCATCCCCGCCATGCCCGCCGGCTCGAAACGGGTGGCCGAACCCTCGCCCATTTTTTCAAGCTGTTCGGCCCGCGCCTTTTCTATTTGCCTTAGCTCTTCTGAGAATGCCTGGGGTGGTTCCATGTAGTCGAAAACCACCTCCGAGTCGTGGATTGACGCCACATAGTCCAGGGCGCCGGCAATGGCTTCCTCGGTCAGAAAGGGCACGACGCCGAGCCAGGTGAAAAAGGCGGGCGAGTTCGGCTGAAAGCCTGCTGCGAGGAGCATCTCGCCCAGATCGTCGCGCTCGAAATCGACGGGCACGAAAACGAGCCCTGGGGGAAGAGCAAGTTCGGCTTCGGCCAGGCGCTCGCGTTTCCATGCCTGCGTGGCGGGGTGGTCCACCTCGTAGATGCGAATCTCACATGCGCCATGAGGATTGCGGAGAGCAAAGGTGTCGAGACCGGCGCCAAGGATAACGATCTGGCGGATCCCTCTTTGAAGAGCTGCGGACAAAGCATCTTCGGCTATCCGGCTTCGCGCGGCGGTGAAGAGACGTCCGATGCTGGCCAGGGGGTGAGCGCGAGCGAATTGCAGCACCTCCCTTTCGTCTTCGCGCAGAATTTTGATGGCAAAGGGGTCATAGAGGATTGCGCCATGATCGAGGAGCTGATGAGCGGCTCGTTGACGAGCGGGAACCAAGGCAGTGCGGCTGGGTTCATTTGGCTTCATGGTCGTCTCGAAATTCATCTAAAGCTGGTTCATTTTGGTGAGGAAGTCAGCGTTGTTACGCGATTTCTCGAGGTATGCGGTGATGAGCTCCATAGCTTCGACCGGCGAGAGGGGGTTAACCGGTTTTGCGGTTCTTTAGGTATCAGCGGGTTGGGTGCGAGGAACATCGCACGAAATCTTGCATCTGCTAACAAATCACAAAGGGCAGCAGATCGAGACGGCAGCCCAAAACAACGGCCCGGCTAGCGCCGGGCCATTGTTTTGGATGAATTGGCGAGTCGATTATGTACGGGCTGAAGCCCGTACCCTTCTGCGCCCGTACTCGCTAAGCCGGGGGTTATTCGGCGGCCATTTCTTCGGCTTCGCCTTCCTGGCGCATCATCTCCAGTTCGCGCTCGGCGGCTTCGATCTCAGCGTGCACCTCCTGCTGGACGCGGGCGGCAGCCTCTTCGAGCTCCGGCGAGAGCTGGACGTTGCGGTAGTACTCCAAGCCCGTGCCGGCGGGGATGAGGCGGCCGACGATGACGTTCTCCTTGAGGCCGCGCAGGTTGTCGACCGCGCCATTGATGCTGGCTTCGGTGAGCACGCGCGTGGTCTCCTGGAAGCTGGCCGCGGAGATGAAGCTGTCCGTGGAGAGCGAGGCCTTGGTGATGCCCAGCAGCAGCGGACGGCCGATGGCCGGGCGGCCGCCGTTGCTCAGCACGCGCTCGTTCTCCTCCTTGAAGCGGAAGCGATCGACCTGCTGCTCGAGCAGGAAGTTGGTGTCGCCGACTTCGTCGATGCGCACCCAGCGCAGCATCTGGCGGACGATGACTTCGATGTGCTTGTCGCTGATGGCCACGCCCTGGAGGCGGTAGACTTCCTGGATTTCGTTGACCAGGTAAGCCTGCAGCTCCTTTTCGCCCAGCACGTTGAGAATGTCGTGCGGGTTGAGGGGTCCGTCCATCAGTGGGTCGCCGGCGCGAAGCCGCTCGCCCTCCTGAATGTTGACGTGAATGCCGCGCGGCACCGAGTACTCTTTCTCGTCGCCGTTGTCGGCGGTGACGTAGATTTTGCGCTGACCCTTGGAGACCTCGCCGAAGCGAACCACACCGTCGATCTCGCTGATGATGGCAGTTTCGCGCGGTTTGCGCGCCTCGAAGAGTTCGACCACGCGGGGCAGACCGCCGGTGATGTCCTTGGTGCGCGTCGACTCTTTGGGAATCTTGGCGAGCACGTCGCCGGGACCGACCTCGTCGCCTTCCTGCACCATGAGGTGGGCGCCGCGGGGCAGCAGGTAGCGCTTGTTGCCTTTGGAGCCCTTGATGCCGATGGCGGGCTGGCGCTTCTCATCGGGCGAGTCAGCGACAACCCAGCGCGAGAGGCCGGTGACTTCGTCGACTTCTTCGTTGAGAGTGATGCCTTCCTGCAGATCTTTGAACTGCACCGTGCCGCCGATCTCGGTGAGGATGGCGTAGGTGTAAGGATCCCACTCGGCGAGCAGGTGCCCGAGCTTGACGGTCTCGCCGTCTTTGACGCGGAGGCGCGCGCCGTAGACGACCTGGTAGCGTTCTTTCTCGCGGCCACGCTCGTCGACGATGGCCAGCGAGCCGGAGCGGTTCATGGCTACGTTTGCGCCATCCTTGCTTTCCACGGTGTTGAGATTGATGTAGCGCACGAAGCCGTTGTTCTTGGCGTCGAGGCGCGACTGGTCGGCCACGCGGCTGGCGGTGCCACCCACGTGGAAGGTGCGCATGGTGAGCTGCGTTCCGGGCTCGCCGATGGACTGAGCGGCGATGACGCCGCAGGTTTCGCCGAGCTCGACCATGCGGCCGGAGCCGAGGTTGCGGCCGTAGCAGAGCGCGCAGACGCCGCGGCGCGACTCGCAGGTGAGCACGGAGCGGATCTTGACGCGTTCCACGCCCGCGCCCTGGATGGCGGATGCGGTGTCTTCGTCGATGGGCTGATTGACTTCGACGACCACGTTACCGTCGTAGTCCTTGATGCGCTCGAGGGAGACGCGGCCGATGATGCGGTCGCGCAACGGCTCGATGATTTCGCCGGACTCGACGATGGCGTGCACGTAGATGCCTTCGGCAGTGCCGCAATCCGGTTCGGTGACGATGACGTCCTGCGCCACGTCGACGAGGCGGCGGGTGAGGTAGCCGGAGTCGGCGGTTTTGAGCGCCGTGTCGGCCAAGCCCTTGCGCGCGCCGTGGGTGGAGATGAAGTATTCGAGCACGGTCAGCCCCTCGCGGAAGTTCGAGGTGATGGGGGTCTCGATGACTTCGCCGGAAGGCTTGGCCATGAGGCCGCGCATACCGCTGAGTTGCCGGATTTGCTGCTTCGAACCGCGGGCGCCGGAGTCAGCCATGATGTAGATGGGGTTCATGGCGCCTTCGTCGTCGGCCTTCTTCATGTTGCCGAACATCTCGTCGGCCACGCGATCGGTGACCGCGGACCACATCTGAATGACCTTGTTGGAGCGCTCGCCGTTGGTGATGGCGCCGTCCATGTACTGTTTCTGGACTTCGATCACCTTTTTGTCGGCGTCATCGACCACGGTGTATTTGCTGGCGGGAATGACCATGTCGTCGAGACCGACGGATAGGCCGGAGCGCGTGGCGTACTGGAAGCCGAGCGCCTTGATCTTGTCGAGCATGCCCACCGTGGTCTCGAGGCCGAGGTTCTGATTGCAGTAATTGACAAGCTGGCCGATGCCCTTCTTCTTGAGCAGGCCATTGACGAAGGGCATGCCCGCGGGCAGGGAATCGTTGAGGATGACGCGGCCGACGGTGGTGTTCAGGTACTCGCGGTCGAAATCGACCGGATCGGTGTGCAGCAGATCCTGGTCGTCGTAAGCGGTGGTCATGTCGAGAACCTTGCCCGTGTAGCGCATGCGGATGGGGGACAGGGTCTCGATTTCCCTGGCTTCGAGGGCCATCAAGACTTCTTCGACATTGGCGAAGACGCGCCCCTCGCCCCTGCTGCCCTTCTTGGCCTTGGTCAAATAGTAGAGTCCGAGCACCATGTCCTGCGTGGGCACGGTGATGGGCTGGCCGGAGGCCGGCGAGAGGATATTGTGCGAGGCGAGCATGAGCACGCTGGCTTCAATCTGCGCCTCAGGCGAGAGCGGGATGTGCACGGCCATCTGGTCGCCGTCGAAGTCGGCGTTGAAGGCAGTGCAGACCAGGGGGTGAATCTTGATGGCCTTGCCCTCGACAAGGACCGGCTCGAAGGCCTGGATGCCGAGGCGGTGCAACGTGGGAGCGCGATTGAGCAGAACGGGGTGGTCCTTGATGACCTCTTCAAGGATGTCCCAGACCACCGGTTCCTGCATCTCGACCATTTCCTTGGCCTGCTTGATGGTGGTGCACTGGCCGGTCTGCTCAAGGCGGTGATAGATGAAAGGCTTGAAGAGCTCGAGGGCCATCTTTTTGGGCAGTCCACACTGGTGGAGCTTGAGCTCGGGGCCGACGACAATCACCGAGCGGCCGGAGTAATCGACGCGCTTGCCGAGCAGGTTCTGGCGGAAGCGGCCCTGCTTGCCCTTGAGGGTATCGGAGAGCGATTTGAGAGGACGGTTGTTGGCGCCCCTCAGCACGCGGCCGCGGCGGCCATTGTCGAAGAGCGCATCAACGGCTTCCTGGAGCATGCGCTTTTCATTGCGCACGATGACTTCGGGCGCGTGCAGGTCCATGAGCTTCTTCAACCGGTTATTGCGGTTGATGACGCGGCGATAGAGATCGTTGAGGTCGGAGGTGGCGAAGCGGCCGCCATCGAGCGGAACCAGGGGACGCAGCTCCGGAGGAATCACGGGCAGTACATCGAGGATCATCCACTGCGGCTTGTTGGCGGATTTGCGGAAAGCTTCGACGACCTTGAGACGCTTGGCGTACTTGAGCTTCTTTTGCGCGGAGGATTCGCTCTTCATGCGCTCACGGAGTTCCATGGCAAGCTCTTCGATGTTGACGCGCTTGAGCAATTCCTTGATGGCTTCGGCGCCCATCATGGCCTTGAAGCCGGAGGGGCGGAACTGCTGGTCGAGCTCGCGGAAACGATTTTCGTCCTTGATGATTTCGCGTTCGCGCACCGGGGCGTCGCCGGGATCGACGACGACATAGGATTCGAAATAGAGGATCCCTTCCAGATCGCGCAGGGAAATGTCGAGCAGGTGGCCGATGCGCGAGGGAAGGCCCTTGAAGAACCACACGTGCGAGCAGGGTGAAGCCAGCTCGATGTGGCCCATGCGCTCGCGGCGCACTTTGCTTACCGTGACTTCGACGCCGCACTTGTCGCAGATGACGCCGCGATGCTTCATGCGCTTGTACTTGCCGCAGAGACACTCCCAATCGGTAACTGGGCCGAAGATGCGCGCGCAGAAAAGTCCGTCGCGTTCGGGCTTGAAGGTGCGGTAATTGATGGTCTCGGGTTTGGTGACTTCACCATGCGACCAACTGCGGATTTTTTCCGGGCTGGCGAGCATGATGCGGATGGCGTCGAAGTCGGTGATGGGGCTGGTTAGCTCAAACGGGTTCGAACGGAACAAGGCGACCCTCCCTGGCGGGCTTTTTGGCTCCGCCGCAGGTTTTCCCGGGAATTTTGTGGGGATCCTTCCGTCCCGGGGAGCGGCGAACCGCTTGAAGAAGGATCCCGAAAACTCTTTAACTTTCAGCTTTCGGCCATCAGCTCTCAGCCTGTTTGTCCGGCCACGCCACGAAATCTGCGGGCTGCGCATTCGAGCTGAGAGCTAGAAGCGGAAAGCTAATAGCTGCTTTTCAGTCGGCCACCGCGGCAACTTCCGGCGCGGGGGCTTTGCGCGCCAGTTGATCGGCGCGCTTGATGAGCTCCACATCGAGGCACAGCGACTGCAGTTCGCGGATAAGCACGTTGAACGACTCCGGCACGCCCGGCTCGATGGCTGCCTCGCCCTTGACGATGGCCTCGTAGATCTTGGTGCGGCCATAGACGTCGTCGGACTTGGCGGTGAGCAGCTCCTGCAGGATGTAGGCGGCTCCGTAGGCTTCCAGCGCCCAGACCTCCATCTCTCCAAATCGCTGCCCGCCGAACTGCGCCTTGCCGCCCAGCGGCTGCTGGGTGATGAGCGAGTAGGGCCCGATGGAACGCGCGTGGATCTTGTCATCGACCAGGTGGGAAAGCTTGAGCATGTAGATGTAGCCCACGGTGACGGGCTGCTCGAACTGTTCGCCGGTCATGCCGTCGTAAAGCAAGGTCTTTCCTGAAGAAGGCAGTCCTGCCGCGGTGAGCAGAGCCTTGATTTCTTCCTCCCGCGCACCGTCGAAAACCGCCGTGCCGAACCAGATACCGCGCTCCATGCCAGCGGCCACGCGGAGCAGGGTTTCGTCGTCCAGATCGAGCAACTGGCGCAGCGCGGCGGTGCCCTGGAATTCCTTCTTGACCTGCTCGCGAATGAACTGGGCATCGCTGTTGCCGCGGACCAGGGCGGCGATCTTCTTGCCCAGTCCGGCAGCAGCCCAGCCCAGATGCGTTTCCAGAATCTGGCCGACGTTCATACGCGAAGGAACGCCCAGCGGGTTGAGAACGATTTCCACCGGTGTGCCGTCGGGCAGGTAGGGCATGTCTTCTTCGGGCAGAATGCGCGCGATGACGCCCTTGTTGCCGTGGCGGCCGGCCATCTTGTCGCCGACCGAGAGCTTGCGCTTCATGGCCACATAAACCTTGACCAGCTTGATGACGCCAGGCGGCAGTTCGTCGCCCTTTTGCAGCTTGAGCACCTTCTCGTTGGTGATTTTGCGCAGGACTTCGATTTGCCGCGAAGTCATCTCCTCGATCTCGTCGATCTGCTCATTCACCCGCGGATCTTTGTCGGCGTAGCGAATGCGCTTGAGGTTCTTGGTCGAGATGCGCTCGATGGTTTCGCGATCGATGATGGCCGCCTTGGTGATAAGGCGCTTGTTGGTGCGCTCGTCGTGCAGGTCGGCAAGCACTTCTTTGCCGCCCAGAATGGCTTCGAGGCGCTTCAGGCGTTCGTCGGTGAGAATACGAATCTCGTCGCCGAGATTCTTTTCGAGCTTGGCGACGTACTCGGCCTCGATCTGCTTGGCGCGCTCGTCCTTCTCCTGGCCCTTGCGGCTGAAGATGCGCACGTCCACCACCGTGCCTTCAATGCCGGGAGGGCAGGTGAGGGAAGCGTCGCGCACATCGCCGGCCTTTTCGCCGAAGATGGCGCGCAGCAGTTTCTCTTCCGGAGTGAGCTGGGTTTCGCCCTTGGGGGTTACTTTGCCCACCAGGATGTCGCCGTGCCCGATCTGGGCGCCGATGCGGATGACCCCGCTTTCGTCCAGGTCGCGCAGCGCATGCTCGCTTACGTTGGGGATGTCGCGCGTGATTTCTTCGGGGCCGAGCTTGGTATCGCGAGCCTCGATTTCGAACTCCTCGATGTGAACCGAAGTGTAGTAGTCCTCCTTGACGAGGCGTTCGCTGATCAGGATCGCGTCCTCGAAGTTGTAGCCGCGCCAAGGCATGAAGGCGACCAGCACGTTGCGGCCCAGGGCCAGCTCGCCCTGTTCGGTGCAGGGGCCGTCGGCGATCACCTGGCCTTTAAGCACGCGATCGCCCTCGCGGACGACAGGTTTTTGATTGATGCAGGTGTTCTGGTTGGAGCGCTTGAACTTGATGAGCTGGTAGATGTCGGAACCGACCTCGCGCGAGAGCTGCGTGGGATGGTGTTCGCCTTCGACGCGCACGATGATGCGTTCGGAGTCGACCGAGTCCACGATGCCGTTGCGCTTGGCCAGAATGACGGCGCCGGAGTCGCGGGCGGTGACGCCTTCCATGCCCGTGCCGACCAGCGGAGCCTCGGCAGCGAGCAGCGGCACCGACTGGCGCTGCATGTTGGCGCCCATCAGCGCGCGGTTGGCGTCATCGTGCTCAAGGAAAGGCACCAGCGACGCGGCCACCGAGACAAGCTGTTTGGGGCTGACGTCGATGTAGTCGACTTCAGCGCGATTGACCAACACAAAGTTGCCCTGCCGGCGCGCGTTGACCAGATCCTCGGTGATTTCGCCCTGGTCATTGAAATCGATGTTGGCCTGGGCGATGGTGTGCTTGTCCTCTTCCCACGCGGAAAGATAGAAGCTGTACGGGATGTGCTCGATGGTGCGCTTGCCGGATTTCTTGAGGTTGCCATTCAGGCGCAGTGCCTCTTCTTTTTCGATGTGGTCGCCGACACGCATGCCGCTTTCGCCGGCGTTGACGATCTCCACATAGTCGAGAATGCGCGAGTCCTTCACCTTGCGGTAAGGCGACTCGATGAACCCGTACTCGTTGATGCGGGCAAAGCAGCTCAGGGAGCTGATGAGGCCGATGTTCGGGCCTTCCGGGGTTTCGATGGGGCAGATGCGGCCGTAGTGCGTGGGGTGGACGTCGCGGACTTCGAATCCGGCGCGCTCTCGCGACAGGCCCCCCGGCCCGAGAGCCGAGAGACGGCGCTTGTGCGTGATCTCGGAGAGCGGGTTGGTCTGGTCCATGAACTGCGAGAGCTGGGACGAGCCGAAGAACTCGCGGATGGCCGCCATCACCGGTTTGGCATTGATCAGGTCGTGCGGCATGGCGGTGTTCAATTCCTGATACACGCTCATCTTTTCCTTGATGGCGCGTTCCATGCGCACCAGGCCGATACGGAACTGGTTTTCCATCAGCTCGCCCACGGCGCGCACGCGACGGTTGCCGAGGTGATCGATGTCGTCAACCATGCCGATGTTGCGGCGAAGTTTGAGCAAGTAGCGAATGGTCGAGTAGAAATCCTCGGGCGTCAGGGTGCGGTGGTCGAGGGGGGTGGCATCCTGATTCTCGTAAAGCTTGATGTTGAACTTCAAGCGTCCAACCCGCGAGAAGTCATATTTGCGGGGATCGAAGAACATGCCTTCGAAGAGGGCAGTCGCCGTGTCCAGGGTGGGCGGATCGCCCGGGCGCAGCTTGCGGTAAATCTCGATCAACGCCTCTTCGGGCTTGTGCACCGAGTCGCGCCTGAGGGTGTTGGAGATGATGTTGCCCACGTCGTCGCGTTCGGGGAAGAAAACCTCGAAAGTCGAAGCGCCGCTGGCCATGATCTTGTGCAGGCGGTCGGCAGTGAGCTCCACGTTGGCTTCGACGATTACTTCGCCGGTATTCAAATCAACCACGTCGGCCGCGGTCAGAGCGCCGTCGATCTCGGCGTTTTCGACTTCGATGCGGTCAATGGCGGCGGCGCGGATGGCCTTGAGCGAGTGCGGGGTGATCTTGCGGCCGGAGTGCGCAATCTCTTCTCCGCTGTGCATCACCGCGTGCGCCGGTTTGGTGCCGATCAGGTGCGTGTTGTTGCCGCGCGCGTCCTCCGGCACCGCCCAGAAGAGCTTGCCATCGGCGATGTGCAGCCGGTCCACCGTGTAGAAGGTCTTGAGGATCTCCTCGTCGGAGCGCAGGCCGAGCGCGCGCAGGAAAATGGTGCCCAGGAACTTGCGCTTGCGGTCGATGCGCACGTAAAGAGTGTTTTTCTGGTCGTACTCGAACTCGACCCAGGAGCCGCGGTAAGGGATGATCTTACCCAGGAAGTAGGTGCGATTCTGCGCGGTCTCAAAGAAGACGCCCGGCGAGCGGTGCAACTGCGAAACGATGACGCGCTCCGTGCCGTTGACGATGAAGGTGCCGTTGGGCGTCATCAGCGGAATATCGCCAAAAAAGACTTCCTGTTCCTTGATGTCGCGGATGGTCTTGTTGCCGGTTTCGGCGTCCTTATCGTAGATGGTGAGGCGCACCGTAACTTTCAGCGGAGCAGAGAAGGTCATGCCGCGCTCTTCGCATTCCTGCTGATCGTACTTGAGCTGCAGGCCGACGGGGTCGCCGCACTTGTTGCAGAAATCGGGCGTATTTTTGTTGTACGTGCCGCACTTAGGGCAGAGCACGTCGCCGGGCAGGAAGGGGTCGGTGATGACCATGGCGCCGCAATGAACGCAGGCGGTGCGCAGATGGTGCAGCCCTTTCAGGTGTCCGCACTTGCACTCCCAGTTGCCAATCGAGTAGTCGACGAAATCCAATTGCGAGATGCCACGAAAGTCGGTTATCGGGAAAACCGAGACGAATACCGACTGCAGGCCCGAGTCATCGCGCTCGTTGGGCAACTTATCCATCTGCAGGAAGCGCTCGTAGGAGCGCCGCTGAACTTCAATCAGGTTGGGAATCTGGGTTGCGGTGGGAATCTTGGAAAAATCGAGCCGGCTGCGAATCGCACGCTTCTCGTTGGGCATGTTCACTCCTGAGGCTCATTGATACCGAAGCCGCGTGGCTCCGGTCCCGCGCCCGAGTCTCATTGGCGCCGGATTCATTCCGTTAAGAAGTTCGAAAAACTTTGACTGGCGGACCTCCGCGATCCAGTCACCACCCATGTGTCCGGGCACGCAGAAACGCACCCAATTCAATACCCCGCCCGCCACTACAGGCCGGAACAGGAAAGAGCCGCGAACCGCGCGCAAAATGGGCTCCATGGGGCATTGCCGTATTCGGGTTGAGTACGCTAGACTGCGCACATCCGAATGAAGTCTGCAGCGGCTGCCCCGCACCAGGGGAAATCGCCGGGGACGGTACTATACATAAGGCTAAGGCCCGCGAAGGAAAATCTTCGCGGGAAGTAGGAGACACAAACAGCCCGTAAGGACGCGATGCCTCACGAGCCTGGCTCAATGCCTGTGCCCACTTCCGAATTCTTGTTCCGCCGCCCTCGCCGATCCCAATTGCTCGCTTCTGCGCGACTCGCCCGCCATTCAAACCCGGCCATCTGGCTCCCCGAATCTGATCCGGTAACCGCATGGCCCAAAAGCACTTACCCATAAGTCCTTACCCGCCTCCAGCAGGCTTGGCACCTCACTGGCTCACGGGCTTCTGCGCGCCACTTCACAATGCTCTGAAACGCGCCACCTCACGTGGTCCTACGACCGGAAAGAACCCGAAGAGTCCCGCCGAAGCGCGCACTTTTTATCATAGCGCGCCCCGGCCGGGCTTGCAAGCCTACTTGACCTCGATGGTTGCCACGCCTTCGAACTTCTTTTTGATGGCCTCAGCCTCTTCCTTGGTGGCGTTCTCCTTGATGGGCTTGGGAGCGCCGTCAACCAAGTCTTTGGCTTCTTTCAGTCCGAGCGAGGTTACCTCGCGTACGGCCTTGATGGTGTTGATCTTATTGGCTCCGGTATCCTTGAGGATGACCTGGAACTCGGTCTTTTCCTCGACCGCCGGAGCCGCCGCACCGCCAGCCGCGCCGGCCACCACTACCGGAGCCGCAGCTGCCGCCGAAACGCCAAGCCGCTCTTCCAGCTTCTTTACGAGAGCCGCCGCTTCCAGCAGGCTCAGAGAGACAATCTGTTCTTCCAATTGCGCTAGATCCGCCATTTTCTTCTCCAATCAAAATCCTTCGTGAATTTTCATTCTCCGGCCAATGAAGCAACGCTCGAAAGTTTCCGATGCGCCAGACCCGCGCCCCTTCGACTTACTTCTTGGCCAAAACCCGTTTGTCAGCCCGCAGCCGGTATTTCCTCGGCGAGTTCCTCCGGCAGCCAAATGCTACCGGCCACCAGTTGCAAGCTGCCGGCTGGTGCGGCTACGCCGCGCCAGCAAATTTTTCCTTCTCCACTCCCTGGTTCAGCACCACCGCCAGATCGCGGCCAGTGGCGTTGATCACCGTAGCCAGGCGCTGTGCTGGGGCGTTGATGAGGAACAAGAGCTTGGAGAAAATCTCTTCTTTGCCCGGCATGGTGGCCAGGGCCTTGACGTCGGCGGCGTTGAGCAGCCTGCCATCGACGATGCCGAGTTTGAACTCGAACTCGGCATTCTCGCCCGCCCACTTGGCGAAGACCTTGGCCAGCGCCACAGGGTCGCCCGCGGTGAACGCCACCGAGTTCACGCCCTTGAGGCCCTTGAGCGCGGCCTCAACCTGCGTGCCGGTGCCGGAGATGGCCGCCAGCTTGTTCTTCACCACGCGATATTTGCCGCCCGCCTCGCGAATGACCTTGCGCAGTTCGTAATCCTTAGCCACCGTGAGCTTGGAAAATGTCCCAATGATCGCCGTGGTCGAGCCCTGCAGTTCGCCTGCCAGAAGCTTCACCTTTTCCGACTTTTTTGCTTTTGAAATCGCCATTGTCTTCGCTCCGCTACGACAGGGATCAGGGAACTGGGAACAGGGATCAACCCCCTGAAACGCCCAATGCTCCTTATCGCTGTCCTCGCATTCCTGCGCCTTTTCCCGGCGCCTTTTCGAAATTCCTTAATCCCGTTCGGCAAGCCGCGGCCGGCATCCGGGAATCAACGGATCTCTGATTCCTGCGCCCCGATCTATGCCTTTAGTGCTTGGCCGTTGCCTCAGCCGCTGCTGCATCCAGAGGAACACCCGGACCCATGGTGGAACTCAAGGTCACGCTCTTGATGTACTTGCCCTTGGCCGCAGCAGGCTTGGCGCGCACGATCGAGGTGATGACTGTGGTCGCATTCTCCACCAGCTTTTCCGGCGCAAAGCTCAACTTGCCTACCGGCACATGCACCAGGCTGGTTTTGTCGGCGCGGAACTCCACCTTGCCGGCCTTGATTTCTTTGACCGCCGCGGCCACATCCATGGTCACGGTGCCGGTCTTGGGGTTGGGCATCAGTCCCTTGGGGCCGAGCACCTTGCCCAGCCGGCCCACCACCTTCATCATGTCGGGCGTAGCGATCAGAGCGTCAAACGCGGTCCAGTTTTCTTTCTGGATCTTCTCGACCATTTCCTCGCCGCCCACAAAATCCGCCCCGGCCTCGGTGGCTTCCTTCTGGCGGTCGCCGGCTGCGATCACGGCCACGGTCTTGCTTTTTCCCAGCCCGTGAGGCAAAACCACGGTGCCGCGAACCATCTGGTCGGCGTGGCGGGTATCGACACCCAGGCGCATGGTCAAATCGACGGTTTCGTCGAACTTGGCATATTTCACTTGCTTCAGAAGCCCGACTGCTTCGGGCAGCGGATAGGCTGCTTTGGTAACGGCGGCGCGCGCCTTGGCAATATTCTTGCTAGTCTTGGCCATTCAATCCTCGTCTCCCACCGCTCCTGCCGGTCCGCTCAAAGCGGAAGCGCCAGCCGCACTGACAGCCTTCCTCGCGGAATGCCGCGCATGCTGAAACGCTCAAAAGCCGTGGTACTATTGACGGTCCGGACATTGCCCGGACACATCTTGAGATCATATCGGAATGGCGGGGTTATTGCAAGGCGATTGAAGTGATGGTGACTAGGGCCCGCGATTGAAAACGGCAGCGGAAAGCTTTCCACGGAAGACCGACTGTGTCATGCTTGCAGGCATGGGAAACAAAGATAAAGGCCGCAAAGAAACCAAGAAAGCGCCGAAGCCCAAACCAAAACCCGAACCCGGACGCAAGCGGGAAGTGTTCACGCCGGCGCCGCCGAAATAGGGCGGGGCGACGACAACAGCGGTGCTGGGGAGAAGCCGGTGTTCTCGTCCCAAAAGCGAGCCCGCCGGTCACCACACGCCAGATGAGAAATACAAGAGAGGAATCCTAAGAAGAGGCCCTCAAACAATGGGGGCCTCTTTTTGTGCTGCGGATGCAGGAGACGGATCAGGCGACGACTTCGATGCCCATGGAGCGAGCCGTGCCCTTTACTGTCTTGATGGCGGCTTCAACGGAAGCGGCGTTGAGGTCGGGCATTTTCTGAGTGGCGATTTCGCGCACCTGCTTTTCGGTGACTTTGCCCTTCTTTTCCTTATTGGGCGTACCCGAGCCTTTGTCGATTCCAGCAGCCTTCTTAAGCAGAATCGAGGCCGGCGGGGTTTTGGTGACAAAGGTGAAGGAGCGGTCAGCGTAGACGGTGATGACGACCGGGATAATAAGGCCGGCCATTTCCTTGTTCTGCGTGCGCGCATTGAATTGCTTGCAGAACTCCATGATGTTGACCTGGGCCTGACCCAGTGCCGGACCAACCGGCGGTGCGGGCGTGGCTTTGCCGGCCTCGATCTGAAGTTTTACGTACCCGGTTATTTTCTTGGGAGGTGCCATGTGGTTCCTTTGAAACCAGCTTCAGCTCCTGGCATTCAGCTGCGGACTGGTGTTTTCCTGATTTGGAATTTTGGCGTTGCCGCTCTAACGTTCACCTCGAACCGGCGCCCACCAGGCAGGCATGACCCGGCTAGAAGCTAGAAGCTAATAGCTAGAAGCTGCAACTACTCAATCTTTTCAACCTTGCCGAACTCGAGCTCGACAGGCGTGGAACGTCCGAAGATGGTTACCATGACCTTCAGGGTCTCGCGATCTTCGTTGATCTCGTCCACTACGCCGTTGAAGTTGGCAAATGGGCCTTCGGTGATTCGTACGGACTCGCCCTTCTCGAACTTGATCTTGAGACGGGGCCTTTCCTTTGCCGTCTCCGAGCGAAAGAGGATGGAACTGACTTCTTCTTCGGTAAGCGCCACGGGCTTATCGCCGGTACCGAGAAAACCCGTAACCTTGGGCGTATCCTTCAACACGTGCCAGAGCTGGTTGTCCAGATCCATCTCGACAAGGACGTAGCCGGGCAAAAAGACGCGCTCCACGGTGCGCTTTTTCCCGTTAATGATTTCAGTCACCGGCTCGGTGGGAATCATGATGCGACCGACACGTTCTCTCAAACCAAACGCTTGGACCCGGCTTTCAATGGATTCCTTTACTTTACGTTCGAAACCTGAGTAGGCGTGCAAAATATACCACCGGAAGCGCTCATTCCGGTCGGCCGCGCCTTCCTGCGGAGACTGCGGAGTGTCTTCCTGCTGCTCAACGGATTGCTGTGTCTCGTCTGTCATCTTTTGGCCTCCGCCACTCAAATGCTATTGGTAACCGCCCAGCCTGTGCAGCAATTGGTCGATACCGTAGCGGAAGATCGCGTCAACGACAAAGAAGAAGAGCCCGAACAGGAATACGGCGACGACTACTACCCAGGTAGTAATCTCCACTTCTTTCCGCGAGGGCGCAACCACTTTGCGCATTTCCGCGCGCACGTCTGTCAGAAAACGGGTAAAGCGGTTCCATGTGCCAGAGACCTTATCGAGTATATTCGGTTCCGACCTCGAGGTTTGTCGTCTGACCGGTGCGGGCCTGTCTTCGCCGTTCACAAGTACCTTCGATGCCATGCTAACGTGTCCTCTGCGCATGAGCCATTTGCCGCGCGCAATTTCTCACTAACTTTTGGCAGGGGCGGAGGGATTCGAACCCCCAAGTCCGGTTTTGGAGACCGGCAGTTTAACCGTTGAGCTTACGCCCCTGTGAAGCAGGGTTCAGGAGTCACTTGCCTGGGGTCAGTTTACAACTCTTTCTGCTGTCGCGCCGCGGTTGCACGCAAGCGTTACGCCGCAATCCTGATCCCTGACTCCTGAAAGCTGCTTCCTGCTGTTACTTCGACTCTTTGTGCGGCGTGTGCTTGCGGCAGCGGTTACAGAACTTCTTGAACTCGAGACGGCCGGTGGTCGTCTTCTTGTTCTTGGTGGTCGAGTAATTCCGCTCCTTGCACTCGGTGCACTGCAATGTCACAATTTCGCGCATTTTCTAATCCTTTTTCAGGGTTCAAGCTTTAGAGATCAGGGGTCAGTCCGTTTCCAGTCACTGCCCGCTGCGTTACTCAAGCCGTTTTTCCCGACCACTGATCCCTGATCCCCGACCCCTGTCTTTACTTCACAATCTCCGAAATGGTTCCCGCGCCCACTGTCCGCCCGCCTTCGCGGATGGCAAAGCGCAAGCCCTTCTCCAGCGCCACCGGCGTGATCAGCTCCACCTG
>JASHOY010000128.1 GCA_030038435.1 Acidobacteriaceae bacterium | reverse complement strand
CCACCTCCCTTTTATGATACCGCGTCATCCAAAAATACATTCAGGATTCACGGTTTTCCGCGACAATGGCTATTCAGAACCGAGAAAGTATTGCGGAGACTTCTCGTAGATTTGAGCAAGCTGGATGAGTTCAAAGACTTCGATACTGCGTTCCCCCGTCTCACATTTGGAGAGAAAGGAATGCGCTCTGCCCATACGCGCCGAGACTTCGCGCTGCGTCAGCCCGGCCTCTTCACGGCTGGAGATCAGCTTTTGGAGGAATCGGTCGTAGAGAGCCTGATGCTGCGTCGTCCTTCCTTTGCGCGACGTGCGTGTTTCAGGCTTCTTCTGTCTCTTCACCTTTCAAGTGTGGTAAACAAGGTATTGAATCCCCTAATAGGGGACACAGTGATTGGTGTCTAATCCTTCCCAGGAGGTATTTGTGCCGAGAGAGTATGTGGAATGTGCCGAGGTCGTGGGCAAAACGATCAAGGCACTCAAGATGTATGAAGACGAAGTAGACGGATGCGAAACCCTGATTGAATTCACGGACGGCACATCGTTTACCAGCTCGGTTTCCTACCAACCAGCCGTCAAGGGAACGCTCTTCAAGGGTGGCGCAGGGACGCCAGAGATCATCCGCGATTACGAATTTTAGGTTTTACCCAAGCAGCGTCATTCCTAAAAGGAATGACGCGCCGCTCGAAATTTCATTGGACGTTCGCGCCTATCGCTCTTAGCGTTGCGCCATAGCTGACACCATCTGGTCAGCGGAGGTGCAAAATGTTAAAGCCCCGTCATCCGGCCCAGGGGAAAAGGTCGTTTCTTCGACCTCAACTTCTGGGCTTTCTCGCGTTCACTATCCTGTTGCCGCTGGCCGCGCACGCTCAGTCCAGCGGCTCTCCCTTCGATACCGGCTTCACTGCCCTGCAAACCCTGTTCACCGGCACGATTGCGAAGGTCGCCAGCCTGATTGCCATTGTGATCGGCGGCTACGGCTTCGCGCACGGCGAACCGGGCGCAAAGAAAGCCCTGGCCGGGGTCGCCGCCGGCACCGGCATCGCGGTCATGGCCGTTAACGTCCTGAGCTGGCTGTGGGGCGTGTAAGCCCGTTCCCATGCCAGTTCGTTCTTTCCATCCAGCCCATTCATCGAGGGGCTTATGGCAGACCGAACACAACCCGCACGGCGCACGAACCGGGTTTTCAAGAGCCTGCATAAGCCTCTCACCTATCTCGGCGTTGAGCGCACCCTGTTCTATTTCGTTTGCGTCGGCGCAGTGGGCGCATTCAACATCTTCAACAGCATCGTTGCGGGCCTCGCTGTTTTCGTCGGAGGCTTTGCCTTCGGCCATTGGGTAACGAACAGCGACCCGGCCTTTCTTCGCATCCTCGCCAAATCCGAAAAGTATAAGCTGCGCTACGACGCCGCCAAGCAGAGCGTTCCTCGCGTGGAGGTGCGCTGATGCTGCGTTTGGATCGAATCATCAAGCCGTGGAAAGAGGCCGCCGCGCTCAACGACCACATCAATCTGTACGGCTTCTGGAATGACACGGTATTTCTCACGAAGTCCGGTGACGTGGGCATAGTGCTCCAGGTGCCCGGCGTGGACTACGAGAGCCTGGACCACTCGCAGCAGGAGTACGCCGTCAAGCGGCTGGAAGCGGCCCTCAAACACTTCGGCCCCGGCTTTCATGTTTACCAGTACCTTTTCAAACAAAACCGGCCAGAGATTCCCTTCACCAGCTACGACGATCCGGTAGTGCAGGCGGCCATCGAGCAGCGCAAAAAGTTCTTCGAGCAAAAGCGCGATCATCTCTATCAGATCGAAATCTACTATTGCATCTTGCTCGAAGGAGCGCGGTCGAAGACCGGCTTGGGCGCAGCCCTCGCCCAGCTTCTCCGCGACCCCGCGGGGGCTGTGGGCGAGCTGCGAGCGCAGTTCACCAACAACAGCATGAAGACGCTGCTGCGCTCGCAAATCGAGCAGGACGTATCGCGCCTCAAGCAGCGCACCCAGGCGTTCGTCCGGCAGCTCTCCGACTTCATGCAGATTGAGGTGCTGGACCTGCAGGGACAGTTCCGCTTCTTCCGCCGCCTGCTCAATTACGACGAATGGCGCATTGCGGGCAGGCCGCAGTCTACGCAGTTCCTTGACTATCAGGTGGTCAACTCCAACATCGAGGCGGAACGCGATCATCTGCGCGTGGGCGATCATTGCGTGCGCGTGCTCACAATGAAAGAGGCCATCACGGAAACGCGGCCCCTGGTGCTCAATTCCCTCTTGAAGATCCCCGCCAGCTTCTACGTCGTGACCGAATGGACACCGCTGACAGTGGCGAAGGCGCGCAAGGAGGTCAACAAGCGCCGCCGCCATTTCAATATGTCCAAGACCGGCTTTGTCTCGCAGATCGGCAACGACGCCACGAAGACCAACCCCCGCGATGTATTGGTGGACGAGTCGAAGCAGGCGGACATTGAAAACCTTGGCGACTGCCTGCGGGCTTTGGGCGACGGACAATCGCTGGGCGATTTTTCGTTGACGATTGTTCTCTACGGCCCCGACAAGGGCGCGCTGGATCAGCTTGTCGGAGAGTTCACCGGCGTCTTTACCAATGCGGACGGCAATCTCTTTGCCGAAACGTATAACCAGCTCAACGCCTACTTTGCCACGGTTCCGGGCAACTACGCGATGAACCTCCGCAGGCTGTACCTCCTGAACAGCAATTACGCAGACCTGAGTTTTCTGTTCACCATCCTGCCGGGTGAAAAGAGCAACCCGCATCTAGGCGCGGAGTACCTGGCCGTACTCGAAACCGATAACGCCACGCCGTATTTCCTGAACCTGCATAACGGCGAAGTGCCGCACACGCTCATTCTCGGAATGACCGGCAGCGGCAAAAGTTACCTGTGCTCGTTCCTGTTGCAGAATGCGCAGAAATACGCACCGCTGACTTTCATCTTCGATATTGGAGGCAGCTTTGAATCGCTGACCCACATCTTCGGCGGCAGCTATCTGAACGTCGGCCAGGAGGCGCGGGACTTCACCATCAACCCGTTTTCGCTGCCGCTCACCAAAGACAACCTTCAATTCCTGTTCAGCTTCTTCCGCGTGCTCATCGAAGGCACCGAGCAGCGGTATCGGCTCGATTACAAGGAAGAACGCAGGCTGTGGGATGCTGTCGAACGGACCTACATGCTGGAAGAAGGCCAGCGCACCCTCTCCAATTTCTCCAAAATCATCGGGGAATTGAAGGAGCGGCTGTACCGCTGGACGCACGGCGGGCAGTACGGATTCCTCTTCGATAACGCCGTAGACACGCTTTCATTCAGCCGCTTCCAGACCTTCAACTTCGCCGGCTGGGGCGATGCGCCAGAGGTATTGGAACCGCTGCTGTTTTACGTTCTCCATCGTGCCTCAAATGAGATTACCGAGCCGCAAAGACTGGCGACGTTCAAGCTCTTCCTCATGGATGAGGCATGGTTATTCGTCCGCAATGAGACGATTCGCAACTATGTCGTGCAGGCGCAAAAAACCTGGCGCAAGCACAATGCCGCAATGGTGCTGGCGACGCAATCGCTCAAGGAGTTGCAGGAGTCGGGTATGTTGCAGATCGTCTCGGAAAGCTGCCCGACCAAGATATTCCTCGCCAACCCGGAGATGGACCGCGATGTGTACCGGGAGGCGTTCCACCTGAACGATACGGAATTGGAATTGATTGCCGGACTCGTCCCGCCAGGTCAGATGTTGATTCGCAAAGCACAGTCCAGCAAGAAAGTTCAGTTGAATGTCGATTCCATTTCGCACTGGATGGCGACCAACAACGCCCGCGACAACCTGAAAAAGCGCGAGTATTTTGCTCGCTTTGGTATTGCCGAGGGCCTGCGCCGACTGGCACAGGATCATCCATTCCGGCCCCGCACGCTGGCCGCATCCAGTTCGCTCAACCATTAGGAGGTGTTGTCATGTCTCGTTCCCGTATTCTCATCACCGTGCTCGCCGTGGCGCTCGCCGCATCTTCCGCTGTGGCGCAGGATGCGTCGGCCCGCACCGTGCAGTATCACTCGCAGGACATTGTGCCCATCCATGCCAAGCTGAAGTACACGACGCTGATCGAGCTTCCGACTACCGAAAAGATCATGGAGGCGGCGACCGGCGACAAGGATTTCTGGATCGTGGATATTGTCGGGAACTTTTGTTTCGTCCATCCGGCGAAGGCGGGCATCAGCTCGAATCTCAACCTCATCACCGACAAGGGCAACATCTATTCCTTCACCTTGCAGGATGTTTCCGACACCTCGGAGCCGCCGGATTTGAAGGTGATCGTCCAGCCCGCCGACCGCTCCGCGATCATCGCCTCCAGCGGGCCGCCGCAGTTCGTCCCTGCCGCGCAACTGGCGCAGTCGAAGGAACAGCTTGCGGCTGTCGAATCGCACATCACGCAGGCGGTCGATCAGTACAAGAGCACCTATCCGATGCAGTTGAAGTTCGATTACACCTTCAAGGCCAAC
>JASHOY010000127.1 GCA_030038435.1 Acidobacteriaceae bacterium | reverse complement strand
TTTGCAGGCATGTTGCCGGTTACGGGGGCGCCCGGAGCCGTCTGCTCGTTAGCCTGTTCGGTGTTGGGCGTATTGTAAGGTGTCGGCTCGCGATCGGGTGAACCTGCCCAGGCCCCCGTGGCCACTATCAGCGCCAAAACCGCGGGCGCTGTTCGTGTCGCTACCTTGAATGCTATTCCCATGCCTGTCTCCAGCGCACGAGCATTCCGGTCGACTTACGCCGCTCTACTCACTAGCTTGGACGCGAGCCATCCGGATTGGGCAGCACATGAGCACATCGTCAATGTTCATGCGGGTTTCAGAAGCATGCTGCATCCGCGGCTGCGCAGAGGTTCCTAGGGCCTGTTAACACTATTGGGGTGGATGGCGTTGCGAGTGTAAATTCGGCCAGACACCGGGGTCCCCGCGGACAGTTCTTTGTCCGTGGGGTGGAGTCGAGAGGACGGCCGAAAGCTGTGGCAGGCCCCACCGTCGAGGCCGGCAATGAAGTATGGCCGAATTTAAGCCGCAACCCGAAGGGACGGGGCCAGATTTGCCGATTTCGTTGTCGCTCGTCGCTCCAGGGATCGACCACAGCACGCTCCTCGCTTCTAGAACTCGGCAAATCTGGCTCCCGTCGCCGCCATCCCAATAGTGTTAACAGGCCCTAGTTTGGCGGAGTGAGCCGGGCGTGAAATTCAGTCTTGCCATTGGGGTCGAGGACGATTTCCAACTGGCCGTGCTGCCCCTCGCGAACGGTGGGGCCAGTACTCGTGTATTGCTGCTTCTCGCCTTCGGTGTATTGCACCTTGATGGGTCCGTGATACTCCAACTGCAGGTGGTAGTGATATTCGGCGCCGGAAGCCAAGGTGTCGACGCCAAAGCTGGCGCTGGGATAATCGACTTCAAGCAGATTAATCGCGGCGCCAGTGTGGTTCACTACCGTGACATGGACAATGTAGGACCGGCACGAAGCTGCCATCAGCAGCGGCAGCAGGAGGAAGGTCCAGAGGGTGCAGCGGCGCCGCAGCCTGGCGTGTGCCGGGACGCTTGAAGTGCAGAGGTTCTCCGCCGCTTTCGCAAAACAGGAGAAAACGATAGGGCGGGGTAGAGTTGAGACGATTGGAGCGTTTGCGCTGTTGAAGTCACCTGCTATTTTCACTCCCCGTTTCCTTCCTGATCCTCATCCTGGCGCTCCGCAGGCGCGGATTGCGCAATCTGTTTTTCGAGGCGATCCAGACGCTTGAGCATCTCGGGCAGCCGCTGAAAGATGGCGGTAGCGCGCAGCCAGATGCGGTTGTCGAATCCCGGGGAGCCGGAGATCATTTTGTTCGGGGGCACGTCGTGCGAGACCGCAGATTGCGCGGTCAGGATGACGTTGTCGCCGACTTCGCAGTGGCCGGCGATGCCCACCTGGCCGGCGAGAATCACGTTGTTGCCGATGACCGAGGAGCCGGCGAGGCCGGTTTGAGCGCAAAGCAGCGTGTTCTGGCCGATGCGCGAGCCGTGGCCCACTTGCACGAGGTTGTCGATTTTGCTGCCGTCGCCGATTTGCGTGGCGCCCACGGTGGCGCGATCAATGCAGGCGTTGGCCTGCACGTCAATGTTGCTGCCGAGGAGCGCGGGGCCGGATTGCGGGATTTTCTGCCAGTGACCCTGTTCGTCTTTGGCGAAGCCGAAGCCGTCGGAGCCGATGATGGCGCCGTTTTCGAGGGTGACGTGGTCGCCGAGGACGCAGTTTTCGCGCACCACGGCGTGGGAGTGGGCGAAGAAATGGCTGCCGGCCTGGACGCCGGGATAGAGCACCACATGAGGCAGCAGCGTTGCGTAGGGTCCGAGGCGCACCTGCGGGCCGACGACGACGTAAGCGCCGACGTGCGCGCCTGCGCCGATTTCAGCGGTGGGATGGATGACGGCGGTGGGATGGACGCCAGGCGGGTAGGCGGGCGGCTGGTAGAAAAGGGCGAGGGCGCGGCAGAAGGCCCAGTAGGGGTTTTTGATGCGGAGGGTGGCGGCGGGAATGTCCTGGAAATCGGGATCGACGAGGACAGCGGCAGCGTGGGTGGTGCGCGCCAATCCCGAATAGCGGGGGTTAGCGACGAAGGTAATTTCGGAGGGACCGGCCTCTTCAATGCCCTTGACGCCGGTGATTTCGACGTCCGCGCTGCCGTGCAGTTCTGCGCCCAACCGGCTTGCCAGCTCGCCTAACTTCATTGAGGAAATTGTAAAGGAGCGGGCAGGACGCTGCCGAACCGGTGGTCTCCGGTTTGGAGGTGATAGGCCCGCGATGCCGGTTTTGTGAATAGCACGACTTCGGTTGTGCCGAGAACGTCGTCTTGCTGTAACGAGTGGACTATCGATAGAAGCTCCTCCGCTGCGGTGACTTCCTGGGCCTTCGCTTTCCGGCGACCGTCAATGCATGGGGCCCGTCTCGCCTCCGGGAGTGTTTTTCTGAAGCAGGAATGACAGCGAGAACATCAGCAGGCACATCACAGTAAACAGCCAGTAAACATCGACATAAGAAAGAGCCTGAGCTTGAGCTCCCAACATGACATACATTCTGTCGAGAGCCTGCTGATGGGCCAAATGCGTGCTTAATCCCGCATGAGTCAGTCGGTTCGCCAACCCTGCAACTGCGGCATTGAAGCGACCCGACCCTGTGTATGCGGCAAGGACGGATTGATGGTACTGACTTCTCCGCTCAACCAGGGTGGTAACAGCCGAGGTTCCCACGCTCATGCCTATGTTGCGGGTGAAGTTCATGAGACCGGCCGCGGCATTGTTTTTTCCTCTGGGAAGGCCAACATACGCGCCCGCCGTAATGGGTACCATCAGGAATGCAACCGGCAGGTACTGGACAATGCGCAGCCACGCAACGGCTCGAAAGCTGATCAGGGTATCCATTTGCTTCGAGGAAATGAACATGCCGAGAGCCATGGCGATCCATCCGAAGGCAATCAAATGGCGCGCCTGGATGTGCGACGTAAGCCGGCCGACCACAGGTATGAGGAACAACAGGAGAACGGCGGAGCCCGACAGGACCAGGCCGGCTATTTCCGCGGTATATCCCATTAATGTCTGCAGGTACAGGGGAATGAGAACCGTGCCGCCCAGGATGGCAATGCCGAGTGCGAAAAACATCAAATTGCAGCTCGCAAAATTGAAAATCCTGAACAGGCGAATGTCGATCAGCGGATCCTTGCGAAACCATTCCCAGATCACCAGTGAAACCAGACTTACGGCGGCAGTGATGATCAGTGTCGTGATGAAGCGGGAACCGAACCAGTCATCTTCCTGGCCTTTGTCGAGCGTGATCTGCAGCGCGCTTACACCGAGGACGAGCAGAGCGAAGCCGATATAGTCAAATCTTGCAATGCCGGCCTTTGCCCTGGACATATACGGAGGATCTTCGAGCAGCTGGTATACCAGCAGGGTGGCCAGAATGCCCACGGGTACATTGATGTAGAAGATCCAGCGCCAGGAGTAATTGTCGGTAATCCACCCGCCCAGCGTGGGGCCGATGGCGGGTGCGCAGACCATAGTGATTCCGTAGAGTGCGAAGGCCATTCCACGTTTTTGCGGAGGAAATGTATCGGTAAGAATGGCCTGGACCATGGGCTGCAATCCACCCCCGAAAGCGCCCTGCATGACCCGGAACAGGAGCAGCATGCCAAGGCTGGGCGCGATGCCGCATAAGAAGGAACTCAGAGTGAAGAACACGATGCAGATCATGAAGAAGCGCTTGCGCCCCAGCAAGCCAACCAGAAAGCCGCTCATGGGAAGCACGATGGCATTCGCAACGAGATACGTGGTCAGAACCCAAGTGCTCTCGTCATTACTGGCGCCCAGATTGCCCGCAATGTACGGAAGCGCTACATTGGCGATGCTGGTATCGAGCACTTCCATGAAGGCGGCCAGCGAAACCACGATCCCGATGGTCCAGGGATTGACTTTCGGCGTCCAGGCCACCTCATCGGCTGTGAGAGTGGTTGCAGTGCTCATTGGACTGTCACCTCCGGCTCCACGGACAGCCCCGGTTTCAGCAGGCCCTGCGCGTTGAAGTCGCCGCTCGTGGGGCGGTCGAAATCGATGCGCACCGGCACGCGCTGTACCACCTTGACGTAATTTCCGGTTGCATTTTCAGGAGGCAGCAGGCTGAAGACAGATCCGGTTCCTCCGCCCAGGTTGGTCACGTGGCCTTCCCAGGTGCGCCCGTAGGCGTCCACTTTGATCTGGACCGGATCGCCGGGCCGCATCTTGGCAAGCTGGGTTTCCTTGAAGTCCGCGGTCACCCACACGTCGTCGAGAGGAACAACGTCCAGCAGTTCCTGCCCGATGCTCACGTTCTCCCCCACTTCAACGCTTTTTTTCCCCACGATTCCGGTTACAGGAGAGCGGATGACGGTATAGCTGAGGTTGAGTTGCGCCTGGTCCAGTTGGGCCTTGCGCATTTCCACCTGTGCGTAGGCCGCATCGTACTTTGCGTGCACCAGGGAAACCTGATCGGGCGCGGTCTGGGCGTTTCGCAAATCGGCATTCGCTTCGAGGAGCCTTGCCTGCGCCTGTAGCAGGGTTTGTCCATCCGCCTGAACAACGGCGCTGGCCGCGGTGACGGAGGCGCGATTGGCTTTGGCCGCCGCGACCGCCTGGTCGTACTGCTGCCGCGAGACGTCCTGCCGGGCCACCAGCCGCGCGTATCGAATCAGGTCCGCATCTGTCTTTTGCGCGTTCGCGACCGCCGCGACGAGCTCTGCTTTGGCCGACTGCAGCTCCTGCTCCGCCGCGCCCACTCCGGCCTGCGCGCTGCGCACTCCGGCTTTCGCCGAGTCCAGATCGCTCCATGCCGTGGCTGAGGCGATGGGCACGTTCCAGCGCGAGCCTGCCGCTGCCGCTTGCGCATCTTCGAGGTTGGCTTCGGCCTGCTCGGCCGCCACCTGGTAGTCGCTGGGATCGATGACCACGAGCACCTCGCCGGCGCGCACCATCTGGCCCTCGATCACATTCACCTGCTTCACGTGTCCGACGATCCGGGCGCTGAGCGGCATGATGTGCCCGTCCACCTCCGCATCGTCTGTGTCCTGATGCAGCCAGGCGTTGTGCAGGAACCAGCCGCCGGCGAGGGCAACGAGAAGTGCGGCGCCCGCCGCGGCCAGCAGCTTCGTGCGGGGTATCTTTTTCGCGGACCGCTGGCCCTCGGCCGCCGGAATCGGCTGCGTCGCGGCGGGAGCCAGGGCCGGTTCCTGCTCAAGCACAGTCGAACGGGTGTGATGCGATACGTTGATGCCGTTGTTCGACATTAGTTTCCTCCCAGGTATTGCTCGTAATCGGTGCGCGCGATACCCATCGCGCGGGCCATCGAGAGTTTGGCGAAGTTGAAGCTGTAAAGGCTGGTGATGAACTGATCGTTGGCGCTGGCCAGGGCCTGTTCGGCCTGCACCACTTCCACGCTGTCGGTCACGCCGGAGGCGAAGCGGTCCTTCGACCGCGCCAGGTTGTCGTTGGCGAGCGCGACATTCTGCTGCGCAACCTGGACCTGTTGGCGGGCGGCGGCGACGTTGAGAAATGCCGTGCGCACGTCGTAATCGATCTGCCCGCGAAGGTTATCCGCTTCCGCACGGCGCTGGGCCAAAGCGGCCTTGGCCTGCGTGATTTCGCCCTCGATCCTGCGGCCGCTGAAGACGGGGAAATTCACTCCCGCCTGGAAGCCGAAAACCCCATGCGAGTGACCGTAGGTCTGCCCAAGGTCGCCGTAATCGCCACTCACAGCCAGCGTGGGCCAGCGCTCAGCCTTGGCCGCCGAGAGCGCCCGTTCCGCTGCTTTTTCCGCGCCGAGGGCGGCGCGAAGATCGCTGCGCGACTTGTCCGCGGTGTCCAGCGCGTCGTCAAGGCTGAGCGAATCAAGTTCGGAATAAGGGAGCTTGTCGGCAAGATTGAACTGCTGTCCGAGTGGCAGGCCGATGGCCCGCGCCAAGGTGAGCTTCGCGATCGCGAAGTTGTTCTCCGCAATGCTGAGGTTGTACTCCTCGGTGTGCAACTGCACGTCAGTGCGCGTAACGTCGATGCGCGGCGCCGTGCCCGCCTGCATCTCGTTTTGCGCCTGAACATAGAGGGCCGTTGCATTGCGCACCTGGGCCTGCTGCGCCTCAATGCGGGACTCATCGGCGACCGCCTGCAGATAGGCATTGCCCACCACTAGCGTCACCACGTCCAGCGTGTCCTGGTAATTGAGCAGGGCCGCCTGCTGTGCGCTGCTCGCCGCGCGAAGGCGCTGGATCGACTCAAAGCTGAACAAGGTTTGGCTGGCGGCGATATCCGCCGAGTTGTAGCTGTATGGCCCAACGACCTTCGGAATGCTCGCCAACTTCAGGCCGAGCGTGGCAAGGTCGGTCTGCTGCATGCTGTCTGAAATGCCGGCATTCACGTGCGGCAGCAGGGCACTGAGAGCCAGCAGCCGTTCGCCTCGCGCCGTGCTCGCGTTCTCGTTGGTCTCAATCGCGCCCAGGTTGTATCTCAGGCCGCGATCGATGGCGTCGTGCAGGGTAAGGTGCAGAACCTGGTCTGTGGCGGGACCGCTCGGCACGCTCCCGCCGAGATTGCCGGCCTGCCCCATCACCGGAGTTGGAGCAGCGAAACTTCCGTTCGCCGCCGTTGCGCTGTATTGGCCAGCCACCGGCAATGCGCAGGACACAACCGCCGCAATCGCGGCGGCCGCGGCGCGCAGTCGTAGCGGTGTGCAACCGTGTTTCATTCCTTTGTCTCCTTCCGCATCGGGCGTGCAGTGCGGGCCAGCCGCTTCAACACATGCCTGGTAAACATGCCCAGAGAGAGGAACCGGGCTCCCTGCTTCATGAGCTCCAGGAGTGCGGCCTCGCCGTCCTCTCTGATCGTGGTGAGGTTTCTCACATCGACCACAAGCTCGCGATCGCCAAGTTCTGCCGCCACCTTCTGAGCGACGTTGCGCAGCTCGGAGGTCCACGGGGCAATCAAGCAACCCTCCAGCACCAGCCGGCGCTGCGTCTTGGTATCGATAACGGAGATCTTCAGCACTGCTGTTGCCCTCGCACTAGACAAAAGCAAGCTCTGTGCCAGAGGAGACAGGCGTGCTAAGCGGCTGATTTTGCGGGAGAATGAGGTTCAGGAGTCGAAACTGTGGGAGTTGAAAGTGTTGAGAGTGTCGAAAGAGTCGAAGACCGGCAGAAGAGCGGGAGGGCGCCCGATCTCAGGCGAACTGCTTGGCGTGAATGCCGAATTTCTTCATCCGAGAGAGCAGCGTCGTGCGGTTGATTCCCAGCCACGCAGCGGCTCCATCGTCGCCGCCCACACGCCCCCTGCATGTGGTCAGCGCCCGCACGATTTCCTCATACTGCTTCCGGTCGTACTCCTCCACAACGGTGTTCCGGGCGGCGTTCCTGTCGGCGTTTTGATCGGTCGGCGCACCCTGGGCGGCGGTGGCGCGCGAGCTCTGGCCGCGAGTTGCTGTTGGCGCGGGCTGCTCGGCAGGTCTTTTCCGCAGCTCCCCGAGCGGCGCTTCCAAAGCCTTGCCGTGCGTCAGGATCACTGCCCGTTCAATGAAGTTTTCCAGCTCGCGAACATTGCCGGGCCACTCCCAGGCCGCAAGAGCTTTCATCGCTGCCGAGGGAACCGAGTCGATGCGCTTTTGCATTTGCCGCGTGAACTTCTGCACGAAATAGCTGACCAGTACCGGAATATCCTCCCTGCGCTCCCGCAGCGGCGGAATCCGGATGGGAAACACATTGAGCCGGTAATATAAATCGCTGCGGAATTCCCGGTCGGCGACCATTTGTTCCAGATCGCGGTTGGTCGCCGCCACCAGCCGCACATTCACTCGGCGCGTGTGCGTGCTGCCCAGCCGCTCGAATTCCCGCTCCTGCAGGGCGCGGAGCAGCTTCGGCTGAATCTCCGTGGGAATGTCGCCTACCTCGTCCAGGAACAGTGTGCCCTGGTCGGCGAGCTCCATCCGGCCGGTCTTTTGCGAAATGGCGCCGGTGAATGCTCCTTTTTCGTGCCCGAACAATTCGCTCTCCAGCAGTCCGGTGGGAATTGCCGCGCAGTTCAGCTTCACAAACGTGCGCTCCTGGCGCCGGCTGCGCTCGTGAATGGCGCGGGCGATCAGCTCCTTTCCTGTCCCGGTCTCGCCCAACAGCAGGACCGTCGAATCGCTGGGAGCAACCGTTTCCACCAGATGCAGAACATTCTTCAGTGCCAAGCTGTTGCCGATGATCTGCTCGAAGCCCATCTCACTGCGGATTTCTTCCTCGAGATACAGCTTCTCCTGAGCAAGCTTGTCTCGCAGGGCGGAGATCTCTTCGTAAGCCCGCGCATTTTCAATGGCTATGGCGATGGGACGCGCAACCTGGCTCAGGAAATCGATTTCGTCTTGCGTAAAAGGGTGATCGGTTGTCCGCCCTATGGCGAGCATTCCGTGGGCGCGTCCATGGCTCACCAGCGGCAGAAGACAAATGCTCCTGACTCCCTGGTGCAGGGCCAGCTCACCGCGTAGTTCCGGCGCGATGGTCTCGGTCTCCGCGGTGCTCAAGAGCAGAGGCTGGAGGCTCTCGAACGCCTTGAGCGCCAGACTTGTCGCCGTAAACAGCAGGCCTTCTCTTAGCTCGCCCTTACCTTGCGGGAAATCGAGGGCATAAATCCGGAATTTTCCCGGCGAAGCGTCTGGCAGCGAGACGGCGACCATTTCGCCGCCCATCACTTCCCGGATATTGCCGGAGATGGTGCAGATCACATCCTTTAAATTGAGATTCGATGTGATCTTATTCGTCAGATTCAGCAATAACTGAAGACGCTGGTTCTGACGCTGGAGTTCTGATTCCGTACTCATGCGATTCGTCCGTTCGTGTCTGGCAAGCTAATGTTCCGATCGGGAAATTTGATTGTCGCTGATCACGTTCACCCCGAGCCGCCGCCTGATCGGAGCGAATCGACCTTGTGGCTCGCATTGCAACCGCCCCAAGGCGATTCGAGCCTGCGAGACGCCGCAATATATGTTAGACGCCTGGGAATGGCTGCGCGCCCGATTGTCTGCAGGTGGGAGGTTTGCCATTTTTGAGTTCCGAAAGCAGTCGCAGATCCTTCCACTCCCTCTTGGCTCCGCTCAGCATCGCGGTCAGGATGACATCGCGTAGAGTGGTGCGAGTCGTGGTGAATTCGAGAGTGCAGGCCCATCGACGGCAATGCTGGCCGTTGGCGAGGGTTTCCTGGAAATCCACTCGCGCTGACCGCAACGATTCAATCGGCCCACCAGTGACTGCGCGCGATTGGCATCGGGGTATACACGGGACCACCGTCTGCAAGAGGGGATGAGGGTGGGTGCGTTCCTCGTCCCCTCTGGCCGGTTATTTCTTGTTGCTTACCAGAGAGAACATGGCGCTCTGCGGATCCTGGCCGTTGATGATCCAGGCGCCGCCCGGGACTTCCATCGGACCATTCAGGACTTTGCCGCCACCGGCCTTTATGCGCTCGACGGCTGCGCCGATGGAATCGACGTTGAAATAGAAGTTCCAGCAGGAGACAGGGATGTGCGGAGGCTTGGTCATCATGCCGCCGTCGCCCATCTCTTTGTGGTCTCCCTCATCAAAGATGCGATAGAGGCCCATCGGGCCCATGTCCATATCGTTCAGCCTGGACCAGCCAAAAAGCTCCTTGTAAAAATCGAATCCGGCTTCAAGGTCGGTGGTGTAAAGTTCGTGCCAGCCGATGGTACCCGGTGTGGGCGGGGCGGGCCGCTGCGGCGACGGCATGGCAGGGTCGGGCGTGAAGAGCGCGATAGCAGCGCCCTGAGGATCGGACATTACCGCGAAGCGAAGCATGCCGGGAACATCGGTGGCGGGCTTCCAGAGCTTGCCGCCGGCCTCGACGGCCTTTTCGATGTGTGCGTCAACGTCATCAACGACGATGTAACCGATCCAGCCGGTGTGCCCGCTGAGTTTCAACATGCCGGCCATGCCCACATCACCAATATTGAAGGTGGTGTATGGGTGACCCTCGCCACCCGGCATTTCGTGGGTGGTCCAGCCGACGACATCGGAGTAGAACTTACCGGCTGAGTCGGTGTCGCTGGTCATCAGTTCGTACCAGGCGAATTTGCCTTTCGCGGTAAACATTTGGGGAAATCTCCTGTTTAAAGGACCCGCATCGTAAGCGGTGTCCAACTGAATTGCCTTTGTTGATACCAACGTGGCGGGAGGCCTGTCAACCGCAGCAGAGTTAAATCTGACTCAGAGTGCGAGAACGCATAGGCGACGATCTTCCAACAAGGATGACCGCGTCAAAGCGAAGCGCTTTTTGGGAGGGAGCGATTCGTTGCAGAAGACGGAGGATTCAATTGATGGAGTTGGCTACCGCGATGGCGTTGTGGAACCGATGACGGCGGTGGCGATGGGTGCGGCGGGCGCGGGGACCTGCAGGGCCGGCGCCTGCAAGGTGTGGCCGCCGGATTGGGCGATGCGCAGGACTTCGTTGGGATAGATGCCCAGCCAGAGCGTGGCGAGTGCAGCGAAGGCCAAGCCAGCCGCAACGGCGACGCCGACCTGCGGTCTGGCAGGTGGCGCGGCTTCTTCGGGGCCGGCCTGCGGGCGTTGCGCGGCGACGAGAGCGAAGCGGATATAGTAACCGGCGGCGATGCCCGAATTTAACAGGCCGATGAGGGCGAGGATGACGGCGCCGCTCTGCATGGCCGCGGTGAAGGCATAGAACTTGCCGAAGAAGCCGCCGGTGAAGGGAATCCCGGTGAGCGAGATGAGAAAGAAGAGCAGCAGGCTGCCGAGCAGCGGGGAGCGGTAGATGAGGCCGCGGTAGTCGTCGATCATGGGGCGGTCTTCGTTGTATCCGCTGACCAGGGTGATGACGGCGAAGATTCCGACGTTCATGGCCGCGTACGCTGCGGTGTAAAAGGCGGCGGCGGCAATGCCGATGGAGCCGATGCCGGCGAAGGCGGCGAGCAGGTAGCCGGCGTGGGCGATGGAGGAGTAAGCCAGCATGCGTTTGACGTTCTGCTGACGCAGCGCGGCCAGGTTGCCCACGGTCATGGAGACGACGGCTATGACCCACAACAGCGGTGCCCAGACGGAGTGAAGGGTGGGGAACATCTCGTAGACGATGCGCAGCAGAAAGGCGAAGGCAGCGACTTTGGGCCCGGTGGACATAAGCGCCACAACGGGCGAGGGCGCGCCTTCATAGACGTCGGGCGTCCAGATGTGGAAGGGCGCGGCAGAGACTTTGAAGAGGATGCCGATGAGCATCAAGGCCATCGCAGCGAGAACAAAAGCGTGATTGGGCGCGGTGGCGGCCAGATGCGCGATCTCGTAGATTTGCGTGGTGCCGGTGGCGCCGAAGGCCATGGCGATGCCATAGAGAAAGAATGCGGTAGCGAAGGAGCCGAGAAGGAAGTATTTGAGAGCGGCTTCAGGGCCGCGGCCGGTATTTTTGCGATAGCAGGCAAGAATGTAGGTGGAGATGGAAGAGATTTCCAGGGCGATGAAGACCAGCAGCAGCTCGACGGCGCTGGTGAGCAGACACATGCCGACGGCGCCGAAGACCATCAGCGCGTAGAACTCGCCCTGGTGATGGCTGTCTTCCGGGAGCGTGTCGAGCGAGAGCAGAAGGGCGACCAGCACCACGCCGCAGATGAGGATGTGAAAGAAGATGGTGAAGGCGCTGGTTTCTACGGTGCCGAAGAAGCCGGTGCCTTCGGGCAGGGAGAACTGCCAGATGCTGGCGTAAAGTGCGGCAGTGGCTCCAATGGCGGCGAGCCAGCCTAGATAGCGGCGCGGCCATTGCGCGGGGATCGACGCCTCTATGAGCATGATCGCCACGCCGGTGAGGGTGAGGATGACTTCAGGGAGGATGCGGAGGATGCTGGGAACCTGTGTCACTGGCGGCCCTCCGTGCGTGAAGTAACGGCCAGGACCGATGGATGAAGCGCGGCGACTTGCGCGGAGGCTGCGGCCGTTTGCGAGGCCGGTGGATGGACGGGGGTGATGGCGTTCATCCAGAGCATGGGCGCGACGCCCATGACCACCATGAGCAGGGCAAGTGGAACGAGAGCCGCCAGTTCATGGAAGCGGAGATCGCGGGCCTGGGTTTTGGCAGCGAGCTCGCTGAGCTGACCATAGAACAGGCGTTGAATGAGCCAGAGCATGTAGGCGGCGCTGAGGATGACGCCCAGGGTGGCGGCGACGGCCCATCCGCGGCTCACTTGGGTGAAGGTGCTGGAAAGGATGAGGAACTCTCCGACGAAGCTGTTGAGCAGAGGCAGACCGACCATGGCCAGCGAGGAGATGACGAAGAACGAAACGAGGCGTGGCTGTTTGGCGGCGAGACCGCCGTAGTCGGCAATGCGGCTGGTGACATAGCGGTTTTCGATGGCGCCGAGGAGGACGAAGATAGCAGCTTCAACGATGCCGACATTGAGGATCTGGTAGATGGAGCCGGACCAGCCGGTGATGGTGAGGCCGTAGATGCCGAGGACGATCATGCTGAAGTGGCTGAGCGCGGCAAAAGCGACGAGGCGCCAGAAATCGTGCTGAACCAGGGCCAGGCATGCGCCGTAGAGAATGCCGATGACGGCGGCGCCGATCATGATGGGGGCCAGATCGCGCGCGGCCGCGGGGAAGAGTTCGACGTGGAAGCGGAGCAGCGAATAAAGCCCCAGTTTGCCGGCGATGACCATGGCGAGGGCGACGGGAGCTTCGCCGTATGCGGGGGCGAGCCATCCGTGCAGCGGAAAGACGGGCACCTTGACGGCGAAAGCGATGAGGAAGGCGAGCGCACACCACCAGAGCGCTCCGGCGGGAAGCGAGCCGTGGGCGATGAGGATTTGCAGCTCAGTGAATTCGAAGGTGCCGGTGTGAGCGTAGAGCCAGAGGATAGCGACCAGCAGTGGCGCGGAAGGAATGAAGGTGAAAAGGAAGAAGCGGACGGCGGCTTTTGGGCCTTCCTTGCGGCCGTACATGGCGATGAGGATGGCCATGGGCACAAGGGAGAGTTCCCAGAAGCCGTAGTAGAGCATGAGATCGAGCGAGATGAAGACGCCGAACATGGCCGTCTGCTGAACGAGGAAGAGCGAAAAGTAAATCTTGCGGCGCTCTTTGATGGGATTCCAACTGGCGAGCACGCCGATGGGGGCGAGGATGCCGGTAAGCACGACGAGCCACATGCTGAGGCCATCCACGCCGACGTGGTAGTGGATGGCCGGGTTCGTGATCCAGGGAATATTGACTTCAAACTGGAAGCCGGGCTGGCCGGAGACGAAGTGCGCGGGCAAATGAAGGGTGAAGGCGAAAGTGAGCAGCGAGGTGAATAGCGCGATCCAGTTGGGGAGCTTGAAGCGGTCGGGCAGAATGGCGACGAGTATGGCGCCGGCGATGGGAACCAGCAGGATCAGCGTGAGAATGGATTGGTTGATTGCGTCCATGATCAGTGTCCCACCATCCTGATGTGCAAACCGAGCCCTGCAAAAGCCGAGGACCAGCCAATGACGACGTAGAGCAGTACGGCCGCAGCCGCAGCGGCCAGCCAGGCGGCATAGGAGCGGATGTTGCCTGATTGCCAGCGCTGAAGGATGGCTCCGCTCATGGTGGCAGTGCCGGCAACGAACCAGACTGCGCCGCCGAGGATTCCTTTGTCGACGACTACGTCGAGGAAGTAGCGGGAGAGGACGAAGATGGGCTTGACGATGACCGCGCCGTAGATTTCGTCAACGTAATACTTGTTAAACAGCACTCTGTAGCCGGTGGGGAACACTCGGGCGAGCTGCGCGGGACGTTCAGGTTTGCGGCGGTAGTATTTGTCGATGATCAGCCAGCCTTCAATGGCAAGCAGGACGGCGATACCGGTGAGCGTCCACTCGAGACGCGCGCTGCCGCCGGTGGTGGGCATGGGGCCCAGGACGGGGCCGAGGAAGCCGCTGAAGTGCTCGATGCCGATCCAGCCGCCGCAGAGCGAGAGGATGCCCAGGATCACCATGGGAACGAGCATGGACACCGGAGTTGCGTGATGATGTCCGTGCTCGCCGCGCGGTGAGCCGAAGAAGGTCATGTACCAGAGGCGGAACATGTAGAGGGCGGTGAGCAGAGCGGTGAAGGCACCGACAGCCCAGAGCACTTTGCCACCTGGGCCGTGAAGATATGCGGCGTAGAGAATGGCGTCTTTGGAGAAGAATCCGGCGAAGGGCGGGATGCCGCAGATGGCCATGACCGCGGCGGTCATGGTGGCGAAGGTGACGGGCATTTTCTTCCACAGGCCGCCCATCTTGCGCATGTCCTGCTCGCCGCCCAAGGCGTGGATAACGGAGCCGGCGGCGAGGAAGAGCAGGGCCTTGAAGAAGGCGTGGGTCATGAGGTGGAAGATGGCCGCCGAGTAAGCCGCTACGCCGCAGCCAAGAAACATGTAACCGAGCTGGGAGATGGTGGAGTAGGCAAGGACGCGCTTGATGTCGTTTTGCACCATGCCCATGGTGGCCGCGAAAAGAGCAGTGGCTGCGCCGACGACGGCGACGGTCGAGAGCGCGATGGGCGCGTGGTTGAAGAGCACGTGGGTGCGGCAGATCATGTACACGCCGGCGGTGACCATGGTGGCGGCGTGAATCAGAGCGGAGACGGGTGTGGGGCCTTCCATGGCGTCGGGTAGCCAGATATAAAGCGGAAGCTGCGCGCTCTTGCCGGCGGCGCCAAAGAGCAGGCAAATGGCGATCGCGTCGAGCGCGCCGCCCTGCCATGCGGGCGCAGCGGCGAGCCGGGCGCCGATTTCACTGAAATTTAGAGTGCCGAAGTTGCCGAGGAGAAGAAAGATGCCGATGAGGAAGCCGAAGTCGCCGATGCGGTTGACGACGAAGGCTTTTTTGCCGGCGTTGGAGGCCGAATCCTTTGCGAACCAGAAGCCGATGAGCAGATAGGAAGCGAGGCCGACGCCCTCCCAGCCGACGAACATGACCAGCACATTGCCGGCGAGGACCAGTGTGGTCATGAAGAAGAGGAAGAGATTGAGATAGGAAAAATAACGCGCGTAACTGGGGTCGTCGTGCATGTAGCCGACGGAGTAGACGTGGATGAGGAAGCCTACGCCGGTGACGATGAGGAGCATGACCATGGAGAGCTGGTCGAAGACGGCTCCGAAGCTGACATGCACGGTGCCGACGGAGAGCCATACCGGCGCGCTGTGTTCGGCAGCCGGAAGCGCGAGTGATCCCGACCAGACGAGAATGGCGTCGCGCAGCACGATGCAGAACGACGCCAGCGGCGTCACCAGCCCCACGAACGTGACCAAAGCCTTGGGCAGACGACCGCCGATCACGCCGTTCACTAAGAAACCGGCGAGGGGCAGCAATGCGATCAGAGGCAACAGCAGATAAGGTCCGTTCATAGTTTCATCAGGTCGATACGGTCGACGGCCAGCGTGGCGCGGGCGCGGAAAACGGCGATGATGATGGCCAGGCCCACCGCGGCTTCGGCCGCTGCCACCATCATCACGAAGAAGACGAAGATCTGGCCTTTGACCGCGTGCCACTGGTGCGCGAAGGCGACAAAGCTGAGGTTGACGGCGTTGAGCATGAGCTCAATGGACATGAAGACCGTGATTACGTTGCGCTTGATGAGGAAGCCGACGACGCCGAGGGAAAACAGGGCGGCGCTGAGCAGCAGATACCAGGTAATCGGAATGGGATGGCCGAGGAGAGGATGATTCATTTGCCGGGCTGCCTTTCTCCGTTGTCCTTGCGGGCCAGCGCGACAGCGCCGAGCACGGCGACGAGGATGAGCACCGAAGTGACTTCAAAAGGCAGCAACAGATCGCTGAAAAGCACCCGGCTCAGGTCGGCGGTGGACGTGATGCCCTGCTGGACGCTGGCTGGATTGAGACCCTGTGCACTCAAGATGACGGTGGCGATGACGGCCAGAAGGGCCACCACAGCGGGAAAGCCGAGAGCGCGCGCCATCCGGCTGCCGCGCGTACGCTCTTCTGTGCCGGCATTGAGCAGCATGACGACGAAAGTAA
The DNA here is from genome assembly GCA_030038435.1 of Acidobacteriaceae bacterium. GTDB lineage: Bacteria > Acidobacteriota > Terriglobia > Terriglobales > Acidobacteriaceae > Telmatobacter. The sequence goes on along the minus strand of JASHOY010000127.1, from coordinate 1,455 downwards.
AGAGGACCATTACCGCGCCGGCGTAGACGATCATCTGCGCGGCAGCGAGGAATTCGGCACCCAGCAGCAGATAGAGAACCGCCAGCGAACTCATCACCACGATCAACGAGAGCGCGCTGTTGATGGGATGAGTCTGGAGCAGGAGGTTTACGGCTCCCGCAAGGCAGCATCCGGCAAAAAGAATAAAGAGGATCAGGTGCATGGTTTCAACGCGTGCGGGTTCACGCCCGCGAAAAGTCCGGCCGGTTTAAAGAGAAAGTCGTGAAGCAGGTTATCGGGATACCGGAAATCCCTTCAAATTGTAAATCAGCGGTATGCAAACCAAAGGCTTGTTCCGATGATGTTCAGAATGGCGACGGGCAACAGTACGCGCCAGCCGAAGTTCATGAGTTGGTCGTAACGGAAGCGGGGCAGCGTGCCGCGCACCCAGATGTAAAGAAAGAGGAAGAAAAAGACTTTGACGGCAAACCAGCAAAGTGGAATGAATGCGTGCAGCCAGGGATGTGCGGGCGACGGAGCGGCAGGTCCGAAGGGGCTGGTCCATCCGCCGAGAAAGAGCAGCGTAGCTACGCAGCCTACGGTGATCATGTTGCCGTATTCGGCCATGAAGAACATGGCGAATTTCATGGAGCTGTATTCGGTGTGATAGCCGCCGGTAAGCTCGCTTTCGGCTTCGGGCAGGTCGAAGGGCGATCGATTGGTTTCCGCGTAAGCCGCGGTGAGGTAGATGAAGAAGGCGACGAACTGCAGCCCGCCGAAGACATTCCAGGAAAGGATGCCGTGAGTGGCCTGCACATTGACGATGTCGCGAAGGTTCAGCGAGCCGGTGCGCAGCACCACTCCAACCAGGGAAAGGCCGAGAGCCAGTTCGTAGCTGATCATCTGCGCCGAGGAACGCAGCGAGCCGAGCAGCGAGTATTTGTTGTTCGAGGACCAGCCGGCGAGAGCCACTCCGTAGACGCTGATGGAGGTGACGCCGAGAATGACCAGCAGGCCGATGTTGACGTTGGAAATGTCGAAGAGATCGACGCCCTTGGGGCCGACGCCGGGCGCGCCGAAGGGCACCACGGCGATGGAGATCAGCGAGCAGCCGAGCGCAATGATGGGAGCAAGCAGGTAGACCGGCTTATAAACTCCGATGGGCGTGAGGTCTTCTTTGAAGAAGAGCTTGGCTCCATCGACCAAAGTCTGCAAAAGGCCGAAGGGGCCGACGCGGCTGGGCCCCCAGCGGTTCTGGATGCGCCCCACGACCTTGCGCTCAAGCAGCACGGTGTAAGAGACGGCCACCAGCAGCAGCACCGTCACCACCACGACCTTGAGCAAACTCCACAGGAAAAAATCGATAATCGTCACTTGCTTCAGCCTTGTTGGTAAATGCGATTGGGGTCAACGCCGGGTCTCCTAAGCGGGACCCGGAGCACCCAATGTTGCGCGAGTACAAGCGATCAAAATCTA
>JASHOY010000126.1 GCA_030038435.1 Acidobacteriaceae bacterium | reverse complement strand
TGGTACGCCGTTAACGATAATGATGCGATGGCCCTCGCGGAGCCGTCCTCGGCTTGAGTATAACACTGCTGCTTTTGACGCGTGTCCCCCTCCGTCGGGTAGGTCGGCCCGGGTATTTCCGGGCTGCCATTTGCTCCTCGCGCGTCATTTGCCGTGCGCCTTCAGCCCTTGCCGCCGGAACTTCGCATTCCGAATTCATGCCCGACATTTGCCTCAAGACGTCGCATTCCTGCTCTCCTGCCGTTTACAATGGCGTCTATGCCATCAAGCGGTGGTTTGCCGCCGCTTGGCGTGTAATCAGTCATGACTTTGAGACCACTTCATACTCCCGCTGTTTTCGCCTTCGGCGCCCTGCTGCTTGCCACCTGCGCCACGGCGCAAGCCAACTCCGCCACCCAGCAAACCCCCTATGGTGGAGAAGTTGTCGAGTCGATCATCGCGCGCGTCAATGACCAGATCATTACCAGCTCGGATTACGACCGCGCCCTCAAGGAGCTCGAGCAGGAAGACGAGCAGCGCGACGCGACCATGCAGCAGGAGGCAGAAGATCGCAGAAACCTCTTGCGCAGCCTTATCGACCAGCAGCTCTGGCTCTCCAAAGGCAAGGAACTGGGCACGACGTGTGACATTCAACTGACAAAGCAACTCGACGATATCCGCAAGCAATACCATCTTGCCTCCATCGACGACTTGCAGAAGGCAGCGGAGCAGCAGGGAGTCTCATTCGCCGACTTCAAGTCGCACATTTGTAACCAGATCATCACTCAGGATGTGATGCGCGATGAGGTCGGCAGTACCATCCAGATCACTCCCGGCGAGGCGCTCCAGTACTACAACGAACACAAGCAGGACTACCAGCAGCCGGAGAGCGAACACCTCGCCGAACTCCTCATCTCCACCGGGGCGGACGGAACCAATGACCCGAAGAAAGTTGCTGCGGCCAAAGCCAAAGCTGATGACCTCGAAGCCAAGCTCCACGCCGGCGGAGATTTCTCCCAGTTGGCGCGCACCTTCAGCGACGGCCCCACGGCGGCGGGCGGCGGTGACCTGGGGGACTATAAGCGCGGCCAGTTGCCCGCGGAGCTTGAAAACGATACGTTTTCCCTCAAGCCCGGCCAGTGGACCCAACCCATCCTTACCCGCCAGGGCTGGATCATCCTTAAGGTCACATCGCACACTCCGGCCGGCATTGCACCCTTCAAAGATGTTCAGAACCAGGTCGAAGACGCTCTTTACATGAGCCGTATGGCGCCGGCTATTCGCCAGTATCTGAACAAGATGCGCGATAATGCCAATATCTATACCGCGCCCGGCTATTCCGACACCGGTGCCACGCGGGCGGAGCTCAATTCCGATATCACCTTCAGCACCTATAGTCCGCCCTCGCCCAAAAAGCGGGCCCGGGTCCATCGCACGCGGTACCGCGACACTGGACGGTCCTTCCGCAATAAATCCCCTAAGGAAGAGGCTGCACAAACGCCTGCGTCTCCGGCCCAGAAATCCGGTAAGAAGAGCCGCAAGCGCAACCGGAAAGAAGAAGCGGCCATCGAGCGGCCCGGCAAGAAGGAGAAGATTCGCTTCGGACAGAAACCGCGCGAAACGCTGCCCGCCGCTTCCACGGACGTCAGCACTACCGGGCCCACGGTCGAAAATGCCGGCGCTCTTCCTGAAACCGCCGAGCAGGAACCGCTGAACCCGCTCGACACCGCGCCTCCAGAGCATAAGTGGCGTTACAGCGACCTGGCTCGCAACCGGAAACACCACAAGAAGGGGGAGCAGCAGTCAAATGAATTCAATGCTCCGGCCCCGACACCCGCCCAGGTGGCAGACCGGATGATGCAATCCAGCTCTCTTGGTCTCGGTGGCAACGCGACCGATAAGAAGAAAAAGAAGCACACTTCCAACGGCAAAAAAGAGCGCTACTCGCAGGAAAAGAAGAAGTCCCAGGCGCCGCCACCTGTATTCACTCCGGCGCCGCCGGTGCAAGGCGCTCCCGCACCACAGGGCACGCAAACGCCGCAACCCTCTTCGACAACGACAACGCCGCAACAGCAATAGCGGAGTTCGATTCGCCGCAGAAAAACGGGCCCGGTTATATAAATGTGCCGGGCCCGTCGCCGTTATCTGCGCATCCATGCCCTCAAATGTGGCAGCTTGCCTGACCGCGTTTTTCGAGATACCGCTGGTGGTATTCTTCCGCCCGCCAGAAGGTCTGTGCAGGCTCGACCTGGGTGACGATTCGCTTCGGCTTGTAGCGTCCTTCCGCGGTAAGCGCGGCAATCTTTGCCCGGGCCGCTGTCTCCTGCTCCGGCGAGTGAAAGAAAATCACCGATCGGTATTGCGTCCCCCAGTCCGGGCCCTGCCGGTTCATCGTTGTCGGATCATGCAACGAAAAGAAGGCGTCCAGCAGCGTTTCATAGCTCAGTTTCTCCGGGTCAAAGTCCAGCTCTACCACCTCTGCGTGACCTGTCTGGTCCGTGCAAACGTCACGATAACTGGGCCGGTCCAGCGCTCCGCCCTCGTAACCCACCGCGGTTGCCGTCACTCCCGGAATCGCCGCGAAGGCTGCCTCCACACCCCAGAAACATCCCGCTCCGAATGTCGCTTTTTCAGTGCTCATAGTATTCATGATGCGCCTCCACCTTCGTTCGTCTCCAGGTTATACGCGGGCGCGGTCTACGGCACACGCCACCTTTCAAATTCCTGTCACCAGAGTGATTGTCCGGCCCGGCTTTTTCGTGGACATACACGGCTCCGCCATGCAGACTAACATCATGCTCGGAAAACCCGTATTCATTCAGGCAATGCTGGGTGTGGCTTTGCTCGGCGCTCAGCAACCTGTAACGCCCTCGCGACCTGGCCCCCCGGCTCCGAGCAGTTCCGACAAGAAGCTCACCGCCGACGCGCAAAAACTCACCGCCAAAATCCTCTCGAGCTACTACCACCCCGACAAACTGACCGGACTCGAATGTGACGTCACCCCGGATTGGACCGGCTTCTTCAAATCCACAAGAACGACAATGAGCCAGAATCGCATGAAATCGATTCAGGCGCTGAAAATCCACGTTCGAGCCGTGCGTGACCATGTGCCCGAGCTTGCATTCCACTGGACTCAGGGTAAGTTCGCCGGTTCAGACCAGGTGGAACAGTTGCTGAAGCAGTCGATCGGCCGGTTCTACCAGGTCTATTGGAGCATGTTCGCTTCCCCGGCCCTCAAATATGCCGCTGTAATCAGCAAAATCGAGCCCCAGCCGGATGGAACCACCAAGGTCTTTGAATCGGATCCCAATGCCTATGTGGTGATGACAGTAGACAAGCACGACGCGCCAATCCACTACACCATGCAGAGCCCCTCTGCAAATGGCGTGGTCGACGCCCACTACACACCTTCGCCGCATCCGTCGGCAGGAGATCGCAGGCGCATCTCAGAAGTGGATGTAACCGAGCAAAGCGGCGCCTCAACCATGAAGGTGGAGGTGAGTATGGACTACCAACCCCTCGGTGCCTTCTTCGTGCCGGGACACGTCAGCCTGAGCCAGGTCGGCGCCTACACCATGCCCATGGATTTCTCTGCGTGCAGGATCGCCAAAGCCGGGGTTTCCTTACCCTAGCCGCACCATGGTTCGGCAGCCCTGAAACCAGGCAGGAAGCGAAAAACCAGGCAAAGATCTTTCAGCAAGTCGAATTCCCGGGCACAGAAGGTAGCATTAGAGAAAGGAACTCGAATTTGCATTCTCCGCGAGTGCCGGGTTCTCTGAACCATTGTGCCAGCCATGTCTCAAACAACCGCTACATTCCGCCCTTTCTCTGAGAATCTGGATCTGCTTGCTCAGGTTGCCGTAAAAGTGGGCCTTGGCCTGCAAGCCGGCCAGGCGCTGGTCATGACCGCCTCGCTGGACGCAGTACCGCTCGCCCGCCGCATCACGGAGCACGCCTATCGCGCCGGCGCAACGCTGGTGACCACGCTCTATACCGACGATGAGACCACCCTCGCCCGCTACCGCTTTGCTCCCAACGAAAGCTTTGACCTGGCGGCGAAGTGGCTTTACGACGGAATGGCCGAGGCCTTCAAAGGCGGAGCGGCCCGGCTCGCCATCACCGGTGCCGACCCCGCGTTGCTCGCGAATCAGGATGCGGACAAGGTCGGCCGGGCCAATCGGGCCGTCTCCAAAGCGTACCGTCCGGCGCTGGAACTCATTACCCGCCACGCCATCAATTGGACCATCGTGGCCAGCGCCACTCCGGCATGGGCGGCGGCAATGTTTCCCGCGGAAGCGCCTGAGGCCGCACTCGCAAAGCTTTGGGATGCGATTTTCTCCACTACACGGATTGACGTTGCCGACCCCGTAGCAGCGTGGCGAGACCATGATCGGGGCTTGCAGCAGCGCGCCGCCAGGATGAACGAAAAACGTTACGACTGGCTTCAATACAAAGGCCCCGGCACCGACTTCCGCCTCGGCCTGGCGGACGGCCACCTTTGGCTCGGTGGCGGCACCACCGCCGGCAACGGCAACTACTGCATTCCCAACATGCCCACCGAAGAGATCTTTACCACCCCGCACAAAAACCGTGCCGAGGGCGTGGTGACTGCCACCAAACCGCTCTCCCATCAGGGAACCATGATCGAAGGAATCCAGGTGCATTTTCACGAAGGCCGCATCGTCGAAGCTCGCGCATCGCGTGGCCAGGAAGTCCTCCAGAAGCTCATCGATACCGACGACGGCGCACGCCGGCTGGGAGAAGTAGCGCTGGTTCCGCATTCCTCACCCATCGCCTCCGGCGGCCTCACCTTCCTGAATACACTCTTCGACGAGAATGCGGCATCGCATATCGCCCTCGGCCAGGCTTACTCCTCGTGCCTTCTCGAAGGCGACAAGCTTTCTGCTCAAGAGCTGGCTGCGCGCGGCGCCAATGACAGTCTCATCCACGTGGATTGGATGATCGGTTCAGCCGAGCTGGACATCGACGGCATCACGGCCAGCGGGGTCTCCGAACCGGTGATGCGCAAGGGTGAGTGGGTCTAGCCTTGGCAACGGGGTCATCGTTGAGGCTGGGCAAACAGAAAGCGTGGATCAATAATTTGCTTGAGATCAGGCAGGAGACGAGTTGCTGAATACCTGGCAGGAACATCTTGAAGCGCGGCCGTCGAGCCGACTATGCAGCGATTCCAAATCTGCAACAACCGGAGCCCGGGCTTAGAGGAGCGATGCCACAGGGAGGGTGATGTTCCCCAATGAATAGATGAGACAATAGGAAAGTAAAAGAGGAATATCGTCGACACTGCGCCGCGCATGAATGGCAGATCGCGATTGCAGATGCGACCCATTCGGAGCAGGCGAAGTCTCAGGTGGCTGACAGTTGCTTTCCGCCCATATAGGTGCGGGATAGGTGCGGGCCTGTAGCTCAACGGTTAGAGCAGGGGACTCATAAGGGCTTTTTTCGGTTTTAGAGAACCATTGAATCATCAACGGTTTAAGCAGTAACCTCTTCAGATTCGATTCATTAACGGGCGAGTATGCACTGCACTAATATGCACCAAAATGCACCGAATACGGTATATGCAAGCCAAAAAACGGCGACCAGGATCACGGTGCAACTCGGTGCAGCTCGGTGTTCGATCTTCACTCCAGAGTTCGAACCCTCAAGTTTGGTACCAGTGTCTTGAACCCTCAAGACAGCGAACTCGGAAATCAAACTATGCTGCTTCTTGGCTTAGCCAATTTTCTCGATCCGATTTAGCCAGTTTCGGAAGTTTCGCACAATGAGCTGAGTGGCAGAGTTTGCTCCTAAGCGAGCCATTAAGATGGCACAACTTCTCTGCCGGAGCTACCGCAGTGCTCGCAAGATGAGCTGATTGTTCGCGGCATATGAGACACGTGCTTCGGCCACGAACATCAAGGGATGCACTAGCCTTAACAGCATCCATGAGATTCGTGGCCGTAGCTTTACTCTCCAAAGAAGGGCCGGCGCACTGGGACAATCTTCTCGACTGCGGCCAGCAGATGACCATGCGAACGCTCTCAAAATTCCTTCCCGATACGAAATAGGGGCTGTGCGTCGAAACAATGATTTGGGCATTGGCTTGAGAGAGCTTTTCAAAGACCGATGCCAAATGCCGCTCTTGAGGAGGATGTTGGTAAAGTTCTGGCTCCTCGCAACCTAATATGAGCCGCGGAGCTTTGGCATCATCGCTGCTGGCCAATTCTTGAAGTAACGCTAAAAGATAGGACCGCTGAAACCCGTGCCCAAAACGTACCAGGTCGCCTTCGAATCCAGCTTCGATTGCCACAACCCCGGCAACTGGCTGATCAACTTTGACAGCCTTTGTAGCGTCCTGCTGCCATTCCACCCGAAGGCCTGCATCTGGATGTGCCCATTCAGCCATTCGCTTCGCGAGCGCACCTGATACATCGTCAAGAGCTGCCTGATTACTTTCAAGCATCTTTTGATATTGTTCACGCGCAGTCTGTAGCAGTTGTTCAACAGCCTCACCGAAGTTGATTTTCGCGCGGACGGTCCGCGCAAGAAGTTTTCCTAATGCGCCATCCTTCTTCTCGGATTGCTCGTCACAAGCATCTTTAACAGCCGGGATGAATACCCATTGCAGATACTTTTCAAGTCTGTTTGCCCCCTTACTGACTCCGTAGAATTGGTCGAGGCTACGAATCAACTCACAGACCTCCGGTTTTTCCGTCTCGTACGACCGGAGTGTTGAAATCATTGCATCCTTCGTTTTTCCTGACTTTTTCGCGCTAAGGTCAGGAAGGTCTTTTTCGAGACCCTCAAAAATCGCCTTCAGGTCAGCAACTTTGGCCCCGTCTCCCTCCGCTTTGAAGAACTCCCGAAACTTCGGCATGCCGAGTCGTTCGCCATATTGCATTACTTCTGCGCGGCCGCTGGCGGCATTGAATGTCGCTACCGAAGAGATCACAAGTTCATTTTGACGGACATAACCCTTAAAATCTTCGGCGGCCTCCGCGCTGATATCCGTAAACGTAACCGTGATTTCAATTGGGGTGGAAACATCACCGCGGAAGAAGTCCCGGCTTGATAGAAGGCTTGTGTCCGTGGGAGCGTTCTCGATTTCCCGGAAGAAAATGTTGAGAGCAAACAGTACCGTCGATTTTCCGGCTCCATTTGGGCCAACGAGGCAAGTGTAATCGTCAAATCGGACCACCGCGTCTTTGATGCAGCGCAAATTCTTGATTGAAATACCTTCGATTTTCACCTGTATACCACCCTTCGCACTTGTGCTCGGAGATCGACCTCTTACTTAAAGGAGGAACCTCAGCTCGCTTCCGGCTAAGTGCTCAAAGCGGAAGGGCTTAGTGCCGTGGAAAATCCACGAATCAGAGGAGTTGGTAAACCGCAGAAATTATACTCCTGCTCCACGCTGGCGTGAGAGGCGCTGCCCGTCGGGTGGGGTGTGTCACGAACGCGAGCGTAAGCTCGCGGTGCTGTACCAAAGATGGGAGACAGGCCTCCCGAAGCCGACTTGCAGGAGTAGGCTTCAAACCGCCTCATGCTGCTGCGTTCAAAAGGCGCGGTAGTGAGCAACTGGGGAAAAGATCTCCGATCAGGAGGTCAGGTACGTGTTGAGGA
>JASHOY010000125.1 GCA_030038435.1 Acidobacteriaceae bacterium | reverse complement strand
CGTATATTGCCAAGGGCCCCAGCGGCATCGGCGTGCGGTCAATCCTCGAGTGGGTGCGAAGCTACTGAGGCTGCAGTGGGTGGCGGCAGGCCGGGCTTTCGCCTGAGATTTTCACGAGACGGCCCTGGGGAAGTGTTCAGCATGCTCTCGCGCTAAGTTGCATCTCAATGGGGGAGGAGAAGAACCCCCCTTTTGCGCTTCGGTCTGACTTCATGCCTGCTGGCCCTGCTTTTGACGGTGACGCCTCCCCAGGAAACCGCATACGCGCAGGCAGACGCAGGAGCGAGCCAGCCGGATCCAATCGAGGCATTGCGTTCCGTACCCACCGCCAAACCGGAGCGGCCCTACCATCCCCCCACCCAGAAACAGCGATTCCGCCGCTATGCAGGCTGGATGTTCTCGCCGTACTCGTGGGCTTCGGTTACGTTCGTTTCCGGCCTTCACCAGGCGGAACGCAATCCTCCCGACTGGGAAGAGGGGTGGGCTGGATTCGGCCAGCGCTATGCGTCGAACCTGGGAACGAATATGGGGAACGCGACGGCGCGTTACGTGTTGGCGGAGGTACTTAAGGAGGACACTCTCTATTACCCGTGCCGGTGCAGACGGCCCTGGCCGCGGTTGCAGCACGCGGTGCTTACATCCTTTCTTGCCCGTCGAGGCGCGGACGGGCACCAGGTGCTCGGCCTGCCCCAGATCGTGGCTCCCTATGCCGGGCCGTTTCTGTCGGTCTACGCGTGGTATCCCAGCCGTTATAACGCGGAGGATGCGATGCGTATGGGACTTCACGGGCTGATGAGCGAGGTGGGGACCAACGTGGCCATTGAATTCCTTCCTTCGATTCTGAATCGCTGGGGCCGCAGATGGGAAAAGCGGCTGCACTTGCACATTCCCTCGGGAGCGGGCGCGCCGCGCTGAAGGAGCAAGCGGGACGGGGTCTCGAATTTTCCACAAATCTCTCTCACTTTCGGGCTTTACGGAGCCCGGGGAGGTGAAGTTGCGCCTCCGGGTGCCGATAATCCAGCTGGAGGGCAGTGGAGATTGCTACGACGGGAGCGGCAGGTTCGCTGCGCCCGAGCGGCATTGCGCCTGGGGCGCTGCTGCGGGGGTTCGGAAAAGACGCCTGCACAGGAGAGAGGAACCGATGTGCGATCGCGCCGAGCTGCTGGAGGCCGCGCTGGACAGCTTGCCGGAAGGCATAGCCCTGGTGGGATGGGAGGGGGAAGTCCGCTTCTGGAACCGCGCGGCGGAGGCGATTACGGGCTATTGCAGCGCCGAGCTGCTGGGCCGGCCCCTGCCTGAGCCGCTGACGGCGCTGGCGCGAGAGATGCAGCCCGATTTAGGACACGCAGCGCTAGTGCGCGCCCGGCACAAGCTGGGCCATGAGGTGGCGACGATGGCCCGGGTAATGCTGCTGCGCGACGCCATGGGAGAGCGGATGGGGATGGCCACGGTCTTTCATCCTGCACAGAGCCTGGATGCGCTGCCCCACGGCGAAGCCGGGGAGGAAGGCGCCGACCCGGACCGCGAGGAACTGGAAGAGTTTTTGACCAACGAGTTTGAGGATGCGATGCACGAAGGACTGCCACTGGGAGTGTTGTGGATCATGGTTGACCAGGCGCGGGAACTGCGCCTGACTCATGGCGCAGCGGCCTGCGAGACCATGATCGGCAAGCTGGAGCGAGCACTACGGCAGGGTCTGCGGCCGGGCGAGCATCTGGGCCGCTGGGGCGATGAGGAGTTTCTGGTGGTGGCGCACGAGCGCAACGCCGGTATGCTGGGCATGCATGCCCGCACCCTGGCGGGCCTGGCGCGCACGGCGGATTTCCGCTGGTGGGGCGACCGTATTTCCATCACCGTCAGCGTAGGGGCCGCGCAGGCTGAAGCGGCGCGTGGCGAAACGCTGGCGCAACTTCTCGAACGGGCGAGGGAGGCGATGGTTTCCAGCCTCCATGCCGGGGGCAATCGCGTAACGCCGTTGCCGGGGAGCGATACATGTTTGCCATCATAGGCATCGTGGTTGTATTCGCAGCCGTATTGAGCGGTTTCCTGATGGAGCGGGGACATGTGACCGTGCTGATTCAGCCGGCGGAACTGCTGATTATTGCCGGCGCCGCTACGGGCACGCTGCTGACCGCCAATCCCATGCATATTCTCAAGAAGATTGTGGCATCGCTGCAGGGCGTCGTCAAAGGCGGGATGATCGGCAAAGAGCGTTACCTGAGCACCCTGAAAATGATGTACCAGTTTCTTAACAAAGTGCGCAAAGAGGGCCTGTTGAGCGTGGAGGGGGACGTGGAGAAGCCGGAAGAATCTGCTCTTTTCAAGAGCTTCCCCGAGTTTCTCAAGGATCATCACGCGCGGGATTTTGTTTGCGACACCTTGCGCACGGCTATTACCGGAGGCGTGGAGCCTTTCGACATGGACCAGATGATGGAACTGGATATGGAGGTGCACCATCACGAGGCCATGCAGCCGGTGCTGGCTCTGAGCACGGTGGCCGACTCGCTGCCCGGGCTGGGAATTGTGGCCGCGGTGCTGGGGGTGGTGATCACCATGGGAGCGCTGGGAGGGCCGCCGGAACAGATTGGGGAAAAAGTGGCGGCGGCGCTGGTGGGCACATTTCTAGGCATCCTGCTTTGCTACGGGGTGGTGGGGCCGTTGAGTTCGAATATGAGCAAGACGGCTGAGGAGCAGAACGAATATCTGCACGTGCTGCGGGTGCTGCTTCTGTCGTTTCTCAAGGGGTCGGCGCCCATGATTGCCATTGAGATGGGGAGGCGCGCGATTCCGGCGCGGGTGCGTCCGAGCTTCGACGAAATGGAGAAGACCTGCAAGAACCGCGCCGAGCCGGCGGCCGCGGAAGCGGCTGCGGCATAAGAACGGCGGGGAGGCGCGATGTCGGCCAAAAGCCAGGCGGTGATCGTAATCAAAAAAAGAGGCGGCCACGGCGGCCATCACGGCGGCGCCTGGAAGGTGGCCTACGCGGACTTCGTCACCGCAATGATGTCGCTGTTTATCGTGCTCTGGCTGATGAGCCAAAGCGCAAAAGTGCGCAAAGCCGTGGCCGGCTACTTCAATGACCCTAAAGGTACGGCCAGTCTGCTGGGCACTACGATGGCGGGCAATGGCCAGGCGACCGTCACCCAGGATGACGCCAACAAACGCAAGTTGGAGCAATTGAAGCAGAAACTCGAAAAAGAGATTCAGGAACGTAAGGAACTGGAAAAACTTTCCAAGCAGATTGAGATCACCATCACCCCGGAGGGATTGCGGATCGAGCTGCTGGAAGACAAGAACGGAACCTTCTATCAGCTTGGCAGCGCGAAACTGAGCCCAAACGGGCAGGAGTTGCTGGCGCTGCTGGCCTCGGAGCTGAAGACGTTGCCCAACAGACTACTGATCGAAGGGCACACCGACGCGGCGAAGTACTCAGACGATGCCAGCTACAGCAACTGGGAGCTCTCTGCCGATCGCGCCAATGCCGCCCGGCGCCTGTTGCAAGCCGACGGAGTGCGCAGCGACCAGGTGACGCAGGTGCGCGCCTACGCCGACCAGATGCTGCGCGTCCCCAACAATCCCTTCGATCCCTCCAATCGGCGCATCACCATTCTGGTGAAGAATGACGAAGGCAATTCGCCGCCCGGCAAATATGCGGGCGGCATGGTTGAGGGCGGAGCGCCCGCTCCATCGCCGGTTCCGGTCACAGCAGCGAAACCCACAGCACAGGCTGGCGGGAAAATGCCGTCATCGGTTGCGTCGCCGGGTCAAGCGTCTGCGGGGATGGCCAAAAGCAGCCTGATGGGGCGGATTGCGGGCTGGATGCCGGGCAGGAAGAGATAGCCGCATCCGCAGACCCCTGGCTCTGCATAAGCTCCGTGAGCTTTTCCGAGGTTTCCAGTTACTGGCGCGATTCGCGCCGGGGTTTGAGATTTTCTTTCCACATTTCCAATGTTTGGCAACATTCTTCACAGCGCATTCTTCCCCGCGCCGCTGCTCCGATTCGCCTACACTCTTCGATATGGCCACTGTCCCCGACCTGACCCTGGAAGCTGGGCTGCCCGCAAATATCGATGCGGAGAAGACTATCCTGGGCGCCATTCTGCTTGACAACGCGGCCCATTCCGAAGCCGCCGAAAAGCTGACCGCCGACGACTTTTCCCTCGATTCGCACCGGCGCATCTTCCTGCGCATGACCGACCTGATGATGTCGCAGCGCGCCGTGGACATCGTCACCCTGGCCAACGAGCTGGCGCGCTATAAAGAAGTCGAATCCGTTGGCGGAGTGGCCTACCTGGCCTCGCTCACCGAAGGCTTGCCTCGCCGGCCGGTGATTGAAGACTACATCCGCATCGTCAAAGACAAGAGCCTGCTGCGCCGCCTGATGAGCATCTGCTCGGCGGCCATTGCGCAGGCCGCGGATCAGAGCGAGACGGCGCTGGAAGTGCTGGACCGCACCGAGTCGCAACTGCTGGAGGTGAGCGAGAAGGGGCTGACCAAGGGCCTCGAACCACTGGACCAGATCGTGCGCGAGTCCTTCGGGTCCATCGACAACCTCTATAAAGAGAGCCGCGAAGTCACGGGGCTGGCAACGGATTTCTACGAGTTCGACCGCATGACCAGCGGACTGCAAAAGGGCGAGCTGATCATCCTTGCGGCGCGGCCGTCCATGGGCAAGACCGCCTTTGCCATCAATATCGCCCAGAATGCCGCGGTGAATCATGGCGCCGTGGTCGCTGTTTTCAGCCTGGAAATGAGCAAGGAGTCCTTGTTGCGCCGCATGCTGTCGGCGCAGGCCTGGGTCGATCAGCGCAAACTGCAAACCGGCTTCCTGGGGCGCGAAGATCACGACAAGCTGCGCAAAGGCTTGGAGGATCTGATCGAGTCACAGATGTTCATTGACGATTCGGCAGGCATTTCCCTGGCCGAGATGCGCGCCAAGACGCGGCGGCTCAAGCAGGGTACGGGAAAGCTGGACCTGGTGGTGATCGACTACCTGCAACTGATGACGGCAACACCTTCTTCGGCGGGAGGCAAGCGTTATGAGAACCGCACCCAGGAGGTGTCCGCGATTTCGCGCGGTCTGAAAGCGCTGGCCAAGGAACTGGAAGTGCCCGTGGTTGCGCTCTCGCAGCTTTCCCGCGCCAGCGAGCGGCGCGGCGACGATAAGCGGCCCATGCTCAGCGATCTGCGCGAGTCGGGCTCGATTGAGCAGGACGCAGACGTGGTGGCCTTCATTCATCGCGAAGCCTACTACAACCGCGACGAAGAGATGCCGGAGTCGGAGCGCGCCAAGGCGGAAATCATCATTGCCAAGCAGCGCAACGGTCCCACCGGGCCGATTTTTCTGAACTTCATTTCCCGGTTTACTCGCTTCGATAATCCGGGCGCAGAGCCTCCGAGCTGATCCGGGGATTTCGAGGCGATCCTTCTCAAAAATCGTGGTGCTGGTCGATGGGTGGCGGAACAATCCGCTGAAGCGCCGGGGATTGCTCCGTGGAATCGGCTGCAATCGCATTTGCGCTTTCCGTTTCGGCGCGCAGGCGGGCTACGGTCATCCAGTTGTCTTTGTGCGCGCCCTCGGCGATCCACGGGGGCAGCGGCATGGAGAGATACCGGCTCAGGGCCTCGGCATAGCCTTCGTAAAGCGCGCGCATCTCGCTCAGCCGCTGGCGGGAAAGATTGTCGCGGCAAACGCTCACCCCGCTCTGGCAGAGGAGATCGAAAAGCCTCTGGTAGCGCTCCGGAGGAAGGCGGTCTGCGGCATTATTGATGGGCTGGAGCGAGAAGATCTGCGCCAGGTCGACCAGGGCGTGGCGCGCCATGGCAAAAGTTAACTGTGCCTGGGGCGCTTCCGAATCGCGTATGCCCGAGATCAGCAGCGAGGATGCGTCGAGGATGGCGGTAAGCGCGCTGAGCCAGCTCTGGTTGGTGTGCTGGGAACGGAAGTAGCAGAGCAGCGGATAAGAGATGTGGCTCTCCAGCAACTCTGCAGACCAGCGCTCCCACTCGATGAGCAGCACGACGAGAGATTGCTCCGCGCCCTGGTGCGAATGGCGTCGCAGCAACTCGGCTGCGGTGGGCGGCGAGCCGGCCCGGGCATCGAGCAGGGAGATACTCACTTCGCGCCGCGAAAATGCGCTGTAGAGCACGGGAAAGTAGCCCATCACCATGGCCAGAAAACCCAGGCCCGTCCCCGCTTCCAGAATGGTGAGCACGCGCGCGGCGGCGGTGTACGGGGTCACGTCGCCAAGTCCGAGGGTGAAGATGTTGGTTCCGCTCACGTAGAGATCGGTGCGGAAGCTGGTTGCGCCGTTGGCGTCTCTGAACGGGCTGCCAATGGCGTAATAAATGAATCCGAAGCCGGCGACCATCACGCACGCCCAAACCGCGAGCAGCAGGATCAGCGACAGGGGCCCGTAGTAGCTGAACGCGGTCTCGCTCCTGCGGGTGCTGCGAATGCGCCGGGCGAAGAACAACCACGGTCTCCAGGTGGCGACGTAAAAAAGCCGCGTCAGCCGGAAGCGGCCGGTGGCGCGGCGCGGCAGAATGGTGGTCTGGAAGGCGTCAAGCAGCACGATCCATAGGCAGGTAACCCCGGCCATAAGAGCGAATACGTGCACGAGGCCTCCTTCCGCTTGTGGTATTTGAGGGGATGCTGCGCGCCGCTCGTTCCTGCATTGTATTACGGAGCCGCAGGCTCCAGGGCCCGCGTGAACGGCTCTAGTTGCCCGGCGCCTGCGGCAATCCGCATTCCGGTTCGGCGGTTGCAGCTTTTCCATCGAGCCGGAAACAGGTGATTCCGTTGACCGCAGTGATGTAAGTGCGGACGTGAGCCGCCTGCAGTTCTTCGAGCACTTCCTGGCGCGGATGCCCATAGCGGTTGTGCAGCCCGCAGGAAATGACCGCCCATTGCGGCGTCACACGGGCAAGAAATGCCGGCTGCGTGGAGGTGTTGCTGCCGTGATGGCCGACTTTGAGCAGGGTGCTGGCCAAATCGGGCTCGGTGAGCATGGCCCGCTCGACGGGAGCTTCGGCATCGCCCTCGAGGAGCACGGAAGTGGCGCCGTAAGTCACGTGCAGAACCATGGAATCGTCATTGGTTGGGTCCGGGCCTGGCCGATAATTGCTGAAGGGCGCCAGCACGTCGATGCGCGTACGGCCGAATGCAAATGCATCCCCCGCCCTGAACGAGCGAATGCGCACCTGCATAGAAGCGGCTTCAGCTAGCAAGGCTTTGTAGGCGGGAATGGGCGGATTGTTACCGACCCATAACTCCGTGGGACGGAAATTGCGCAGCACCGAAGGCAGACCGCCGATGTGGTCGGAGTGCGCGTGGGTGATTGCCACCGCATCGAGATGGCGGATGCCTCGCGCCCACAGCGCCGGCGAGACAACCTCTTCGCCGATGTCGAAGTTCTGCGGCGCCGAGCGGGGCCCGCCGCCAAAGCCGCCGCCGTCGATGAGCAGGGTTTTGCCGTCAGGAGTGATCACCAGCAGCGAGTCGCCCTGGCCCACATCTATGGCTTCCATGAGCAAGGCGTTGCCGGGCCGCTCAATTGGCCGAGGGACAACGGCAATGACGCCGGCGACGACCAGCGCGGCAATGGCGGCGCGGCCCAGCCACCGTCTTTGACTGGCTGCGGCGAAGGCAATGGACGCGCCCAGCAGTAGGCAAAATGCCACCGATTGCCAGAGTAGCGGCGTGGCAATACGCAGATTGCCGAGAGCCAGCGAGCCGAATAAATGCACCAGCCAGAGGCTGAAGTGCAGCACCAGAGCTACGAGCATGGCCGGGAGAACCGCCGCGGCCGGCCAGACGATGAGCAACAGCAGCATGAGCAGCGCCGAGGGCAGCAATACGGAGAGCAGCGGCAGGATGAGAAGATTGACCGGCAGCGCGAACAGGGTGATGCGGTGAAAATAGACGGCCATGGGCAGGGTCATCGCCATTTCCACCACAAATGAAACCGCCAGCAGTTCGACGAGGCGCAACGCAAAGCGGACCGTCCAGGGGAAGACGCGCCAGGCGACGCGTTTCGATGCGATAGCCTGCAGGCGCGCTGCGACCATGCGTAAGTCGATGCGGAACTGTGCCAGCCGTGGAGCCAGCTTCACGTCCAGCGCGATCAACTGCAGGTCGCGTGTTGCGGTCAGATAGGGATGAACGGTGCTCTCAAGGAGGGGCGCAGCAATTCCGCCGATGACCACGACGGCGAGCAGCGTCATCTGGAAGCTGGAATCAAAGAGGCTGCGCGGACTGGCAACGAGCAGGCAAAGTGCGGCGAAGCCAATGGTGTTCAGCGCGCTGCGCTCGCGGTAAACGAGACGGGCGAGCATATAGATAGTGATCATCCATAGCGCGCGTTGCACAGGCGTGGCAAATCCGGTGAAGAGCGCATAGGCCAGCGCGCCGGCCAGCGTGCAAAGCGTGCCTGCCAGCCGGGGCACGCGCAGACGGCGCATCATCCAGAGGATGCAGCCGGCGACGATGGCGAGGTGAAAGCCGGAGACTACCAGCATGTGAAAGGAGCCCGTGCGCTCAAAACCGGCGCGCAAATTCTGCGTGAGATAGGTGCGATCGCCGGCCACCATGGCGGCGAGCATGGCGGTGTCGTCGGCGCTCAGACGAAGCGCGCGCGGCAGGCGCTGCATTTTGCCGGGCAGAGCCAGAAGACGAGCGGCGGTGGCGTGTTGCCAGGTGCTGATGCGGCAGGCTATGGTCGCGGCCGGCGTATCGCCAAGCAACTGAACGGCCGGCGCAGTGACCGAAGACGAAGATGTGATGCCCTGATCAAGGAGATAATCTGTCCGGCTCCAGACACCGGGATCGCGGTAGATTTCAGGAGGAAGCAGGCGCACGACAGCGCCTATGCGCTGCCCGCAATGAAGCGGCTGCGGCGCGGTTGCACCCGACGGCCAGCGAACGGTCAGCCTCACTCCCCCAGTCACATGCCGTTGATCGTCCTCGGCATCGGTGACCACTTCGAGGCTGGAGACGCGGATATCTACCCGCTGCGAAAGCTCCGCGACGGCTGGTTCACCGACGTTCTGTTCAGTTTCACTTCGCAGCGGCCCAGCGTTCATAACTGTGCCTTCCACGGTGCGCAGCAGTCCGTTGGAGAGAACATCGAGTGCTGGCGCTGGCGCGGGTTGCGGCTGCATCTCCGCGCACCATGTGCCTAGCAACAGCCACAGCAGGGCCATGGGCAGCCATGCGATTCGTGGCGCGCGCAATGCAGCGGCTGCGCAAAGGGCGACAAGAGGAATGAGTGCGACAAGTATGAGAGCGGGGCGGACCCAGATGCATTCTGCGCCAACGACTCCGAGGGCGAAAAGCCACGCGGCATGGAAGAGCGCCGCGGCGCTCCAAACTGCCTCAGGCTGCACGTTGGTACGGTGATCGAATCGCATCCGGCCCGGCAAATTGAAAAGGATCTATGCCGTTAGCGTAGCAGGAACCGGGATGCGAAGCACGGGAAAATTAGATCGATACCTGCGCTCGCTGCAGATGCACTACCGTTTCGAGATGGTATGTTTGCGGGAACAGGTCGGCGAGCAGGATGGATTGGATCGCGTAGCCTGAAGCGATGAGTGTGCGCAGATCGCGGGCAAGCGTGGCGGGATCACAGGAGACGTAAACCAGCGCCGGAGCGGCGACCGCAGCCAGCAATGCGCAGATTTCGCCGCCAAGTCCGGTGCGCGGAGGATCGGCGACGATCAGGTTTGGCCGCTCGCCATGGCAGTTGCCGCGCAGGAACGCCAGCGTCTCCGCCTTTACTGCGGCGGCCTTTGTTCCGCTCAGGTTATGCGCCAGCGCCGCGGTTGCTGCAGGCGCAGATTCAACGGCGAGTACGCGATGGAATCCAGACACGAGACGCTGCGCGAAGAGCCCTACGCCGGCGAAAAGATCCCAGGCCAGCGCTCCCGACTGGTTCGCGGTCACGGAGTCGAGGAGTGTGTCTACGAGCCAGCGGTTGACCTGGAAGAATGTGCCATGATCGACGCGATAATCGAATCCGGCAGCACGATAGGAGATGGAAGTCGCGCCCCACCGCGCAACCGTGCGCGGCTGTTGGCTGCCGTGGCCTTCAATGGCAAGCTCGGTTCCGGCGAGCGTGGGAATGCGCTCGGCAAAAGCGCGAGAGAATTCGTCAAAGCGGGCGCGCGCGGCGTTGCCTGCGAAGATTGTGGCCAGCAGCGCGGACTCATTCTGGTTACAGAAAAGAGAAACGCCAGTGGGGCGCAGCGCGGGTGCAAATTGCTGTGCCACTTCGGCGCAAGCCAGCGCAGCCTGCACCAGCAGAGGCGCCGTGATGGGGCATTCGGCGATGGAGACGACGTTGTGCGAGCCCCTGCCGCGATAGCCGGCATTGCCCTGCGCGTTGAAGGCCAGGCGGATGCGATTGCGATACTGCCAAGGCTCGGCCGCAAGTACGCGAATCTCCTCTGGCGCGCGGACCCCGGCGCGCTCCAGGGTCTCGCGCAGGATCGCCTGCTTGAATGCTAGTTGCGCGCCATAATTCGCGTGCTGGTACGCACAGCCGCCGCAGATGCCGAAGTGAGGGCACGCAGGGACGATTCGCTGCGGCGCCGGGGCGATGATTTCTTCCACTTCGGCGGATGCGTAGCCGCGCTTTTCCTCGGTCACGCGCACGCGGGCCTGTTCGCCGGGCAGCGCCATGGGCACAAAGACCGCTTTGCCTTCTACGCGCGCAAGGAACGCGCCGCCGTAAATAGGCTTTTCGATTTGCACGAGCCTGGATTCGCACGGTGCAGCCAGCGCGGACTTCTTTGATGGTGGCTTCATTGCTGGCTCATATAAAACAGGCTCAGACGCGGCAGCACGTAGTGAACCAGCAGTTGCTTCTGCACAAATTGGCGCTCAACCTGGCGCAGTTGTACGGCGCCCATGCGGCTGCGGTAAGGCGCAAGCTCGCGCGCGGCGTGTTCTTTGAGGCCGACGAGCAAATCCTCAGGTGCGGCGGCGGTGAGCGCGGCAAAGAGTTTTTCTTCAAGTACAGTGAGCGAGCGCTCCAGCGCTTCCAGATCCACGCTGCGGCCCCCTTCTGTGCTGCGCACTTCCGCGGCCAATTCACGCAGCCGATTGGCTGTTGCAGTGCACGCCTCGGGAGCGGCAGCGGCCGCATCAAGCGCGGCGGCGGCAGCCTCAAGATGCGCGGCCACGCGCTCCTGCTCAAAGCCCGAATCGCGTGGAACAGTGACCGCCGGTCCAGCGCCGGCCGCGGCTTCCTTCATCTCTTCGGCCGCCTGCATCACCGCCTGCGCGCACCAGGCCAGCCCGTTCACGCGGCGCATGCGCGCGCGCCTTTGCCGCGCTTCGTACTTGTCGAAAGCGGCATCGATCCCGCGCAATACCGCTTCCAGCGGGATACCCGCTTCACGCCACGTCTCGATCAGCGCCCAATCCAGCGTGGAGAGCAGCAGAATCGAGCCGCGCCGCTGCTGAAAGCGCTCTTCGATCTCCGTGAAGTAGTTGAAGTAGTTGCGCACGGTGTTGCCTTAGTGCGCTCGACCGCGCGGCCGCCCGCTGCGGTTGCGCTCGAAGAGAATGCGCAGGCCATCGAGCGTAAGCAGATCGTCGATTTTGGTGATGTAGCGGGAAGCTTCAGCCACCATGCCGGCTAGGCCGCCCGTGGCCACAACGGCGCCAGGCTTGCACTCCGGGCCCAGCTCGGCAAAGATGCGCTCCAGCACCCCGTCGACCAGCCCGATGAATCCGTAATAGAGACCGCTTTGCAAATGCGCAACCGTATTGGTGCCGATCACCTTGGCGGGGCGCTTAATCTCTACGCGGCTCAGCTTGGCGGCGCGCGCAAACAGGGCGTCCGCGCTCAAGCCCAGGCCCGGCGCGATGGCGCCGCCCAGGTACTCGCCGCGCTCAGAGATCACCTCGAATTTGGTGGCCGTGCCGAAATCGACCACGATGCACGGACCGCCGTAGCGCTCGAATGCGGCAATACAGTCGGCTAACCGGTCGGCGCCCAGTTCGGTGGGATTGTCGATAAGCATGGGCATGCCGGTTTTGATGCCCGGCTCGACAAACATCGGTTCAACGTGAAAGTACGTTTCGCAAACGCGGCGCAGCGTCGAGTCGACCGGCGGCACCACCGAGGAGATGATGATGTGAGTCACCTGGCTGGGCTTGAGACCGTTCATCTCGAAGAGATTCACGAAGAAGACCCCGTACTCGTCCACGGTCTGCGCGCGATGTGTGGTGACGCGCCAGTGGGCGGCCAGGTCTGGCCGCGTTTCGTCGGGAACGGACGAAGGCATTTGCTCGTCGTCGAGGCGATAGAGTCCCAGGGTGGTGTTGGTATTGCCGACGTCGAGAGCAAGCAACATGTTGTTTAGCTCCTGGCTGCCGGCATTTACCTCTCAGCTTGCAGCCCCTGATCCTTTCCGGCTTCGCAGGGATTCGCTTCCATTACTTGATGTTCAATGCAACGGCTCTGAGGCTCGGGCTGAAAACGAAAGCTGAGAGCTCAAAACTCAAAGCCGCCAGCGGCTAGCTGGAAGTTGCTTCGCGAATACCGCCGGTTTGAACCGTTACCATTCCCGCCGAGGTTTGCACCAGCAGGAAGCCGTTCTCGTCGAGCCCGGCGGTCAGGCCGGTGCAGGCTTGCGGACCGTGCACTTCGACGACGCGGCCGCGTACCCATGTTGAAGCCTGCTCTACGCGCATGGAAATAGCCGCCCATGCCGCCGGATCCTCAAGCAAAAGCGCCTCGCGCTCCAGAGATTTTAGCAGGGCAATGAGCAGTGGCTGGCGCGAGATGCGCCGCTCGGCTTCGCTATCGAGCGACGTGGCCGGCGTGGCCAGGTCGGGCGGAAATCTGCGCTGGTGCACGTTGATGCCGATGCCGATCACCGCGTAGGAAACAGCATGGTCTTCGGTGTGCGCTTCCACCAGAATGCCGCCTCCCTTGCGCGCCCCCAGCAGAATATCGTTGGGCCAGCGGAGATCGACGATCAGGCCGGAGACTGCTCGCACCGCGTCCGCCGCCGCCAATCCCGCGGCCAGGGGCAACAGCGGGAGGCGCGCAAGAAAAATACGCGGGCGCAAAACCACGCTCACATATAGACCCTCGCCCGCCGTAGAAAGCCAGTTGTTGTTTCCGCGCCCGCGGCCCGCCAACTGCTCGTCGGCAAAGTAAACGGAACCGTGCGGCGCAGCGGCGCGCGCGGCATCCACGGCCTCGCTGTTGGTCGAATCAGTGACCGGAGAAAAATGCAGCTTGCCGGCAAAGATGGTTCCGGCCAATGCGGCGTCGAGCGCGGCAAGGTCGTACATGGTTAGCGCCTCTCTGCGTCGATGGTCATGGAAATGTCCGCGGCCTTGGCAGAGTGCGTGAGCGCGCCCACGCTGATGAAGTCCACGCCCGCCTCGGCATAGGCGCGAATGTTATCGAGCACAATGCCGCCGGATGCTTCGCTGGGAATCCATCGCTCCTCTCGCTTGATGCGCTCGACGCAGCGTTTGGCCTGGGCGGGATTCATGTTGTCGAGCAGGATGGCCTCGGCCCCATTGGCGATCGCTTCTTCCAGCTCGCGCTCGTTGCGCACTTCCACTTCAACGCGCTGCCCCGGCTTGCGGTGCTCCACGGCCTGTGCCAGCACTGCGGGAATGCCGCCGCCCAGAGAGATGTGATTGTTCTTGATGAGAATGCCGCTGGCCAGGTCGAGCCGGTGGTTGGTGCCTCCGCCGCAGAGCACCGCATATTTTTCCAGGGCGCGCATGCCGGGCACAGTCTTGCGCGTGTCGAGCACGTGGGAGCGCGTGCCCCCCGCCGTATTCTGGATGGCGTCAACATATTGGCGCGTGAGTGTGGCGATGCCGCTGAGATGCTGCAGAAGATTGAGGATCACGCGCTCGCAACTGAGCAGCACGCGGGCGTTGTGGCGAATTACCGCCATCACCTGGCCGGAGTGGACGCGTACTCCGTCGAAGATCTCCGGGTGGCTGATGACTTCAAAGCGTGTCTGCGCCTGCGGGCGTTTGTCGAGCCGGGCAAAAATCTCAAAGAAGCGCGGAACCGCGCCCAACCCGCAGATCACCAGCTCTTCGCGCGCGATGATGGAGGCAGCCGCGCGCAGATCGGGGTCGATGGTGAGGTTGGTGGTGGCGTCGCTGATGGCCCGGTCTTCGACCAGGGCCTGCTCCAAGAGTGCGTCAATGCGGCTGCTTTTCCAGTCCATAACAGTGATCAGTGGTCAGTGAACGGTGATTCGTTCTCAGCCATCACTCCCACGGTTGTCATCCTGAGTCAAGCCGCTCGCGGTTTCTTGCGAGCGGCACAGTCGAAGGATCTGCAGTTGCCTTGCTTCTTTACTTCGGTAATGCATCCAGAGCTGCGCGCGCTTTTTCGAGCAACAGCCGCGTCTCCGATTCCTGTTTCTTCAGGCCCTCGACTACATGCGCCGGGGCTTTGGAGAGAAAGCCTTGGTTGCCCAGTTGCCGTTCTGCTGCGGCCAAGCCTTTCTCGTACTTCGCGATGTCCCTTGTCAAGCGCTCGCGCTCGGCGCCGACATCAATTGACTTCTCGTACTCCACTGCCACATCAGTTGGGCCAACCGCGCTCCATGCAAGATCTGAAAGTCGTCCACCTGCATCTCGATCTGCAAAAGGAACGAAATCAATGCTCGAAGCCTGCGAGAGTTTCATTACGATGTCGGGATTCCTTTCCGCCGCACCCGAACCGCCGAACCCTCCTGCCCACATCACTACCTTAACCGGCGTTTTCACGCTTTCGGGAACGCCGAGTTCCTTCCGACGTGCGCGAATGCCCGTGATCACAAACTGGACGCCAGCCATCCGTTCCAGGTCTGGGGCCAATTCAGAGACGAAGTCCGCTCGCGGAAACCGCGTCAGCGCAATCGACCGCAACGGCGGATCGCCGTCGTAAATTGCGTGCCACAGTTCTTCCGTCAGAAACGGCATGAACGGCGACAGCAACCGCAACGCCGCCTCAAACACTGAAACCAGCGTCGTAAGTGCGGATTGAGCCTTCGCTTTGCCCTCTGCTTCTGAGAAATCCAGCCGCAGCTTGACAATTTCGAGATACCAGTCGCAGAAGCTGCCCCAGAAAAACTGGTAGATGGTGTTGGCCGCGTCGTCGTAGCGGTAGTTTTCGAGAGACTCGTTCACTTTCGCCGCTGTGGCATGCAATTCGGCCACGATCCAGCGGGCTTCCAGCGGATCGTCTGCGGCTGCCGTGGGCATGGAGCCAAGCGCCGACGGGTCGATCTTGATGCCAGCCTCCGCCGCCCTATCCACATTCATGAAGATAAACCGCGCCGCATTCCAAATTTTGTTGGCAAACGCCCGGTAGCCTTCGGTCCGCGCCACATTGAACGCAATATCCGTTCCCGGGGAAGCCATCGACGCCAACGTGAAGCGCACCGCATCGGTGCCGTACTGCTTCACAATCTCGATGGGGTCGATCACGTTGCCCTTGGTCTTGGACATCTTTTCACGGTTGGCGTCGCGCACCAGCGCGTGAATGTAGACCTCACGGAAGGGAACGGACTCGGCGAGCGGCCGCGGGCTGCCATCGGGCATAGGTATTTCGCCGGCGAACCAGCAGCCGAGCATGATCATTCGCGCCACCCAGAAGAAGAGAATGTCGAAGCCTGTGACCAGCAGGCTGGTGGGATAGAAGGCGTCGAAATCCGCGCGGCTCGCCTCCCGGGTCCCAGAAGCGGGGCCCGGGGCACCCGATTTCATGTTGGGGACAATATTCGGCCAGCCAAATACTGACACCGGGAGCAGGCCCGAAGAAAACCATGTGTCGAGGACATCGGTTTCCTGGGTGATCTCGCCGCTGCCGCAATGCGCGCAAGCCGTTGGATCCTCCTTTGAGTTGGGCTGCGGCACCGTGATCTTGCGGCACTTGGCGCAGTGCCACGCGGGAATGCGATGACCCCACCAGAGCTGGCGGCTGATGCACCAGTCGTGGATGTTCTCCATCCAGTTCAGATAGGTCTTCTCGTACATCTCCGGCGTGAAGCGGATGGCCTTATTGCCGTTGGCGTCGGGCCTGACCGCGGCGATGGCTTTGTCGGCGAGCGGCTGAATCTTTATGAACCACTGCGTGGAAAGCCGCGGCTCCACCACCGTCTTGCAGCGGTCGCAGTGGCCCACGTTGTGAATGTGGTCCTTGACGCCTGTTAAAAGTCCCTGCGCTTCCAGGTCGGCCACAATCTTCTTGCGCGCGGCGAAGCGGTCGAGGCCGGCATATTTGCCGCCCGCGGCATTGATGTGCGCGGTCTCGTCCATCACGTTGATCTGCGGCAGGTGGTGGCGCTCGCCGAGGGCAAAGTCGTTGGGATCGTGCGCCGGCGTCACCTTCACCGCGCCGGTGCCGAACTCGCGGCTGACCCACTCATCGAGGATGATGGGGATTTCACGGTTCAGCAGCGGCAGGCGCAGTCTTTTGCCGTGCATGTGCTTGTAGCGCTCGTCGACGGGGTGAACGGCCACGGCGGTGTCGCCGAGCATGGTCTCCGGGCGCGTGGTGGCTACGGTGAGGAATTCACCTGAATCTTTGCCTGCGTCATCGAGAACCGGGTACCGGATCTCCCAGAGGTGGCCCTTATGCTCGTCGTAGACCACCTCGAGATCGCTGATGGCGGTCTGGCAGCGCGGGCACCAGTTGACGATATAGACGCCGCGATAGATGAGACCCTGGTGGTAGAGGCGAACGAAGGCCTCGCGGACGGCGACGGAGAGCTGCTCGTCCATGGTGAAGTATTCGCGGCTCCAGTCGACGGAGGCGCCGAGGCGTTTCATCTGTTCCAGGATGGCGCCGCCGTAGTGCCGCTTCCACTCCCATACCCGCTCGACGAAGACCTCGCGGCCAAGCTGCTGGCGCGTCTTGCCTTCATCGGCTAACTGGCGCTCGACCATCATCTGCGTGGCGATGCCGGCGTGATCGGTGCCGGGAAGCCAGAGGGCGCGGCGGCCCGACATGCGGCGCCAGCGGGTGAGAATGTCCATCTCCGTCTGGTTGAGCATGTGGCCCATGTGCAGACGGCCGGTGACGTTGGGCGGAGGCAGAAGGATGGTGAAGGGGGACTGGCCGTGATTTCGGGCAGCCGGATCGGGCGTGGGAACCACAAACAGGTTCTCGCGGACCCAGGTACCGGCCCAGTGATCTTCAATGGCGGTGGGGTCGTAGGCTTTGGGCAGATCGTGAGGCATTTGCGTTCGGAGGGCCCCATTTTCGAGGGAAAACACCCGTACAGAAAGGGGCTTTCAGGAGCGAGGGGACCACCCCTCAGGTTAGCAGATGCAGAGCGGCGCTTTCCGTCGCAACAGGTGTGTTGCCGTTGCAATGAAAAAGGCCGCACCGTTGAACGATGCGGCCCTTTCGTTTTTCGAGCGTTCCCGATTAGAACGGGTTGAGCTTGTCGAGGCCTTTCTTCTTTTTCTTCTTGCTGGAGGACTCGTCACTCAGATTCGCCTTGGGCTTCTTCTGGTTATTGTCGGCTGCGTTGGTGGGCTGAGGCGGATTTTCGCCAGGCTTGATGTCGTTGACCTGAAGCGGGGCTTCGGCAGGCTTTTCCGCGGCGGGAAGAGCGGTACTCGCGGGGCCGACGGGCTTGACCAGCGCATTAGGATCGGCAGCGGGTGTGCTTCCTGCCGGCTGAGCGGCACTGTTCGGCGCGTTGACCACTTCGACGCCGACGCCGGTGCCTTCAGCAGGCGCCTGCATCTGCAGCGGGGCGGTGGAGGGCTGATCGCTGCGCGGCGGCTCATTGGGGCCGGTGGGCGTGACGGCAGCCGCGGGCGCTGCCGGGCGTCCCGCGTTAATGGCTTCCGTCAGGATGACCCGGTTCTCGTTGGTAACGTCGGGCGCGAGTGTGCGCTTGGGATCGTCGAGCGAGGGCTCGCCTACGTGGACGGCTTCGACGACGGTAGGACCGCGCTTGATGATGTCGAGGGTCTTATCGGTAAAGTGGAGCGGCTGGCGGCTGCGTTCCTCAGCGTCGCTTTCGGCAATGGCCTCCTGCGTGGGCTCGGGAACGGGGCGATTCATGGCCACAAGCCGGTCGCGGGCATCTTCAACGTGGGGCGCCATGGGATAGCGCGTGATGACCTTGGCGTAGGCTGCGGCGGCCTTATCCTCGTACACGCTGTGCATGCGCTCGCGGATGGCTGCGGGCATGTTCCGGATCAGCTCGATGTTGTGCGCTTCGCCGGCGTAGGCATCACCGATGGCGATGAGCACCTGATCGCTCTTGGAATAGAGAGGATAGGTCTCAGCCACAGTTTGCAGGCGGGCGATGGCGGCCACATAGTCTTCGCGGCTCTCGTAGTAAAAACCGATCTGGGCCTCGCGCTCGGCCAGAACCTCCTGCACGTCGCGCAGGCGCTGCTTGGCGCGCGGAACGAGGGTTGAATCCGGATAGATGTTGATCATCTTCCGGTACTGCTCCTCGGCCTGCTGCGCGTTGGTGTAGTCGCGGTCGGGCTTTTCCATCTGCTGGTAGTAGATGTCGGCCACTTTCATCTGCGCTTCAGCAGCTTCGGGCGCGTTGGGGAAAAAGGTCTGGAAGTCTTCGTACTCGGCCTCGGCCTGCGTAAGCGCCGCGGAGCCGCCCTCCTTGAACCATGTGTCGCCGACGGAGAGCTTGGCGCGCATGCGATATTCCGACTCGGGATAGGTGTTGAGGAGGGTTTGCAGATCGAGGCGCGCCACGTCGTAGCGGCCCTTCTTCATGGCCACCATGGCCTTGTCGTAGAGCTCCTTATCGGGCTGCTTGGACTGCACGCCGGCGAGCGGGTTGGCGTTCAGGTCGTAGGCCTTCTTTTCCTTCTTCTTCCTGGCGTCGGCCGCAACCCCGCCTAGAAACAACACGACCAGTGCGACAGTGACAATCCTGAGAGACAAACGGTTCATACCACCTCATCCGGGGAGGGCCCGGGGAGGGGCCGTCCGCTGCATACATGCGCTTTTCAGTGAATTTTACTCTTTCCGCCCGCTACTTTGCTCACGGTCATCTGATCTTCGGCCTCGCGGGCCGCAGCCAGCAGGGCGCGCGCATCGCGCTCCGGCTGCCCGGCGCCGAAGACGGCATTGCCCGCCACGAGCAGCTCCGCACCGGCTTGGACGATGGCGGCGACGGTGTCGTGAGCCACACCGCCGTCTACCTCGATTCTAAAGTCCAGGCCCAGCTCGGCGCGAAGCTCGGCCAGGCGGCGGATCTTGTGGAGGGAAAAGGGGATAAACTCCTGCCCGCCGAAGCCGGGATTCACGCTCATGATGAGCACGTGATGAACCATGGGCAGGATGTCGACGAGGAGATCGACGCGCGTGGCCGGATTGAGGACGACGCCGGGCTTCATGCCGTGGTGGAGGATCAGTTCCAGCGAGCGGTGCAGGTGCGGGCAGGCCTCGTAGTGGACGCTGAGCCAGTTGGCGCCCGCCTCGGCGAAGGCGGCGATGTATTCGTTGGGGTTGTCGATCATCAGGTGGCAGTCGAGGGGCAGGCGGGTGGCCTTGCGGATGCTCGCGACCACGGGCGGGCCGAGCGTCATGTTGGGGACGAAGTGGCCGTCCATGACGTCGACGTGGATGGTGGTGCCGCCGCCGCGCTCGGCCGCGGCGATCTGGTCGGCCAGATGGGCAAAATCCGCGGAGAGGATGGAGGGCAGCAGCTCGACCATGGTTGTGCGTGGAACTCCTTGCGGGGACAGTGTATCAGGCATTGCGCGCAGGGGCGTTAGCGGGGTCCGATTGCTCTTTGGCAGTGGACTTGAGTTTGTCCACCGCGACGCGGCCGATGCCGCGGAGGATGGCTTTGATGGGCCAGTGTCCGTCGGCGTCGGAGAAGAAGATTTCGCCGGCGCGGCGCGCCTCGGGGCGGTAGTACCAGCGCTTGAGAAGAGCAAGATGGCCCTGGCGGGTGGTGGCCGAGGGCGGATCAGACGGCGCGGCCAACTCAGTAAGCACTTCGTCGAGCCGCGATTCCAGCAGCGTGCGGGGGATTCGAGCAGGCGCCTCTTTCATTCCCTCGGTCCCTTGGTCTCTTGGTCCCTGTCTCTCCGCTCCCTGTTCTTCCGGGATCGGCTCGATGGCCACGGGTTGAGCAAACAGTGACGTCGAGCCGGACTGCTCGTTCTGGATTTTCATGCCGAGGGTGGAAAAGGCAGCGGGGCCGCAGAGACGGCCGTCCTCGAAGAGAAAGACGGCGACTTCCTGGGGGTTTGCGGAGGATTGCAGGATGACGGCGCGGAGATGGCTCAGCGGGCGCACGAGATCGGCGGCGAGGGCGCGGACGGATTCAACGCGCTGCACCTGGACGTGGAGCGCGGCGGCGGATTCGAAGGCGAGATCGGCCGAGGCCTGGTCACGCTGGGCGCGGAGGGTGACGAGGCGGCTTTCACCGCGCGTGGCAAGGAAGTTCTGGACGGCGGTGGATTCTTCTGCGTAGCGCTCATCGGTGCAGCCCTTGAAGCAGGGCGCGAGGCACATCTTCATCTCGGAGTAGACGCATCCAGGATAGTTGGGGTCAGGGTTGAGCTCGAAGGTGCAGCGGCGCAGGAGAAAGAGCTTGAGCATTTCTTCGGCGTAGCGCTCGGCGGCGATGCGCGAAGGGAACGGCCCGTAAGCCCAATCGGATTCGCGCAGACTGGGCCGATGCGTGACCGTGACGCGGGGATAGGGATTGCCGCCGAGGAAACGCACGAAGGCGGGGTGGCGGAGGTGCATGCGCTCCAGGCACTTTGTGCCGTGGACCTTTTGGAGCAGATTGAACTGAATCAACAGCGATT
>JASHOY010000017.1 GCA_030038435.1 Acidobacteriaceae bacterium | reverse complement strand
GCTTTCCGTGCGCGATGCTCGTGACCGTACCGCCGTGCTCCTGAATAAAAAATGCCTCCGCCGGCCTGCCGGAAAGGCGAACCGCCTCGGCAATTCGCTCCGGCTGCGTATATTCGCAGCCCAGCCCGATAGCCAGAACTCCGCCCACGTTGGGATGGCGCGCCAGCGCGAGCATGAGGCGAATCGCGTAGTCGTTTTCATAGCAGCCGGGAAAGCCGATCACGTGCGTATCGGCCTCGCCGGCGGCTACCGCGTGCGCAACGTGCTGCGCGCACTGCACCGTGTACACAATCAGCAGCAGATTCCGAATTCCCTTGCGGCCATCCGGCCGCAGATAGCCCATCCACTTTGCATCAGGCATAGCGCGTCTCCCCTCGCGCCCCGGTCTCGGGATCGAGCTCGGACGATCGCGCGTCGTAGAAGCTCCGGCAGTTATGCAAATGCACCCACTCCCCCTCGGCAATCGCACGGGTCGCCTCTCCAATCGGAAATCCGTATTTCACGATTGCCTCGCCCGCGCCGATCGCGAGCAGCGCCACCTTGTGCCCGGTGCGGATCGGCTCGAGGATGCGCACAGTGCTGCGCGCAGATTCCCCCACGACCCGAACGTCCGCGGCCGCGGCCGCGTCGTGCAGCAGCGTGGCCACGTTGTCTTCCCGGCAAATCTGGAAGCACTCCGGATGCATGGTCTCCTCAGAGCACGCCATAGCGGTTGAATACGGACGTGCTGGTGGCGCCGCCTTCGATCTCCCTGCGCACCACCTTCTCGGCCGCAACTTTTTCCAGCGCCAGTTGGACCACCTTGCCCTCGACCGCGCGGGGAATCGCCACGACCCCGTCGACGTCGCCGAAGATCAGATCGCCTGGCTCGACCTGAACCCCGCCAATTTCCACCGCGCAGCGAAAATCGATCACGCTCGAACGGACTCCCGCATCCTGCGCGAAGCTGCCCCGGCTGAAAACCGGCCAGTTCTGTTCCAGCACCCGCGGCGTATCGCGATGAAAGCCGTCAATTACCGCGCCCGCCCCGCCGTTCATCCTGGCCGTTGCTGTAAGAATCTCGCCCCAGGCCGCGCAATTCATCGAGCCTCCGGTCGCCACGTACACTTCGCCCGGCGCAATCGCGTCAAGCGCTTCGGTCAATCGCCCGAAAGGCCTGCTCTGCGGACCGGTGACGTCCTCGATGCGCACCGGGAAAGCTCGGCCCACAACACGATACTCCGCTTTCAAAGGCTTGATGGGC
This sequence comes from Acidobacteriaceae bacterium, assembly GCA_030038435.1. Taxonomy (GTDB): domain Bacteria; phylum Acidobacteriota; class Terriglobia; order Terriglobales; family Acidobacteriaceae; genus Telmatobacter. The sequence goes on along the minus strand of JASHOY010000017.1, from coordinate 3,092 downwards.
TGCGGCAGGAACTGGCGGTAATAACCCTCCCGGTCGAGAATATCGCCCAGTACCGCGGTAAACAGCCTCTCGCGCAACACCTCGAAGAGATCGGAATCGGAGTTACCTGTCATATCTTCATTCGACTCTAGCAGTGCCGGATCGATTGGTACAATTCATCGATCCGTTGAAATTCCGCGAACGTTTCCCGATTCTCCGCGGCCGAAAAACGTACCGGCCTGTTTAAGGTTCAAATGCGGCAGATCAGATGATCGTCGAGCAGATCGCGGTCGATCTCGGCGCCGAGCCCCGATCCCTGCGGTACATGAACGTAACCTTCGCCATCGGCGCGGATCGGATTCCTCACGCCGAACGAGAATGGCTCCTGCGGAATCAGCACTTCGAAGTACTCGCAGTTGCGGATCGCGCAGCTCACGTGCAGATTGGCCAGATCGAGCAGCGCATTCGTCGTCGTATGCACCTCGCAGTTCACTCCGAATGCCTCGCAGAGCGCGGCCGTCTTCATCAGCCCCGTCACGCCGCCTTTCCAGGAAACGTCGCTGCGCACAATGTCCACGGCGCGTTGCGTCAGGTACTGCGTCGTGCCGAACAGCCCGCCCGGAGTCGACTCGACGCCCGCGATGGAAATCTCCAGTGCGCGGCACAGCTCCTGGTATCCATAGATGTCGTAGTCCGAAAGCGGTTCCTCAAACCAGTAATAGTTCAACCTTTCCAGTTCGCGCCCGATCTTCAGCGCCTGTTGCTGCGTGTAACCGGCAACGGGATCGGACATCAGCACCATCTCCTCGCCCAACTCCGAGCGCAATGCCCGGTACGCCTCGACGTCGCGCGCCGGATCGCCCCAGGGGTGAATCTTGTAAGCCCGATACCCCTTTTTCTTGTATTGCCGCGCCTGCTCCACAAAAGCCTCGGCGGACGGCAGAATCAGCGAGCTCGCGTACGCGGGCAGTTTGGTGCGGTACGCGCCCAGAAACCGATAAAGTGGAAGTCCCGCGGCCTTCGCGCCCAGGTCCCACAGCGCCACGTCCACCGGGCCGTGCGCGTAGATGGGAAGAAAACCCCACCAACGGTCCATGCGACGCACCTGCTGCCACAGCGCCTCGCGGTCGAGCGGGTCCTGCCCGATCAAAAGCGGACGAATGATGCTGCCGATCAGGTGCGCGGTCGCCTGCCCGCTGCGTCCGCCCCACGCGAACGCATTGCCTTCCAGCCCCTCGCCGGTCTTGATCTCAAGAAAGACGATATCGTGCGCTGCTTTTCCGCCCTTGATGCCGCCTGTAACCATCTCGCTGTAAGGGTTCGCGATCACGCTGATCGCAACGTCGGTGATCTTCATAACTCGTCTCCTGCCTCTATTATTCCGGACCCACTGGATATCCGCGGCTTACATAACTGTCAATGATGCCGGCGTAGACAGTCTTCCACCCGCCATTGAACTCTTCCGCAGGAATGCCGTCGGGCCAGACGCTGATGTAGAGGTAATGCAGCTCCCGGTCCGGCTTGAGATTTCGGACCCAATGCTTCGTGCGCGGTGGCACATACGCAATAGCCGGCGCCGTCACTCGCTTTGATTCCTCGCCGATAAATATCTCCGCTTCGCCGCTCCAGATCAGGTAAATCTGCATGAATGTCTCGTGGCTGTTCGGCGGCGTCGATCCGCCGGGGCGCACCACCTGCAGCACTGCTTCGCACGCTTTCGTTTCGTCGCGCGGCAACAGCATCACAAACTCGTTTCCTGCGCAGCGAAACGGCTCCCCATCGCTGAACTGTTTTGCATACATTACGGTTCTCTCCTGTCAAAGAGTCGCAAACAGAAGTCTAAGGGGAGATCTATCAGACACGAGCGCACTCGGGCGCTTATATTCTCAAAGGCCCGCCGGCATTCGCAGCCCTTCATCATGATTGATCTCCGCCGGCTCCGCTTGACTCCCGATTGTTGTTCCTGCGAGCCCCCTCGGCAAAGCAAGCCCGGGCCAGATCCTTATACAACAGAGCCTGGGCGTAGCGATCCGATTCTTCCTCTAACTGCCCAGCGGCATTCGGAAACTTTCGCGCATAGTAGTAAGTCCCTGGCAAAAGCTCCGGCGCAAACACAAGTACGTCCCCAGGCAGTGCTGCCCGCAGAAATCCAAGCATGGCGCGGGTCCAGAGCTCCCTGAAATGGTCCAGATAGTTGTGCGCGCCGTGCGCCTGTACCGGCCTTGCCGTCAAGTCTTGATCGATGGGTGCCTGCATGCACCCTGAACTGGCGATGCGTCCGTGCACAAACCCCACGCGCGCGAATACCGGTTCCAGAAACGCTAGTTTCTCGGACCAGTCTCCATAAGCCATCTCTTGCCCGCAGTAGTAATGGCTGAAATCTCCATTGAAGCGTATCTCAGGAAAGCGCTTTGTAAGCTGCACTGTTCGCCACATATCCTGAGTTACGGTTGCACGATGTGTTTCGATAAAGATCGGCAACAGGTGCTTCTGCGAGGCCGACAAAATCGCTTCCACGATCCGAAACACGGCATCGTCGTCCTCAAGTCCCCACCCTGCATGAACCGTAATGCAAAGGTCGCCGCGCGCGGCGTGCTTTAGAGCGACAGCGTCCGCCTGTTCCGGTGTATTGATGCGGTCGAGTCCGCAGTAAGGAAGAGATATGTCCGACGGAAGTGGGTCGTCCGTGGCCATCTGAACGCCCTCGAAACCATCCTCCCGCAGCTTCCGATAACAATCCATGTCTTCAGGCTTGGGCAACCACACTGAATCGGGCCGCAAATCCACAAGATTGTCGAGATTCAAAAACACCCGTAGTTTCGGCGGCTCTGTAGAGCCATCATTGAGAAAACCCGAAGCGGATGCCATCGATATTCCTTCCTAAAATTCATCGTATGCAATTTGTTGCTGCGGAACGTCGTACTGTGCAAGCATCTTCTTGCACTCCTTGATCATCATCGGCGGTCCGCACAGGTAGTACTCAGCGGCCGCTGGATTCGGGTGGCCGTCTAGATATTTCAACTGCAAAACCCTATGGATAAAGCCCACGTCTCCACTCCAGTTGTCTTCGGGCAAAGGCGATGAAAGCGCCAGGTGAAACGTAAAGTTATGGC
>JASHOY010000124.1 GCA_030038435.1 Acidobacteriaceae bacterium | reverse complement strand
CATGACCAAAGCAGTCTGCTCGATGCGGATTTTGTGGGCGGCGCCCGGCAAAAGCTCGGGGCTGCCACCCGCGAGCAGGCAGAACTGGGAATCGAAACCCAATACCGGGACCTCTCCCACGATATCCGCATCTTATTTTATTCGCCGGAAGGCTTGTCCATTGAGCTCACGGACGAGGTTGGATACACGGTGAAGGTCTTCGACCATGGCAAGCCGACAGCAACAGAGGAGGCACATACCCGCTATCTCGTGGTTTTGACGCCTTCTCAGGTGCGATGGAGAGTACGCGTCTTTCAAGCGGTTCCAGAATGACAATGAAAGCCGGCCTTAGGATCGTCATATCGTCGCAAGGCAGCAGCATATCGCTGCAAGGCAGAGAACCACGAATACGCGCCTGCTTTAAGAATTACTAATAGAGGAGCTAACAATGGTTTCAGTAGTGGTACCCATCTATAACGAAGAAGAGATTGTTGTACAGTTTCACGAAGCCGTAGCCTGCGCCTTAAACGAGGTGGTTGACGATTGGGAGATCGTCTATGTCAACGATGGCTCTGTGGATTCCTCGCTTGAACTGCTGAAAGGCCTGCAGTCGTTCGATCCTCGCATCGTTGTTGTCGAACTGTCCCGTAACTGGGGGCACATGGGGGCTATTCTGGCTGGATTGCAGACAGCTCGTGGCGATGCGATCATTCTTATGGACGGCGACTTCCAGGATCCCCCTGAAGTCCTGCCCCGATTCATAAGAGCGTGGCATGAAGGCGCAGAAATCGTCGTTGGCGTCAGAAGGAGCCGGAAGGAGAGCAACCCAGTCCTTGCGTGGCTTTTTCCGCTTTTCTATCGCGTTCTCGGTGCGCTGTCTGACTTTCCGATCCCCCTGAACGCCGGCGTCTTCAGTCTTATGGATCGGAAAGCGCTCGATTCGATATTGTCCATGAAGGAAAGAAACCGTTACCTGCCAGGGTTGCGCGCCTGGGTCGGTTACAGAAACGCAATCGTCTACTACGACCGGCAGGATCGCGCCGGTGGTGAACGAAAACTATCCTTCATCAGCCGCATAAAATATGCCATGGACGCAATTACCGGCTTTAGCTACAAGCCTCTGCGTGTCAGTTTTGGCATGTTTGCCTTTTCCATCTGTGTGGCCATGGTGCTGGAGGCATCCACGCTCGTCGTGTCCAACTCCCACGTAACCACTGCCCTCGTGGTGGCGGGCGCTGTGTTCTTCGTCGGCGGCCTTCTTTTTTTCGCCATAGGCATACTGGGCGAGTATGTCGGCCGGGTGTACGACGAAGTCCGCAACCGCCCGCTCTCCCTCATCAGCCATGTGCACCGGCCGCAAATGCAGATAACCGAGCAACCGACCATGGCAGTGGTTCCCAACGGGGGGGGCCTCAACCTGCAGTCCAATGGCCAGGCAGCCTCAAAAGCAAACAGAGCTGCTTGACCCGCGGAGCGGTAGTCTTGCGCATACAGTGCAGTAGGAAGGCGGCAAACACGACGGGTTTGCCGCAGAACCCTCAAGCCGAGCGAGCTTGCGGTTGCCGGCGCGGTAGTCCGGTAATTAATTTGAAGCGGGCTCCTCTGCGCTCGGCGGAAACGTCTTCAGGAGATTCTTTATTTGCGGGCCTCCGCAGGTGGGAATCCCTCGCTCAATATCGCTGCCCTCTTCATAGTCGTTCCAGGTTTCAACCATCATAAAAGGCATGACGTCGTTCGCGGGAAAGTAACTGCGCCAGAAGTTGAAGGTATCGGCGAACGTCTTTCCGCAGCGCGCCGCGATATGCCTGTTAAGCCCCCAGGAGGCCTTGCTGTCGTTAAACCAGGCCCATGCTCCGCCCACAATCATCTTCTGAGAATATTTATCGCGCATGGTCTGATAAAACTCGCTCAGGTATTGCTCTCCCCAATTGCTGCCGTTCGGAGCCCATCCCGGCTTGCCGGGACTGATCCAGGCATAGTAGCCGTCGAATGCGTCCACATATTTACCGGGCAGGTTTTCGTAGATCAACAGCGGCGCCGGGTTCCATTTGTTCACATAAGCGCGGACCTCGTCCCAGTTTGTGTGGCCGCCTTTCGGAAAGATAAAAATTATCGGCCGTCCGTCGTAAGTAAGATAGGCGTCGCGCCCGGGCGCTCCTGGCGCTAGGTACTTGTCGTGAAACATCGCAAAGTCGGCGATCGCCTCATCCGTGGCGCCCACCTCCGCCTCCGTCTCGTCATACATCATGGCCACGTGGAAATGTTTCTTCGCGGCTGTTTCCTGCATAAGGGAGTAACTCTCATCGATAAATGGCTCCCGATCGCCGTACCAATCGACAACAAAAGCGGAAATGCCCAGTTTTTTTGCATGACGAATCTGTTTTTTGATGACAGAAAGATCATGCGACGAGTAGCCGACATCGATATGCATGGGAAGGCCGAACCACGCTTCGTAAAGCGCCAGGATCTCCGGCGACCGGCCGGTCGCCGGGTAGCGCAGAGGCGGCGCCGGCGCTTTCGGGCCAGTGGAACCGTTGAGAAGAAGAAGACAGAACAAGAGGGCATGGCCCGCGCGATTAAACATAGTTCTAGTTCGTTAGAAGCCCCGCCGCACGGGTAAGGTTGTCAAGGCCGCGTGGCAACGCTCCTGGCCCGCCGCTCTGAGCAGCCACCGGGGCAATACGCGCATCGGAATAGGTATCGCCGGCTGTGCCGAATTTCTTGATGCAAACCACGCCTGGCGTGGTAAATCGGAGCGCTGACAGCGTGGTCAACATTCATTCCAGCAAGACGCGATCTCTCCAGGCACGCATTGTGTCGGGAAGTGTCGTCCTTCTCTCGGGATCGTGCATTACCGCCGCGGTCAATCTTGTCTATAACATCGTCGTCGCGCGCTATCTCGGACCGACTATCTTCGGCCACGCCACCGTCGTCTATACGCTGCTTACACTCCTTTCCGCGGTCACGCTTTCGTTTCAAATCGTTTCCGCAAAAGTAGTGGCGCAGCACGAAGCCCCAGCGGATAAGGCTGCTGCTTATCGGGCCTTTCACCGCAGCGCCTGGGCCTGCGGCCTCATGGTTGCTCTGGTTCTGTTTCTTTTCCGGGCGCCGATTTCGGCATTTCTCAACCTTCCCGATCCCGCCCTCGTGGCGCTGATCGCTGCCGGAGCCGCCTTCTATGTTCCGTTAGGATGCCGGCGCGGTTACATTCAGGGCACCTGCGGATTTTACCGGCTTGCGGTGAACCTGGCTCTCGAGGGAGCTGCCCGGCTTGGCGGATCTTATTTGCTTCTGCTGTTCGGGCTTGGCGCGCGGGGCGTGATCGCCGCTAACGCAGCCGCGATCGCCGTCTGCTATATCGCCATCCCGCCCCGCCTGGCGCCGCCGGCTCCCAATCCGATCCGGCTTCGCCGCGCCATCCACGAGACCTTTCAGGCATTGTCGTTCTTTTCCAGCCAGGTACTGATCAATAACTGCGATATCGTGCTCGTCAAGCATCTCTTCCCGGCGCGCGAAGCAGGCTTGTACGCGGCCGTGGCCATGGTCGGCCGGGTCATCTTCTCCTTTTCCTCCGCGGTCGTGAATTCCACCTTCCCGCTGATCGCCGGAGCTCCACGCGAAAGAAGAAGAGACTTCGGCGTCATCGCGACACCGCTTCTTCTGGTCTTCGGCATCGGTTCCGTTGTAGTTGTGGCCCTATGCTTCACGCCCGCCTGGGTATGGACCTCCCTGTTCGGTTCTGGCTTCAGCATCGTGGGGAGATATAATCTGTCCTATCTCCAGGCCATCTATGCGTTGAAGACGGTTGTCTATTCTTTGAGCGTTGTTCTTATCAGTTACGAGATGTCCTATAAGATCGCCAATACAAACTGGATACAGCTTGTCTTCAGCGGCCTGCTGATCGCAGGTATCTGCGAGCATCATGCAACTTTGCGCGGGGTCATTCTCATTCAGTTGACGATCTTGATCGTACTTTTTGTAGCAGTTGCGATTCCGTTCGTCGTCGGCACCCTGGCGGCTTCGAAAGAGTCCGTGAAGGATGCGCGCTGCGCTCCCATCCGCCTGATCCGGCGCCTGACTGAGGATCACGTGATTGCCGAGTTCCTGAATAACGACTTCAAAGATCCTGAGCTGCAGGAATGCGGATGCGCCTTGCGGGAGATTGTGACGAATCCCAATTTCGATGACGCCGGAGAAAACATAAAACGCCGTGCTCTGTTGTTTACGCGGCATCTCTCGCTGTGGTCTGAGATTCCGCCGGATACCGAATGGTATGAGGTCGAGCTGAATGAAACGGAGATCGGCAGCATCCGCGTATTTCCACGCGCGCACTGGCGCAAGGTGGCGCGTGGCGACTATTCGATTACCGAGGTTGCGAGCAATATACGCACGCAACCGCGCTGGAAACGCTCGCCCTTTCTTTTTCGAATCGCCTCCATTTCCCAGAAGCTGACGGAAGACGAAAGGGATCTTGGGGCGGTGATTTTGATTGGCGTGAGCGCCAACGAGCCGCTGACCGTTCTGGATGGAAATCATCGGCTGGTGGCCGCCCTGCTCGCATCTCCATGCGGCCTTCCAAGGCTTCGTTTCCTGTGCGGGCTGTCTCCCCGCATGACCGAGTGCTGCTGGTACAACACCACCGTATCGACTCTGTTTCGTTACGGCAAGAATATGTTGAGCCGCGCCATTCACGA
>JASHOY010000001.1 GCA_030038435.1 Acidobacteriaceae bacterium | reverse complement strand
GCTGCCGGACGCATCTATAACGTTGCCGAAACGCCCGCCGTTTCCGAACTGGACTGGGCACGCAAAGTCGCCGCCGCCGCTGGCTGGGACGGCCATTTCGCCGTGCTCAACCGGGAGCGGATCCCGGCGCACCTCGTCCAACCAGGCAACTCCGCACAGCACTGGGAGGTAGATTCCTCTCGCATCCGAAACGAGCTCGGATACCGTGAGCACATCTCCATCGACGAAGGTATCCGCCGCACGATCGAGTGGGAGCGCGCGACGCCCATTTACCCCGAGGCCTTCAATCCTCATCAATTCGACTACGAGGCCGAGGACGCTGCCCTGCAAACGCCCCCAAGGACGAACTCTGACTAGGGCCTGTTAACACTATTGGGATGGCGGCGACGGGAGCCAGATTTGCCGAGTTCTAGAAGCGAGGAGCGTGCTGTGGTCAATCACTGGAGCGACGAGCGACAACGAAATCGGGAAATCTGGCCGCGTCCCTTCGGGTTGCGGCGTAAATTCGGCCATACTTCGTTACCGGCCTCGACGGTGGGGCCTGCCACAGCCTTCGGCCGTCCTCTCGTCTGGCCGAATTTACACTCGCAACGCCATCCACCCCAATAGTGTTAACAGGCCCTAGTATCCTCAGTTCATCGTGAATTTTGACTACTTCGTTATTTCTGGATGGGCGGTGATTGGCTCGAAACCTCGAATTGGATAACCTTCGAGTGGAGAGGACTTGCCGCAATTAGTCCCGAACGTTTTGAAAAGGTAAGTGCCTCGCGCGTGCGGCAATGGCGGGTTACTCCCATGCGGGGCCGACGCCGCTCCATGTGCATAGCCGCCGACCACATACTTCCAGCCGAAGGTCCCTCCCGATCCGCTCAATTGAATGATGTAGACTGCGCCCGGCATAATCGGCATGCCCCTTCCGGGAAGCAGGAATTGAACGTGGCTGCAATTGTCGGCCGACACGGATTTCGACATAGACGCCACCCATATCGCCGGCATGGCCTTCCGCCTACCGTCCACCATCATTTTCTGCGCGGCTTCGAACCTGCTCAAGCTGCACGGTTCCGGCAGGACGCCGCAGATGGCATGAGAAGCAGAGGGAAAAACGGTAGCTTTCTGGCCTGCCTATCCGGCAGACCAGAATCAACCGAGCATCCGCAGATAACGTCTGACCGTAGCTTGCTCGACGCCAGTCAAAGCTCAGGAAAGAAACATTATTCCCGACACACTTCTAGAAGCTAACCTGTGCGGAGAACTGCATCTCTCGCGCATTCAACTGTGAGGTAACACCGGGCAGCGGCGTGCCAAAGCCCCTACCCGGTGCCGGGCCATTGCCATAGGTTCCGCTGTACGACGTGAAATTTGCGTGATTGAGCACGTTGAAGGCTTCCAGGCGTAGGTCGAGTTGCGCCCGTTCGTGATAGAGCGAAAGGGTTCGCTCCAGAAAAGGATCGATGGAATATAGCCCATTGCCACGCCCGGCATTACGGTCAATGACCGCCCCGTCGATAACTGGTCGGTCGGTTGTGGCGCCTGTATTGCCGCTGTTGTTCGTGCCGGTGACGATGTTATAGGGGAGCCCACTGGCAAAACTACTCACACCTCCCATGCGCATACGGATCGCCGGGACCAGGTATTCACCGCTGAGCACAAGCCGTTGACGTTGGTCGTAGATCGCCGGACCGTATTCCTGATGCTGCGTGAAGTTGGTGTCATTCGGATTCTGGCTCGTCGTGTCAGGATCTACGTTGTCCAGCGTATGTGACCATGTATAACTGGCCAGCATGTTAAAACCGTGCGCGAACGTGTGCACAATGTTGAGATCGAGCGCGTTGTAGTGCAGGTAACCGTCGTTTACATCGGTCTGGATAACTGAGTAGGGCGGCTGTGGATTGCTTGATGTAGTGCTGCTGCATGTCATTCCCTGATGTGCGTACCAATAAATCCAGTACGGCCGGGTGCAATTGGCCGCCTGCGCGCTGCGCATTTGTCCCTGCGCCGTGCGGATGAATGGTGCGGGCCCATCCACGTCGAGCGGCCGGCTGATGCGCAACGTGTGGGCGCCCAGGTAGTCCACTGTCATCGTCCAGTTGCGGCCGAGGCGCTGCTCCAGGCTGGCCGTGTATTGCTGTGAGTACGGGTTCAGCATCTTGGCCGGGTATCCCTTCAGAGCATCGGTCGGAAACCACCGCGCGAGATAGGCCGATTGCCCGGGTCGCACATACAGGCTGCGCACCGGAACCGCCGCGCCGAGAGGTAAAGCCGGCAGCGGAGCCGCGGCGATGCTTGCCGGGAAGCCCACCTGCCCCGGCGCTGCCGTATAAGTGAAGACACCGCTCGGCTCACCCAGCGCATAACTCGCGGCTGAATTATCGACAATCTGCGAGTAATAGATCCCGTACCCCGCCCGAAAGACGGAATCGCCGTCACCGGTGAAATCGTACACAAATCCCACACGCGGGGCAAAGTTCCGTCGCGCGTCGGTAAACGTCTGCAGTTCGTACCGCACGCCGAAGTTCGCCGTCAGCCTGCGAGTCATGCGGTAATCATCTTGCACAAAGACGCCTGCTAGTTGGTCGTTCACCGTGTAATCCTGGTTGCCGAAGCTCTGTTGATAATTCGCTACGTTATTGATGTTATCGAGATATACGGCGCTCTCGCACACATTCGCCGCCTGCGTACAGGTGTTGTAGGTAAATTTTCCGAGAAAGATCGGTCCGCCGAACTCCTTGCTGTTTCCGCCGTTGTGCGCCGCGATCACGCTGCCGCCAACTACGATCTGATGACGGTTATGCGTCAGCGCGAGCGTCTCGGACAGTTCATACTGGCGATTCATGAGGAGGGCGTTCTGCGAAGTACCCGAAGTAAATGTGCCTCCCGACGAAATCGGCACCACAAATTGGGTTCCGTAGATTACTGGATTGAATTGTGTGATCGGCGAAGCGAGTTGGAACTGCAGGCGCAGGTCATTGAGCATGTTGGCGCTGAAAACAGATGTTTCGCCGAACTCGCCCGTGTAGGTGCGGCGATAAAAAGTGCGCGCTACGCTGGGCAGGCTTGCTCCGCCGACAATTCCATTGGGATTGGTATCTATAAAATCGTCGAAGTTTACGCGAAGAAAGGCGAGATTGTTGGCATTTATCTGGCGATCGAGACGCAACAGGCCGAGCCAGCCCCGATAATGGCCAACAAAACTGCCCGGAGCTAGCGGCGAAGTAACAGGAGAAGCTTTTGCTTCCCGATTCCACTCGCCCGCGGCGAAAATGTGGGTCTTTTCCGAAATCAACGGTCCGGAAAATGAAACCGCGGTCTGACCTAGTACATCGCTGGTGATCTCGTTGCCGCTGCTTGCACTGGTGTCGTTAAAACCGGAGAGCGAGGCTTCCGTGTCCGCCGGGCGCCAGAGTTCCAGCAATTGACCATGATAGTTGTCGCCTCCTGAGCGCGTAACGAGATTGACTACCGAGCCGGTGCCTCCGCCATACTCTGCTGTAAAGGCATTGGTCAGCACGCTCATCTCGTCCACAGCCATGAGCGGAATATTGGTGAAGATCGTCTGTCTTCCCCAAAGGTCCACGCTGTTGGCGCCATCGACCTCGAACCACGTCTGCCTCCGCCCTGCCCCGTTTGTGGTGAACAAGAACTCATTCATGAAGATGTCGCCCTGGTTAACGGCCGGGCGATTGGCGGAGTTCAACAGGGGCAGTCCGGTAATGCGGCGTGAGAGCAACGGTGTCTGCTCGATATGTCGAGAACTGAGATAGATTCCCATCTGCGGCTGATCGACGCGAACACCTCCCGCGGAGCCTTCGACAACGACGCTCGAGGTTTGGCCGGCGACTTTCAAATTGAAATCGACCACGGCGCTGCTGCCACCGGCAAGCTGCACGTGCGTGGTCCGCGCCGTAGCGAAGCCATGCGCCACAACAGCGATGGTATAGGTTCCGGCGATCGGAAGGCCGGCGATCGTGAAGCGCCCGTTTGCACCGCTGTCTACGGTGCGAACAAGACCCGTCAGATCGTTGGTTGCTGTAACTCGGGCGCCGGAAACTGTCCCATGTTCAGGAACGGCGACCACACCCCGCAACATAGCGGTGTCGGGAGTTTGTGCGGCGATCCGGACACAACAGAGAGACGCAAGAAAAAGTATGCTCGGCGCAAACCGCGATATTCTCCTGCGCCCGCAGCCTGGTGCTCTGGCGGTTGTTCGAAAGAAAGGTACTATGCGCATAACCCTCATCTGGATAAAAGGACAGGATTGAGTGCTCATCTTGCAATTCTGCTTTGTCCGCCGATATTGCGGACCCATAATCAGGCGCTTTATCGGAGGAGGCACCGCAATCATCAGTCGACCTTCCCCAACCCTGCTGCCGCTGCCGCTCTGTCAAACGCTGGGATGTCGTTCGCTTCGAGCGCCTTCCACTTGGCAACTTGCGCGTCAAGCTGCTGGGTGAGGTCCTGTAAGCGGGTGTAGGCTTGCGGCAGTGGACCGGTATCGGCGCTATCGACAAAGTGCTGGAGAGTAATGAATTGCACCCTGAGTTTAACCGGGTAGTTATGGGCGTCTTCCGGCGCCAGGATCTCCGGTTGGTAAAGGGTATCGATCAGATCTGTCAGCTTGTCAACCAAGCCGGCGGCAGAGGCTGCCATCGACGATCCGGCCCCGGCCTTGTGCTCAATCGCCTCGACCTGCTTCTGTACGCCCACCGCTTCATTAATCATCCCGATTAAAACATTGAGATCGTTGCGAAGTTTTAGTCCCATTTCCATTTGCTTGTTCAATTCAGCCTCGCTGGTTGTCACCGGATCTTTGCTGCTTGCTCTTGTCGTCGCGCGTCAGATCGGGACTGATAATCTTCCAGTGCTGGCCATTGTCAGTCGACTCGAAGAGCACGTTGGATCCGTGATAGATGGTATGCGGGTCGAACGGGGAAATCGCGACCGGCTCTTCCCAGTTGAAACGATACCTATCTGCCACTGCACCCCAGCCGTCAAGCGACGCGGGCCATTCGGAGATATCCTGATCCTGCTCAGTCTTTTTGTTATACAGGCGGATAAACGATGTCTCCTTATCGGTTGCAAATACCAGATCGGGATCGTCCGGGATGGGAAAGATGGACGCGCTTTCGCCCCCGCCGACTGCATAGTAGTCGGCAGACGAGATGTCGCGGTGACGGGTGCGCGTGGCAATGGCAACCGTGCTATTGTCCTGCTGGGCGCCGTAGATGTGGTAATCAAAGAGATTGTCGGCGGAGATGTGATAGAACTGCCCGGTAGGTTGATTGTAAATCGAACTCCACGTCTTACCGTAGTCGTTGGAAATAGTTGCGCCGCCGTCGTTGCCGATGATCATGCGATTGGAATTGTTGGGGTCGATCCACAGCGCGTGGTTATCGCCGTGAGGCACACTCCGCATCCAATTGAGCGTCTTGCCTCCGTCGGTGGATCTGTAAGTACCCAAGTTCTGAACATAGACCGTGTCGGGGTGCTGCGGATCGGCCCAAACATGCGTGAAATACCAGGGGCGCTGCATGAAATAGTGTTGATTGTTCATGAGCTTCCAGGTTGCGCCGCCATCCCTTCAGTGCCTTCTCCCGTGTGATGGCGTTGCGCAGGTTTTGAAAGCGCTCAAACCAGACCCGGCGGTCGCAGTTGTAGCGCGCCGTGAAGCCTTCGTGCTCCTCGCATTTGTGCTGGAACAGGCGCTTGCGCAGATCGCCGGTCACTCCGATATAAAGCGTTTGGCTACGGCTGGCCATGATGTAAGGGAAATACGAGCCCTCGTGCATATGCGTAGTCGTAGGCTACAAGCATCGACCCGGAACGTGACGGCAGAAACAACCGCAGAGCCTTCCCCTTCACCGAGTTCAGGGTCACGATGACAGCTACTCTATTGCGGAAGGCGGGCCTATCACCGCCTAACCGGAAGTTACATCATTTTCGGCCGAGCGAAAGCTGCCGCGGATGCTGCATTCCGTTCCTTCCTCTCTGTTATCTGCCGGCGGGCAGGACTATTCCAGAGCTTCAGGATGCAGGGCGATGTTCTTTTCGCCGGCAGCTTTCTTCTCGTTGTAGGCTTTTACCCAGTCTTCCCAGTGCTTGCCCGCGGCGCGGTCTTTGCCGCTGAACTCCAGGCGCGCGACATCGGCGTAGCTGAGCTTGCGTTTTTCCGAGGAGTTGGGCGCGAAGTACTGGACCCAGGAATCAGCCAGCGCGGCGCCCGTATGGCGGTTGAAGATGTAGGCATCGATGCGTTCGCCGGATTTGAGGGTGATGGTAATGTCGCCGCGATAATTGAAGGCTTTTTCCAGCGCCTGGCGCAGGTCTTCGTCGGAAGCCAGTTCGAGTACCGAGCCCTCCAGGGCTTCGTGGTCGGCGGCCGGGGCCAGCTCGAGAGCTTCAATCTGTTCGAGCGAATAACGCTGCACTTCGGCGGTCATACGCGCGTCTCCTCGTAGGCGGGAGCGGAGTTTTCAATCGTGACCAGTTTTGCCGGGCCGTGCGGCGCGGGCTCGTTAAGGAGGCGCAATGCGTGCTCGTCGCGATAGCTGCTGAAGGTGCCGCGAATCATGGCCCAGAAGCCGCTGAGCGAGCCGAAGCCTTCCATCACCGCCGAAGGCTCATAGCCGCAGCTCACCATGCAGTTGGCGCATTTGGGATTGCCGCTGGCCACGCCGTACTCCTCCCATGGGGTGGTTTCGAGGAGTTCCTTGAAGCTGTCGGCATAGCCGTCCTGAAGGAGGTAGCAAGGGCGCTGCCAGCCGAAGATGTTATATGCCGGCGAGCCCCAGGGCGTGCATTCGTATTTGCGATCGCCCATGAGGAATTCGAGGAACAAGGGCGACATATTGAACTTCCACGACTTTTTGCGGTTCGACAGAATGGCGCGGAAGAGACGGCGAACCCGGGCGCGGCCCAGGAAGCGATTCTGGTCGGGAGCTTTCTCGTAGCTGTAACCGGGCGAGAGCACAATGCCCTCGACGCCCATGGCCATGACTTCATCGAAGAAGGCGCGGACACTGTTGGGATCGGTGCCGTCAAAAAAGGTGGCGTTGGTGGTGACGCGGAAGCCGCGTTTCACCGCTTCTTTGATGCCTTCGATGGCGATGTCGTAGCCACCCTCGCGGCAGACGGAAAAGTCGTGATGCTCGCGCTGGCCGTCCAAGTGAACAGAGAAGGTGAGGTATTTCGAGGGCGTGAATTCGGGCAGGCGGCGCTTGAGCTCGAGCGCGTTGGTGCAGAGGTAGATGTATTTTTTGCGCGCGATGAGGCCGTTGACGATCTCCACGATCTGCGGGTGAAGCAGCGGTTCACCGCCGGGGATGGAGACCATGGGCGCGCCGCACTCTTCGACAGCAGCGAAGCACTCTTGCGGCGTGAGCTGCTTTTTGAGGATGTGCGGCGGATATTGGACCTTGCCGCAGCCGGCGCAGGCCAGGTTGCAGCGGAAGAGCGGCTCGAGCATGAGCACAAGCGGATAGCGCTTTTCGCCGCTCATGCGCTTCTTGAGCACATAGGTGGCAACGGTCCACATTTGGGAAACCGGAACAGCCATCTTCAAATTTCCTCAGGGGCTGTAGCCCCGTTTCGTTACATGCGCCTTAGCGAATCTTCCCCAGGCTCAGG
>JASHOY010000123.1 GCA_030038435.1 Acidobacteriaceae bacterium | reverse complement strand
AATAAGCCACCGAGCCAACCAGACGCGTTCCCGGGCGCCGAAGTTTGGTGCGCGCCGCCTTGAGTGCATTCTGCCCCCATCACCGCGCATTGGTGGGACGCACCAGCCTCATCGAAGGCGCGCAGAGCGGCCAGCGCGCACACATCGTTGACCGAGCCCACAAGCGTGCGCCTCGGTCCGCGCCGCCGCAGATATTTTCGCAGCACTTCGAGCACCTCTTCGAAGCTCCCGCGGCCATTCAAGCGTGCCCGGCCTGGCGCGCTCGATCAGTCCGCCGTGAATGAGCGTCCGCAGCAGCCGGAAAGTGGTCGTCTTCGGCAATCCCGTTCGCTCCATCACCTCGATTAAACGCAGTTTTTCACCCAGGTAATGAAAAGCTTTCAGAACCTCCCAAGCACGCAGCACAGTCTGTGACTCGTTGCGGTTGGCGCCGTCTTTTTTCCCAATCACACCAGCTCCTTACTCTAGGGCTTCCCCTGTGCCATGTCCAGTCCCTCATCGGCACGCAACAGGCTACATTCCACTTTTCGGAATACGCAAGCCCCGAATTCTCTCCATCTGTGGATGCGTCTTCTGATAAACATGAAACAGAGTCTGAGACGCGGAGAGAGACGTGATGGCTCAAAGTGAAAGCCTGCGCGGGGAAAGTGCAAACCCCAGATGCGAATAAAAAATCTGATTGCAGCGTGGCTGTTGGCAGTTGTGGCTGCCTCAGCACTTCAGGCGCAAGGCGCTGCCGCGGCTGAAGAATTGGATCCGGCCTTTGCTCCCGGAGCTTTGCAACGCGCCGCCGAAGCGGCGCTGCCGGAAGAGTACATCTGGACCGCCGGAGACGCCGCCGCGCTGCGGCCCGATCGCGCGAAATTCAATGATCGCGAGCGCGAACTCAAGATTGAACCGCACGTCTTCCGCGGTACGTTTCAGTTGAGCCGGGTTCCCGCCAATGCCACGCTGTATGTTGCAGGCCCGCGCAGCGTGAAGGCGTATCTGAATGGCGAGCTGGTTCTCGATGCTGCCGTGGACCACCGGTCCCCGCTTGCCATGCATGTTTTTCGCGCCGGCGTGCGCTCCGCACTGCGCGCCGGCGGCAATGTGCTGGCCATCGATGCCGTGCGCGGTTGGGGCGCCGTTGCGGCCAGCGACTTGCCCGACGTCCAGCAGTTGGCTTTCGGCGAAATATTCGTCGCCAAAATTGTTCCCGCCGCGCCGGGAGAGAATGCGGCGCCTCTGGCGATTACAGGTCCTGACTGGCGAAGCATTGCCGCATTGCCACAGGGCTGGCAATTGCCCGATTTCGACGATCGCAGTTGGCCGCGCGTACAGACGTTGGGCGCCATCGAAAGCTCGCCGGGGTTCTTCCAGTGGAATCTCGATGCCGGTCTTTATGACTGGCCTGGATACATGGGTATGTCGACTTATCTGCGCACTTACAGCTTGCACGCTTCGGCGGTCACGCATCGCGCGGGTGGGCTTGAGCATGTAAAGGCGCTGACCAACGCCGGCGCCGGCGAGCCGTTTGCTGTGCGTATACCGGCAGGAACAACAGCCGCAAATGCTCCCGCACTGCTGTTCGACTTTGGCCGCGAAGTGGCCGGCCGTCTGCTTGTCGAATCGGCCTGCAATTGCCAGGCCGGCATTCTTCTCAGTTACGGTGAGTCCGTGGGCGAGGCGCTCAGCGGCAAAGATTATCTGGGAACCAATCTGCTGCGCGTTCCACCGCACGGCATAGCGCGCGGGCCCAAAAGCGGATTTCGCTATGCGTGGCTCCGCTTCGTTGGTGGCGCGCCGCAGACGGCGTTTCGCTCCATTCGTCTGGAAGGCATTGCATACCCGGTGCGGTACGAGGGATCCTTCACGTCCTCCGATCCCATGCTTAACCGCATCTGGCTGACGTCCGCATACACCGCGCACCTTTGCATGCAAGACGGCGTATGGGACGCGCCCAAGCGCGACCGCGGCTGGTGGGCCGGCGACCTGGCCGTAACGGGGCCCGTCATCGGCGATGTCTTTGGCGACAGTTTCTTGCTCGATCGCACGCTCACGCATCTTGTGCCGCCGGCAAACCACGACGTCAACGGCATCCCCGGCTACACCGCGTTGTGGATCGTGACCCAGGCCGATCTTTATCGCCACTTCGGGGACAAGGCCGCGCTCGAAGAGAAACGCGACACCCTTCTGCGCCTGCTGGAACAAATGGACCGGGAGACCGATGCCACAGGCCGCTTTGTCAATCCACATCATAGCTGGCTCTTTGTCGACTGGTCCCCAGGTCTTTATGCGTTCACCACCGACGCGGAAGAGGGAACCGAACTTGAGCTCGTGCTCGCCTATCGCGATGGCGCATGGCTGCTGGACCAGATGGGCGACGGCACGGCTACGCGCCGTTACGAAGCTCGGGCGAGCGCGCTCGCTGCGGAGGCGCGCAGACAGTTCCTCTATCCGGATGGCACGTTTGGCGACCGCTGGCAACTCAACGCCATGGCCGTGCTGGCCGGCGTTGCCATTCCACGGGACTATCCGGCCATCTGGACGCATGTCTTCCGCGATATAGGTCTGAACAATACGCAGACACAGACCATCACGCCGTACTTCAACGGCTTTCTCATCCAGGCCATGGCGCGCATGGGCCATCGGCGCGCGGCGCTCAACTGGATGCGCGAGTACTGGGGCGGAATGCTGGCTGAAGGCGCAACAAGTTTTTGGGAGGCGTACGACCTGCGCTGGCCGAAAGTACATCCGCACGCGTACCTTCAGGCCGATGGACGGACGGGCTATTTCGCGAGCATGGCGCATGGATGGTCGAGCGGCCCCGCATCATGGCTCATCGAGGAACTGCTGGGCGTGAAGGCTGCCGCTCCCGGCTATCGGCAAGTGCAGATACGCCCTGACCTGGCCGGTCTCAAATGGATTCGCGGCACGATGGCCACGCCGCTGGGTCCAGTGCGCGTGAGTGCCGATGAGCGTCATATTACAGTGGAGATACCTGCGGGAACGGAAGCGATCGTCTTGTTGCCGCGGGGCAAATGGTCGCTGAATGGCGCTGTTGTCAAGGCGCAGTCTGTGGAAGCAGGCGCGCGTCCGCGCATTGTGGTCGGGCAGGCCGGTACATACGCCTTTGTCAGGCAATGAATGCTGACGGCGCCTGCCCACGGTGTCATTGCCAGAGATAAACCTGCGGCCTATTTTTGAAGAACGCAAGCGATTGACTTATGGAATATCGATCTGATTTATCCGCTGGATTCTCTGCGCCAGGGGACTGCGCCGAACGAATTGCCCGCAGCCAGGAGGATTCCGATTTGTGGAACGGGACCGGAGCTCGAATTTGGGTGCTGCAATCGGCGCGCGAAAATCATACAGTGCCAACAGGAAGCAGAGGCAGGGTGTGAGCAGCGAATTGTCACGCAGAGAGTTTCTGGCTGGCGCGACGGCTGCGCTGGCCGCAGCAGGATTGACCGCCAGTGCCGCGGGCGAGCGCGTTACAGAAACACAGCTCAGCGAATTCGATTATGGCGACGTACAACTGACTGGAGGGCCGCTGAAGCAGCAATACGATCGCGTTCACGCGTCGTATCTTGGTCTGGATAACGATCGGCTGCTTAGGGTGTATCGTTTGCGCGCCGGTTTGCCGGCTCCTGGAGAGCCGATGGGCGGCTGGTATGGCCGCAATGGCTTTGTGCCCGGCCATTCGCTGGGGCAGTACATCTCCGGCCTGGCGCGAATCGGAAAAACGACCGGCGATGCTGCCTGCCAGGCCAAGGTGCGTGAGCTGGTGCGGGGATTTGAGGTCGCCGTCAATACAAGCGGCGCCGTCTATGCCGCGCCCAATGCGGAAAATCTTTGGCCCTGCTACATCCTCGATAAGCACCTTGCCGGGTTGATGGACGCCTTCAGCCTGAGCGGCATAGAGATGGCGCGGGAGCTAATTCCGCGCGTGTATCGGCTCGCAGTGCCGTTCATACCCGAACGCGGACACGATCGCATCGGCAAAAAGAATCCTCCATACGACGAAACCTATGTGCTGCCGGAGAATCTCTTTTCGGCATATGCGATGACTGGTGATCGCGCGCTTTACGATCGCGCCGTCGCCTATCTGCTGGACCGCGAATACTTCGATCCGCTGGCGCGCGGTGAAGATGTGCTGCCGGGACGTCACGCTTACAGCCATGCCATTGCGCTGAGCTCGGCGGCCAAAGCTCGCCTGGTGCTGGGCGAAGAAAAGTATCTGCGTACGATGCAGAATGCATGGGAATTTCTTGTCACGGAGCAGCAGTACGCATCCGGTGGATGGGG
>JASHOY010000016.1 GCA_030038435.1 Acidobacteriaceae bacterium | reverse complement strand
CTGCTGTTGCGGTTGTCGCCGGTTGACGTGCCGCGGCTCGCCGGTTCCAGCATCGATTGGAAGGCCTTGTTGTTTGCGATGAGTCTGGCGCTCTTGAGCAGTATTTTCGTGGGCGGATTCAATGCGCTGCAGGTACTGCGGCGTTCTCCGCGCCAGGTGCTTTCGGGATCGTCGCGAGGTTACGTTGGACAGCCGCGGACGCGGCTGCGCAGTTCGCTGGCGGTGATCCAGATTGCGCTGGCGGTGGTGCTGGTAAGTGGCGCCGGACTGATGCTGCGTACGTTCCACAACCTTCTCTCAACGAATACGGGATACCATGCCAGTCAGGTTTACTACGGCGTAATCGTGCTGCGGCCTTCCCGGTATCCGAAGTTCGAACAACAGGAATTGTTCTTCCGGAAGTTGCTGAATGAACTTCAAGCCACGCCGGGAGTGGAGGCGGCGGCTGTATCTACCGGCCTGCCGTTCATCGGCCAGTATTACAGCGTAAACATCGAGGCCAGGGAGTCGGCCGCCGACTATCGTGGCGCGCAGTTAGTGGGTGATACCGACTCGGTGTCCCCGGAGTATCTGGAGATGATGGGCGTAAAGCTCATCGCGGGTCGATTGATTCGCGAAACAGATACGGCCAACTCATCGAAGGTGGCCGTAGTGGACCAGACGCTGGCCAATGCACTGTGGCCGGGCCAGAGCGCGATCGGGCATTTCTTAAATATGGACGATCCTGCCAAACCGGTCTGGCGACAGGTGGTGGGAGAGATCGCGCCCACACGGAACCGCTCGCTCGATGCCGCTCCGCGTCCGTCTATCTTTTTGCCATTGGCGCAGACCACTGGTTATGTAAACTTTGTCGTCATCAAGATGCTGGCGTCGACGGCACAGGTGGCGCATCTGCTGAGAAGCGCAGTGGCGAGCGTAGACGCCGATCAGGGCGTGTTCTTCGTGCAGTCGTTTTCCGATCTGGTTGGGGGAACGATCGCGGTGCGGCGATTGCTGTTTGTTGTGCTGGCATTCTTTGGTGCGGCGGCCCTGTTGCTTGCGGCGCTGGGCATCTATGGACTCATTTCGTTTATTGCCGCCAGCCGCACGCGGGAGGTAGGTATCCGCATTGCGCTCGGCGCCACGCGAGGAAATATCGGCAGGTTGGTAGTTGCCCAGGGCATTCGCCTGACCCTCTTGGGCCTTGGAGGCGGCGTCCTGGCGTTCGCACTGCTTGGCCGGCTGCTCTCCAGCATGCTGTATGGGACACCCAGCTTCGATATTCCAACCGTGGTTTTTGCGGCGGCGGCACTGGGGTCGGCGGCGGTCATAGCAGCGCTGATACCTGCCTGGCGGAGCTCACGAGTGCAGCCGGTGACGGCGCTGAGAATGGATTGACCCGCGCATCTGTTGAAGCAGTTGCCGACTCAGCGTGCGGCGGGACTGGGAATTTACGGCACCGTAGTGTGCTCGGTGGCGTGGCGGATACAAGAAGCCACTACCGGCTGCAAGAAGTAATCGATCTACTCAGAAGGGAGGGATTCGTAAAATGACCGGGACGCTCAATCATAATGGGTATACGGGGAGCGTCGGCTTCAGCGAGGCGGAGGAAAAGACGCCGGATAAGCCATTCAAGGGATCTTTCAATATCCGTATCTCGCCGGAGTTACATCGCGCGCTTGCCGCTCGGACGAAACAGAAGCAGAAATCACTCAACGCGGTCATCCGCGATGCGCTCGAAGCCGCGTGCCGATGATTACAGCATTGGGTGCTGTTTCTCATCAGGATTTGAAGTATGGCCCGCCTCGCCGTAAATATAAATATTGTGACGTTCCGGTGCTAAATGGCCACTGGCCGCGTGCTCGCCGAATATCCAAATATCCGCGCATTTAGATGAAGAAACAAGGGACATATGCCAATCAGCGGTGACGCGGGTGGTTTGTCGGCAACGCATCCCTTCCAACAATTCTCACCTGCAGAATCGAACTCACCACTCATTCATGCCGCACCCGCCGTTCAAAGGCAGTTCCCTGCTCTACTGCCCCGCCCCGCCGCTTCCCTGCCCGCCCAGCATCTCCTGAGCCTCCGCCATCAGCAGCCGCGTCGCCACATCCGGACTCTTCTCAAACTGCTCCGCCAGCTTCAGGTAATCCGCATCTTTGTAGTGGATCGCCGCCAGCAGCAGCGGCTCGGTCAACAAGTTCGCGTCCACCCCATTGATCGCCTCGTGTTTCCACTCCTTTTTCTTCTCCGCAAACGGCGCCAGGTAATCCAGCGCCGCCCGGATCGATCCCCCGTCCGGCGCGCGATAGCTCCACAAATTCACGCCAACCGCATCCGCCTCCTGCGCCAGCCGCATCAGCGCGTCCAGGTTGAACACCGAATACGAAAACGACTTGGTCCGCGCCAATTCCAGAGGCTCGCTGCCATTCGCTTTAATCTGCAGCGCGATCCGCTTCGTCTCCGCCGTCTCCGCGGTCTGGCGCGCTACCTCCTTGTCGCCCAGAAACAGCGCGATCCCCACAAGCTGCTGATCGTACCAGCTCCCGTGATTATTTTTCGCGGCCGCCTCCGCCTGCCCGTTTTTGCTCGTCTCCAGCCACTTCAGATACTCGGTGAACCACTTCCGCAGCCCTTCCTCGTCCGCCTTGGTCATTGCCGGCGAGCCTTCCAGCAGCGTGATCGCATCCAGCAGCCGTGGAATCTCGCGCACATCAATCAGCCCCGTTCCCCGCCCCGTATTCACGCCCGGAACCGCCTGCGCAAAATTCAGATTCGGATTCATCCGCGTCGCCGGATTCAGAAACCACCTCCGCAGCAGCAGCACCGCGCGTCTCGCGTACGCGGCATCCCCCGTAAGGTAGTAGCCCAGCGCCAGCGCGTACACCGCATTCCGCGTCTCGTTGAACTCGCGGTCGTCCGGCACCTTGTACCGCTCCGGATTCACCCGTCCGTCCTTGCGCACAAACGGCAGTCCGCTCTTCGTGTCGGGATTCGGCCACCAGTACGGCGCCAGGCTCACGTAGTCGTGCTTGCTCCCGCTCGGCGGCACATCCTGCTTGTCCATCACTGAGTACGGTCCCACGTTCATCGCCCAGTCCGCATCCATCCGCGCCGCATTCACAATCGCCGGCTCGGGGTGCGCCTTCATCCGCGCCAGAAACGCCCCATTCAATTCCAGCGTCGCCGGTGCCGCCCCCGCCTCCGCAAACGCCGGAACAGCCATCAAAAGACAAAGCACAAGCAGTCTGATTTTCAACAATATCTCCCGGAAATAAACGCTACACGTCGCCTTGGGGGCGCTGCCACGCGCGACCGTCGGTCTCTGGAAAATTATAGTGCGCTGATGCAGCCGAACTCTGCTATTCCGCCACGCCGTCCGTCACCTGCGCGCAGTCCATCCGCAGCGTTCCATTGTCATTGAACACCAGCCCATAGAACCGCTCCAGGCTCTCCACCGCAATGGGACTCGAATTCAGCATCTGCGTATTGCTGTCCGCATACACCACAACCGTATCCGGACTGGTAAGCAGCGTAGTCTGCCCTCCCTGCACGGCCAGGTTCGGGAACATGTCGTAGCCGGCCAGCGACACCGTGTAAGCGGTAAACCCGCCCGCGTTCGAAATCGAATTCACCGTGCCATTGATGGTCTGCGGAAGCAGAACCAAGCTCTCCGCCGGCACGGGAAGCGGCGGAAATCCATTTACATCTGCCGCATTCGAGCCAAAGAAAATGTTCTGCCCGGCAATAATATTCGAAGCCTCGAAGCTGGCCGGGAAAGGCAGATTCGAGAGATTGCTGAACTGCCCTGAAACTTTGAATGTCGCGCTCCCAAAACTGTAAAAGTTCGACAGGTCCGCCAGTTTGCCTTCCTGCTGGATCTCAATCACATCCATCTGCGGAGCCGCGGTGAAATTCGCAATCACTTGGGATATGCTGGCGCCCAGGTTCGTCGGGTCCGCATCCAGCGCCTCAACCCGCGTCGCCAGCAGAGAACCGTCCGGCTGCAGCGTCGCATCCATATCCAGCGCCGCTCCCACCTGAAGCTGCGATGCCCCGCTCACGCCCTGAAACACCGTGCCACCATTGAACGCCACCGTCCACGCCGGAGGCGTCCCGGTGTTGTAACCGCCCAGGCCATTCACAGTGAACCCCGCTGCTCCCCCGGCTACACTCCCAATCAAACCGCGCAGCCCCATCAGCCTGCCGTTGCTCGAATTCGTAGGCTGCGCGGCAATCGGCATCGGACTGAGCGCGAAAACCACCGGCACCTGCGGCCCGTTTGTTGAAGCCGAAGTGCAACCTCCGGAAAACGGAGTGGATTTAGAAACCTGCAGATTCAGCACCAGGCCCATCGCCGAACCAACCACCGTGATGGGCCCTGTCAGGTTGATCGTCACGCTCGTCGGCTGCGTCGAAGTCACAGCTCCATCCACAAGAAGCTCTCCGGGCATCTGCCCAGCACACGCCGGGCTGATCATCGAAACATTCGCCGTCGCCGACGTGTAGATGCCCTGCGGCACGGCCATGCTCGCCAGCGGCTCAACCAGCCCGTTCAGGTGAATGAACTCATCTCCCACCGGCGAAGAAATCAGATTCACCGTCTTCGCCGTCGCACCTGTCTGGCTTGTCAGTGTCAGGCTGTTCAGGGTGACTCCAAAATGCTGCAACTGGTCGTTCGCCGTGCTCGACCCCAGCAGCACAACATTCGTATTCCCGCTGAACGTCGCCCCGGCGCCCGATCCACCTCCGCCGCACCCGGCAAGGAATGCGCCGCACACTCCCAGGCCAAGAACCGAAGCCAACCATGCCGAACAGAAAATACGTGCAGGCAGGTTGCAGCACGAGCGAACGCTCATAACTTATCCTTTCGAGTCGGGCGACTCTCAGCAAAGCAGCGGAAAGTTTGGATTCAGGGAAATGCTCGCGCCCAAAATATACGCCAAGCGCACCCCCGCGCGTACGCCGACTTCCTGCCACAGGTCGTCGCTCGGCGGCATCCAATCTTGCCTCGTGGCCAGGCCTACGCCGCCTCTGCCGGCCGCCCCGCGGCAAACCGCGCCATCCGCGGTTGCGCCAGCTTCTTGTAGTCCTCCCAGGCCATGCGAATCAATTCCCGGTGCGTTCCCGCGTTGAACGCGATCTCCTTATCATCCTCCAGGCTCGTATCCGCAAACACCGCAACTCCGTACAGGTTGCCAAACGGCGGCATCGCTCCGGTTTCACACTCGAGGAACAGTTCTTTGAATTCATCCTCGGTCGCCAATGCGGCTGTCTTCGCATTCGCAGCGCGTTTGAGCGTCGTCAGGTCCACATGATATTTCGCGGGAAGAACGGCCATCGCCAGTTCCCCGTCCAGTCTCACCATGACCGTCTTCGCCAATTCCTTCCCCGGAATATGCGCCAGCCCTGCAATCCCCTGCGCCGTATACGCCAGCGAGTGCGCAATCACCATGTATCTCGCGTTGTGCGCATCCAGATATTCGGTCAATTTTGCCAGTGCCATAAGCACCTCCTCATCCGGTCGAGTCCCCGATCATCGCCTCTCCTCAGTCGACACCATCTTCAGGCGCTCTTCTTGTGCTGCGTCCTTACCCGTTCCACATAGCGCCCGGTCTTCAGATCGATGCTCACCGCTTCCCCCGCAGCAACAAACAGCGGCACCTGGATCGTCAGTCCGTTTTCGAGAGTCGCTTCTTTGCGTCCCGAATCCTGCGGCGACCGCGCCGGCGGCGCCGTGCTCTTCACCCGCGCCTCAAGCGTGCCCGGCAGCACCACGCTTACCGGCTCGCCTTCGAAAAATTCCGCTGGAAGCTCCGTCCCCGCCTGCAGATACTTTTCCGCCAGCCCCAACACCTCGCACGGAAACTCAACCTGCTCAAAATTATCCAGCCTCTGAAACACGCACCGGCTTCCATCGCTGTAAAGAAACTCCAGCGCGCGCTTCTCCAGTTCCACGTTTTCCAGCCGTTCCAGCGGCCGAAAACTCTGCTCCCACACCCGGCCGCCGTGCAAATTCGCCAGCCTCGTATGCACCGTGCCGCCCATCTTCGCGGCGCCGGCTCGCGCCTCCACCTCGATCACCTTGTAAACCTCGTGACCGATCCGCAGCGCCATCCCCGATTTCAATTCGGACGCCGTGATCATCGTCTGCTCCACGCTTCAGGACGGTTCTTTGCCGCTCCACCCGCCCCGCCGGGTTCCCGCGCCGCATCTGCTTCCGCACCGCACACCACACGGCCCCGGAAGGTCGCCGGCACAGCAGCCGGCGGCTCTCCAAATCAGACATAATCATTCTGGTCGAAATCAGGGCTGCTTCAGTGATGACCATCACAGCCAGACACAGCCCCTGCATAATATGCGATGCACACTCCCAGCGCCGGATCTTCTCCATCCGAAGCCGCCTCAGAACTCAGCTCGTGCTTATCAGAATTCGGCCTCCAGCGGCCTCCGCTCGCCTGTAAAGCAAAACCTCGCCATCACGGATACAGCCGCCGCTGCTTGATCTCGGCGGAGGATCACCGGCTTCAGCCATGTACGCCAGCAGCCGTTCGCGCAGATGATCCTCCACGTCCACATCAACCCGGTCGCCGAGATAATGAACCAGCTTGGGAGGATCGCGCCGCCCCGCCAGATTCAGCAACTGGAGCGGGTCCGACGTCAGGTCGTACATCTGGTACTCAACGTAATTCTTGCTGTAAGGCTGATCGCCTGCCATGCTCGGATCGGCCACGCAATACGTCCACTGATCCGTCCGCAGCGCCCGCGCCACCATCGACTGGCTGATCTGGATGAACGCCTCCTGCCGCCACGCCTTCCGCGCCGCCACTCCGTCCAGGTCCGGCGTCACCTGCATGGGATTCAATCCGTACGCGCTCACGCAATCCCAGCGAAACTGGTCGGCGATAAAACAATGATGTTCGGCCTGCTCTTTTTCCCGGGGGACATCTCGCCCTCAGCGTGGCCGCTCAGCGCAGGCATCGCCACCGCAGCCGCAGAGGCCTTGATACAATCCCGGCGCGAAAATGGCATTTGAGAAGAAGACATTCGCCGCGAATCACCCGTTCGATTTTTTTCCCACCCTTGATTAACAGCTCAGACGTCTATTGCACAAACAATGCTCTCCCGCTTCAGGCACGCATCATCGCAGCGCGCCCGCCAATCCCCGCGTTATCATCAGGCCGGTGGCAATTTGCGAACCGTCCTTATCATCGGCCTCCTGGTCGCGACCGGCGTTCCATCCCAGGCTGCAAAGCGTCTCAGCGTCGCCAGGCTCGAGCGCTTGCTGGCCGCCGATAGCGCCGCGCATAAACAGGATGCTGAGATCGCCAGGCAGATTGAAGGCGCCGTCCTGACCGAACGTATGCCCGATGCAGTCTTTGCGCAACTGGCGGCTCAATTCGGTACCGGTTCGCAGACGTCCATGGCCCTGCGCCTTCTTGCCGACGAGTCGCAGTTTCTGCCCTCGCCTCCTGACAGCGCCGCGCCCCAAGCCGCTCCGGACAGCGCCGCGCAGGCGCGCATGCTCGATGCCGCGCGGCAATACGTATCAACGACCTTGGAGCGCCTGCCCAATATCCTCTCCACGCGCATCATCAGCCGCTACGACGACACCCCTCACGCCGACAAGCCGGGAGATTGGCCTACGCGTACCGGACTGCACCTGGTGGCCACTGCCCAGGCCCAGACTTCGGTGAGCTTCGATAGAGATCATCAACCTTCCGCGCAGAGCTCCGCTGCTTGGCGACCGGGAACCGGACTCATCTCGGGAGGAGAATTCGGAACCACGTTGGGAATGGTCCTTGCCGACATGTCCAAAGGCCAGGTCAGCTGGAGCCACTGGGAGCGCGCCTCCGCGGGGTTGTTGGCGGTCTTCCGCTTTTCAGTTCCGGCATCTGCGTCCCACTTTGAGGTCTTCAGCTCGTTGCGCCCTGAAGCTCCAACCGAAGCGATAAAATCGGCGCCCAACAGTCGCGGTATCTCTAGCGTCACCATCGAATCGAATCCCGATTCGAGCAATCAACAGCTCGTCAGTGCAAGGCCCGCATACCAGGGCTCCATCTGGCTCGCCCCCGCGAGCGGAGTCGTCTACCGCATCACCATGGAGACGGACACCAGCATGGGCCTCCGCATGCTGCGCCGCGCCGCAATCCTGGTCGAATATGGTCCGGTTAACATCGCCGGGCAAAGGTATATCTGCCCCGTGCGCAGCCTGGCGCAGGCCGATGCGGTCACCACCGCGGAGTCCCGTCTCGGTGACGCTGCAACGCAGTGGCTCAATGAGACTCTCTTCACTGACTATCACCGCTTCGGCTCAAGCGTCCGTATCGTGGACGACCAGGCCAAGGCATCGGCTGCGGAGACAGCACCTCCTCACCGCGAGCCCCCCGCATCAAGCGTCCCCGCGCAAATGCCGCGTGCCAACCCGCCCGGCCAGGTGGTGGAGCAAAATGCGCCTGCTTCGATGCAAACGCAGCCCCCCGCATCCGCTCCTAAGCCCTCGATGCCCGCCTCCACCACCGCCGCATCAGAGACCAGACCCCGCGAAACTGCAGCATTGGCGCCACCGGAGCCGGCCTCTGCTCTGCCGGCCGCAACAGCGGGGGCAGATAAACTCATTGCGCAACCCAACTCCAGCCTCTCCGCAGCCAGCGGGCCGACCTTGCAGCTCAATGTAAATTCGCTGCTGGTCCCCGCCATCGTGCTCGATAAGAGCGGCCACGCTGTGGGAGATTTGAGCAAAGCCGACTTCGTCGTCACGGACAACGGAAAGCGCAGACTGATCACCGGCTTTACGTTAGTGAAAAACGCGCCCATGCCCGCTCAGGACGGAAGTGAAGGCGCCGCAAATTCCGCAATCAAAATAAACGCCGCCGGCGAGCCCAGGTCCGCGACCTCCCAGCCGCGGCAAAACCGATATCTCATCTTTCTCTTCGATGACCGGCATCTGAACTCTGCCGATCTTCAGGCG
Organism: Acidobacteriaceae bacterium; assembly: GCA_030038435.1. GTDB lineage: Bacteria > Acidobacteriota > Terriglobia > Terriglobales > Acidobacteriaceae > Telmatobacter. Next base: position 1,416 of record JASHOY010000016.1, on the reverse strand, counting down.
GTGAAAAAGGCTGCGAGCCAACTCTTCGACCGGCCGCTGCTGGAAGGCGAATACGCGGATGTTCTGTCGCTCATGGGCGCGGATTCCGGAATCACGCGCGACCATGCGGCCCTCCAGTCGGCGGTCATGAAACTCACCGCGCATCAGGCTTCTCAGAACGTGAAAGAGAATTGTCCGAACATCGATTACTATGCCGCCGACCAGATTATCCGCCACCACAATCCGGTGGACTTCCAGCTCGCCGTTCAGAACGCCAGGCAATGCTCGATGCTGCAGGCCACTCCCTCCTCCTCAATGGATCTCTACAGCGGCATCAGCAATCCCGACGACCCGTTTCAGCGCGCAGCCATGAGCGCCGCGGAAAACGCTCTTGCGGTCGGCGACGAGGATGCGCGCCAGTCGATCCTTACCGTTCGCAATGTGCTGCGGGCAACGGCGAAGCTCCCCGGCCAGCGCCTCCTGATCCTGGTTTCGCCCGGCTTCCTCGCCTTCTCGGAAGAGACCAGGCAACTGGAGTCGGAAACCATGAACATTGCGGCCGCCGCGGATGTAACGGTGAATACACTGGACGCGCGCGGACTCGAGGGTTCCGGCTTCGACGCCGGCCAGGGTGGAACCAGCCTCGGCCTCGTGACCGGCCAGCTCGCGCAGGAACGGCTCGTCTCCAGCCAGGCATCCGCATCCGTTCTCTCGGAACTCGCCGCCGGCACCGGCGGACGCTTTTTTCACGGCAGCAACGATCTCCAGGGCGGCCTGCAGAGTCTCGCCGCTGCTCCTGAAAACCTCTACCTGCTTGAGATCTCGATGAACGATGTACAAGCAAACGGGTCCCATCACCAACTGCGGGTCAAGGTAGACCGCCCCGGTCTCGAGGTTCTCGCCCGCAAAGGCTATGCCGCTCCCCGGAAACCAGTGGGCAGAAAATAGAACCGTCGCGTGCCCTCTGTTTTGAAAGGGCACGGCTTCAGCCGCGCCGAAAAGTTGCAACTAATAATCCGGGCTTGAGCCCCTGAGGCCTGCTTTTGGGGTGGTCTCCGGTAAAGGTCACTATCGCTGGTCAACTATCCCTTGCTCCAATTCACGACGGCCGGTCATACGACCGGAACCCTCCCAAATCAGCTGTCATCTTGAGCGAAGCGAAAGATCCGCGGTTGCTTTTAGCAGCCTTCGCACTCGCAAAATCGGGTTCTTGGATACAGGTGGCGAAATTCCCCCATAGGTCACCATTGCCGGTCGTGCGGGCTCTTGCCGGATTCTGTGCCTCGGGCCGGGTGCAGCACTGCCAGTTTGCGACATCGCTGGTCAATGGCTCCCGACCGCCGGTGATTATGACCGGGATACCAAATTCCGGCTCGCACACCGTTGAGTTAGGATCACAGCGTGAAGATCCTGGTGATCGGCGGGACCGGTTTCATT
>JASHOY010000122.1 GCA_030038435.1 Acidobacteriaceae bacterium | reverse complement strand
TCGTTTTGAGATAATGAGTCAGCAAAGCGCCGAGAATGACCGCAAGGAAGGAAAACAAAGCAGATAAGCAAATCGTTAGGATCATCCATCCGCGCTGGCCCCATACATCCTTTGTCTTCGTCATCTCCGCAAGCTTGTGTTCGATAACGGCAATCTGGTTCGTGATGTCGCGGATGGGCTGTGTCTCGGCTCGCGATGTCTCAACTCGCTCTTTGAGAAGAGTCAATTCGTTCGTGAGGATCTGAATAAGCTGCTCCGTTTTCGTTGCCACGCTTCGTGTCCCTCTTACCCCGTGGTGATCTCGTTACTAAGATTCAGAGCCTGTTGGTGCAGAAGGTCATGGCGGATTTTCAGGAGGTCGCCCCAGAGCCGAGGCATGCGGTATCTCATGTGAAGCGGATTTTGAAGCTCGTCGGGGGCAAAATCCGTGGAAGCTTCATCCCCGAAGTCGTCTCGAACGGTTAGGCGATAGAGCGGCCGGCCTTTGTGATCTTGCACGCGAGTCCATGCAGCAAGCTTCAATCGCTGGGAAGATTGCGGTCCCATAATGTCCGTGAGGAGCGCCGTGGCTTGCTCGAGAGGCGCCATTTCGGGAGAACCCCGAAATTCCGGCGGATACTGCACGTCCATAATCTCTCTCCAAAGGCGATGTATGTATTTGAACGTATCTTAGCATCTCTGACAGCTACCGAACAGGAGAATCGAGACCTTGGAGGAAGACAAGGGAGATCGTAGATTGTTCTAGAGGAAATGTACGATGCCCCTTTTTCGGTCCTGCGTAACTTACCTTACGCAGCCGTCAGCGATGAAGTCGGCGGCGGATAATGTCACGCAGTTCCAACGTGACGAGGGCGACATTCTCCCTGTCGGGGCTGAGATAGTCTGCGATGCCTTCGATGGTGCTGATGGAATTTAGGTACGGTATCACGTACTGTTCAAGCGCGTTCGAGATGACAGCGGAACGTTCAGCCGCCCTCATCGGCACCTCCAGATTGAGCGCGGGCACGAGGACATCGCGGGCGGATTGCGGAATAAAGAACTTCGACTCCAGACGTTGTTGCAAGTGGGCTTTATGAATGGGTGGTGGCTGCGGGAGATGGCCCCCCTCATCGACGAAGCACCCCATATTAACGTAGTAGCTCCCTTGCCAGTCTGATTTCTGGAGGTCTACGATAGTGAACACGTCTCCGATGCGGCGGAAAAACATGTTCTTTACATTGGCGTAGCCAAGCGGTAACAGCAGATTAGCGAAGACGGCCTTAAACTCTTTGTAATTCATGCGAATGGCTTCTGGTCCGTGTTAGAATCAAACTGGTGGCAGTTTGAAAGAAAAAAGGGAAAGAAAAAGGGGCATAGTAGAATGCCCCGAAGATAAGCGTAACTGTTTTGTCTGGGTGGTCTTAGCTATCGGGTCATCTTGGCGTTGATCGAAGAAGCGGTCTCCTGGAAGATAGCGTTTTGCACAAGACGCACAACCTCCCAGGAGACCACGGATGGTTCATAGTATCCTTCACGCCCTCGCACGAATCAAGGCCGATGTCGCCACGCACTTGCAAGCGGCGATGATCGAGCAACTTTGTCGCGACCTCGGTCACACCTGGCGCGACCGCATCTTGACGCCGGTGGTAACGGTGCATGCCTTCCTGCTGCAAGTCCTGCACGGCAACGTGGCCTGCGACCATGTCGCGCATTTGCTGGGCGGGCAGTTCAGCGGCGAAGCCTATGGCCAGGCGCGGCGGCGCTTGCCCCTGGAGCTGTTCCAACGCCTGCTCGCGGCCGTGATTGGCTCCCTGGCCTCGTGCCGGGACGCCGCACCGCGTTGGTGCGGCCATCGGCTCTGGCTGCTCGACGGCTCCAGTTGCTCGATGCCCGACACGCCGGAGCTGCAAAAAGCTTTCGGCCAGCCGGGCGCGCAAAAGCCGGGGTGCGGCTTCCCCGTGGCCCATTTGCTGACGCTCTTTCATGCCGGCACCGGCCTGCTGCAGAAGGTCGTCACCGCGCCCCTGCGCACGCACGACCTCGCCCAAGCTTGGCAGATGCATCCGGAACTGCAGCCCGGCGACGTCCTCCTGGCCGACCGCGGTTTTTGCTCGTTCGCCCACTTGGCCCAGTTGCTGACCTCCGGCTTTTTCGGGGTGTTTCGCCTGCACCAAAAGACGATCGTCAGTTTCCGCAAGGGCCGCTTGCACATCCCGCCACCGCCCCGCCACCCGTGGTGGAAAGGTATCAAAGGGCTACCCCGCTCGCGTTGGGTCCGCTGGCTGGGCCACCGCGACCAACTGGTCGAGTACTACAAACCCACGCGCCCGCCCAACTGGATCACGGCCGAGGCGTACGCCGCTTTGCCCGCAACCATCGTGGTCCGCGAACTACGGTTCGCCATCCGGGTTGCCGGCATGCGCACCAAGGAGATAACCTTGGTCACGACGTTGCTCGATGCCAGCCGCTACCCCGCTGCGGAACTCGCCCAACTGTACTTCGACCGCTGGCAAGTGGAAGTCAATCTGCGGCACTTGAAGCAAACCTTGCACTTGGACGTACTGCGCAGCAAGACCGTCGACGGCATCCACAAGGAACTGTGCATGATCGCCTTGGCCTACAACCTGGTGCGGCTGGTCATGGTCGAGGCGGCGCGTCGGCAGCAGGTTCCAGCCGACCGCATCAGCTTCATCGACGCGCTGCGGTGGCTGACCAACGCCCGGCCTGGGGAAGAACTGCGGCCGCTGCACGTCCACCGCGTTCGCCGCCGCGCCGAGCCGCGCGTCCGCAAACGAAGACCTAAAGGGTATCCTTTGATGAGACGCCCCCG
>JASHOY010000121.1 GCA_030038435.1 Acidobacteriaceae bacterium | reverse complement strand
GGCCACCGCTACCACGCCCGGAACGACCCCATGCGCGGCTCCTATGTCTCCCAGCAGTTCCACGAGTCGAAGATTGCGGCTGAGACGTGGCTCGTTGAACTCCGGTGTCCGCCGCCGCCAGTCGTCCGGGGGCATGGCCGCAATCCGTTCGGCCGACATTTTCCCCGTCAGCATTCCCGATAGCATTGGCGAATAATTAATCACTCCGATGCCATTGGATTGGGCGAAGGGCAGAATCTCCTCTTCGATAGCCCGGCGCAGCATCGAATACGGCGGCTGGAGACTGGTAATAGGCGCAATCTTCTGCGCCCGCTTCATCTGCTCGACGTTGAAATTTGAAACCCCGATCCAGCGTATCTTGCCCTGCTCGCGGAAGCGCGCCAGGGCCTCCCATCCTTCTTCAATTTCCGACTCCGGATTCGGCCAGTGAACCTGGTAGAGGTCGATGGTATCGACGCCGAGGCGGCGCAAGGAGGCGTGCAGTTCTTCGGCCACGGATTCGGCTTGGAGCGAATTATAGATGGATCTGTCTTCACGCCAGCGCAAGGAGCACTTGGTGAAGATATAGGGTTTTTGGCTCACCGATTTGAGCGCCCTGGCCACGATCTCTTCCGAATGCCCGAGGCCATACACTGCCGCGGTATCGATCCAATTGATGCCCATATCGAGAGCGCGGCGGATTGCGGCAATCGATTGGTCATCGTCCTGGGGGCCCCAGGCATACTGCCAGTCGCCGCCGCCGATGGCCCATGCGCCGAATCCGATGGGCGTCAGTGCCATATCCGAATTACCGAGGATGCGCAGTGCGGAAGAAGATGCAATCGCGGACATGTCCACAGGATAGATGGTCAAGCCCGGGAAAGAAATCCACAGAATCCAGGTCCAACCACGTAATGCGGCGCAATAGGGCAAAAGCCTCGGGTATGCGACCCGGCCGGAGTCGCTTGGAAGAGGGCAAAGAGCTGCGCCTGCCAGGGAGGAAGCTCTGTGCATTCCAGACCTGGATACGCGCAGAAGAGGAAGCACAGGTTTGGCTTATCTGCATCTAACTTCGCATGGAGGAGTCATAAATGAAACGCGTTCTTTCCGTGTTGTGCTGCCTGGGTCTCTGTTCCGTTGCCGCACTGGGGCAGAAAAAAGCTGCCGCCCCGATGTCTGACCAGGAGTTTGTCAATTTTGCCGCCCAGACCGACATGGTGGAAGCTAATTTGGGAAAGCTGGCGCAAGATGTGGCCGCTTCCCAGAAGGTGAAAGACTACGGCAATATGCTGGTTACGGACCACACCGCAGACTACAAACAACTGCAACAGATTGCACCGCAGGCCAGTTTAAGCGTGCCCGACGCGATCGACGCCAAAAACAACAAGGCCGTGATTGGCCCGTTTCACAAATTGAAGGGCAAGACGTTTGACCAGCGCTATATCCACGCGATGGTCGAAGGACACACCAAGGCCATCGCCCTTTACAAAAAAGAGGCAGAAGATGCGACCAGCGATGCGGTCAAAACCTATGCCCAAAATGCTCTCCCGGTGCTGGAGAAGCATCTGGATGACGCAAAACTGATCGAGCAGGGCAAGACCCCTCCGGCCATGTAGCTTTGTCCGCATCGGCGCCGGCGCACAGCAGGAGCGCCGGCCAGACCTCCGCCGCCATGCTAACCAGGGTCAGTTGAAAAACAGCGTACGGTAGAGCGTGTCACGCTGAATGGGCTTGAAGCCGGCATCGCGTATGATGCGCCGCAGTTCTTCCTCGGTGGTGCAATTGGATGTGCCGGCGGCCTTGACCACGTTTTCTTCCAGCATTACGGAGCCGACGTCATTGCCGCCGAAGTGCAGCCCGAGTTCGAGCACTTTGAGGCCTTGAGTGACCCAACTGGCCTGCACGTTCTCGATGTTGTCGAGGTAGAGCCGCGCGATGGCCAGCACCTTCAAATACTCGACCGAGGTAGCCTCGTCCCAGCCGCGGCCGCCGAGAGCGGTGTGTTTGGGCTGAAAACTCCACGGTATGAAAGCGGTGAAGCCGCCGGTTTCTTCCTGGAGGCGGCGCACCACTTCAAAGTGGTTGATGCGCTGATCGAAGGTTTCTCCGACGCCGAACATCATGGTTGCCGTGGTCCGCATTCCGAGCTGGTGCGCGGTGCGGTGCACGTTGACCCAATCGTCGGTGCGGCATTTCAGCCGGGCGATGCGAAAGCGCACATCATCGTCGAGGATTTCCGCGCCACCTCCGGGGATGGAGTCCAGTCCTGCATCGCGCAGCCGGGCGATGGTGGTACGCAAGTCGAGGCTGCTGTATTCGGCGATGGCGAGGAGCTCGGCTGCCGAGAGGCAGTGCAGCCAGATCCGCGGGAAGCGCTGCTTGATGCCCGTGAAAAGCCGCTCGAACCAGTCAATTTTGAGGTCGGGGTGGATGCCGCCCTGCATCAATACGCCGGTGCCGCCCATCTCCTGGGTCTCGGCGATCTTTTCGTAGATCTTCTCGAAGTCGAGTATGTAGCCTTCATCGGCGCGCGGGTCTTTTTTCCCCGGTTTTGGCAAGGGCCGGTAGAAAGCGCAGAAGGTGCAGTACTCGGTGCAGAAATTCGTGTAGTTGATGTTGCGGTCGATGATGTAGGTGACCACGCCTTCGGGATGCAGGCGACGGCGCACGGCATCAGCCTCGAACCCCAGGCCGATGAGGTCGGGCGAGCGGAAGTAATCGAGAGCCTGCTGGCGCGAAATTGACATCACTTCAATTTTAGCAATAGTGGGAAACGCCGGCGAATCGGCGGTGCAGGACAGTGACCAGGCGCCGGGGCTGCTCGGGAGACGACATACGCTATAGCGGGAAAGGGATGGAGATCGAGCCCAAGGTTCAGGCGAAAACGGCAGGAGATTTTCTTTTACTGATCGCCAGAAGATCCCTTTGCCATGAGCGCGCGTAGCCGTTGTTCAGCCGCGTCGCTCCAATATTTGCAATTGAGCCGGATGAAGATCGAGGAATAGGGAATTGTGCCATTGGTTTTGAGGACGAGAATGCGGAAGGTATTGCCGGCATCGGCGACTTCAGCAAGAAGCTTTTCATGCGGTTCCGATGCGATGCGATAGCCGTGCAGCAGATCGCCGGCAGCGCGCCGGTAGGCCGATGCGTCGGGCGCATCCTGGTCGGAAACGAAAGGCAGCTCCGCGTCCATATAAATGTCGGGCCGCACATGAATCGATCCGTCAATCGCCCCCAATACAAAGCGCGTAACTTCGAGCTGTGGTTCATCGGTTTCGATGGTCTGGATGCCGGGAGAGACTTCGAGAGGGTATGCCGAATCCACAATGAGGATCCAGTTGCGGTGGCCGAGCAGCGGTAATTCCGCCGACACCTCGGCTCTCCAGTTGGCATTCCCATTCGCGTCGGCGGGCGGAGCTGCGTAAACGGCGCTCGCGGCCAAAAGAATTCCCAGCGCGAAGAGCATTTTTCGCATCAAGAACGGCCTCCGTTCCGGTCGTGAATCAGAAGATATCACAAAGCTTTGCGAACGCATCGAGCTCGATCAAGTGCTGCCCCAGAGGGGGGACAGCGACTTCGGCGTGCTCCAGCACCCAGGTATCCTTGTGAAAGAGAAAGACCGCATGCAATCCCGCGGCCAGAGCGGGATTGATGTCGCTCTTGGGGCTGTTGCCGATCATCCAGCTGGTGTGCGGCGCCAGTTCGCAGCGGACCATGACATCGCGGTAAGTGACCGGATCCTTTTCGGCGACGATTTCTACCGCAGAGAAGTGGCAGGCGAGGCCGGAGCGCGCCAGCTTGTCGGCCTGCTCGGCTTGATTGCCTTTGGTCATGAGAATGAGCCGGTGGCGCATGGCCAGCTCGGCAAGGGTCGCCTCGACGCCGGGCAAAAGCTCGATCTCCTGCTCTGAGATGGCACGAGCGAAGCCCAGCACGCGCTCCCGCCGGGCATCGGTGACCGGCTCGGCACTGAGACGCTTGAAGCACTCCACAAGCGACCGCGTAAAACTGGAAAGGCCGTATCCGTGGGCAAGGATGGTTTCACGCTCCACGGCGTTGAGGGTCTGGCGCACCTGTGCGGGCGAGTACTCCTGGTGGTCCAGATAGCTGATGAATGCGGCGATGGCGCGCTCGAAGTAAATGTTGTTTTCCCAGAGCGTGTCGTCGGCGTCAATCAACAGGGTTTGGCCTGCGGGAAATTGCGGCATGCGTCGATGGTAAAGCCTTCGAGATTGCGACTTCCATTTCGAAGGGGGATTGTGAACGCGATGCAGGGTTGCGGAGGGGCTGCGAGGATGCGCGAAGCGGCCCCGCAGCTTGATTGTGGGCCCTGGTTACCAGGGCAGCGGTTTGCCCATGTGGAAGTAGCCGCCGCTAGGGCCGTCGTCAGGCAGGGTGGCGAGCGCGACCGCAGTTTTGGAGCCTTCGCTCAATTCCATCGGCGCCTGAGGGCCGCCCATATCGGTCTTCACCCAGCCGGGATGGGCGGAGTTGACTTTGATTTTGGTGTCGCGCAGTTCATAGGCCAGATGAATGGTGAAGGCATTGAGCGCCGATTTTGAGGCGTCGTAAGCGAAGGATTTGGCGTTGTAGATGGGGGAGTTGGGATCGGCGTGCAAGGTGAGAGAGCCGAGGATGCTGGAGAGATTCACGATGCGGCCGGCGGCGCTTTTCCGGATGAGGGGAAGCAAGGTTTGGGTGAGGGCGACGGTGGAGAAGAAGTTGGTTTCGAAGACGCGGCGCAGAATTTCGAGGGGAACATCGGCAGCGCGATGTTCAGGGCCGGTGCCGGGGAAGCTTCCGGCGGCAACGCCGGCGTTGTTGATGAGGATGTCGAGGCGGCCGTATTTGGCTGCGAAGAGGTCATAAGCGGCGCGATGGCTGGCGGGATCGGTGAGGTCGAACTGCAGGACTTCGGCTTCGGCGCCGGCGTCACGAAGTTTTTCAACGGCAGCTTCACCTTGCGCAAGATCGCGGGAGCCGATGACAACTTTAGCACTGTCTTTGAGATCGAGGGCAGTCTGGAAGCCGAGGCCTCGATTGCCGCCGGTAATGAAGGCTATTTTGTCGGGCATGAGAGATGTGTCTCCTCGAAGGGTGGAGTCTTTGTCCCGCTTTGGATTCGCGGGGGAGGGGGAAAGGTGCAAAGAAGTGAGGATCCAGACGGAGAGTCAGCGGATGACAGGCTCTTCGATGGAGAGGTTATAGGCGGGCAGGACGCCGGTTTCGAGGGCCATGCGGAAAAAGCCGCGCATGCCTTCGACACACTCTTCGTCAAGGATGTAGTGGATGTTGAAGGAGAGATAGTCGGAGAGGACCTGCTCAGAAATGGGCAGGCGGCGCGACCACTCGACGATAAGGCGGTCGAGGTTTTCCTGGCCGTGAACACGGGACTGGTTGAGGTCATGGATGATCTGCTCGTCGATGGGGTCAGGGCAAGAAGCGCCGGCGGCCCAGACCGCGGAGACGAAGGCCAGGCCGGTGACGGTGCGCCATTCGTCGGCGAGATCGTGGTAGACAAGGTCTTCGCCGGTGCGCTCGAAGCGGTTGGAGCGCTCTTCGAGAGCGAGCAGGGCTGGGTCGCCGATGAGGATAGCGGCGTCGGCGCGGTCGAGCATGCGATCGAGGTCGGCGGGCATGGGAATGAAGGGAACGGAGGGATTGTTCCACTTGTGAAAGAGAATGCGGGTGTAGGCGATGGTGGTGCGGCTGGCGGTGTCGGCGGCGACGGAGCGCAGCGCGGTGAGGGGCTGCGAGGCGCGGCGGACGAGGAGCAAGGAGCGCACACGGCCTTTGGAGGCGATGGTGCAGCCCGGCAGAACGCGCAGCGAGGGATTGACGGCGAGGGCAGCGATGGGAACGAGGCCGATATCGGCTTCGCCGCGGGCGAGGCGCTCGGCACACTCGGCTGGCGTCATGCGTTCGATTTGGTAGCGGCGAGCGAGTTCGGCGTCGAGGGGCGGATGCTCGAAATCCCACATCAGAGGCGCGGGATTGAGGAAGTCGATGGCGGCAATGCGCAGGCACGTTGGAGCTTGCTGACTCACCACTTCTTAGACTACCAAGTTTGCGGAAGGAATGCGCGGGGCGGGAATCCGGTTGGGTACTCAATACACGGAGCGGCAGGCGGATATGTGGGGTTGCTTTTTGCAGTGTTGCTTCCAACGCTTTGCGAGAAGGTACGGCGGGCCCTTTCGGCTTGCCTCAACCGAGGCTTTCGACTTGCTGCCTCTTTTCGGATCACCTTGAACAATCGACAGACTTTCTCTGGTCTCGAGAGAAGCTGGGGCGCTGGTTTATCTACGGCGCGCGAGCTCTGCGTCAACGCGTGACTGCCCGCCGCCGTCTAAATATTCGGACCAATCATAGTCGTACACAGGCTGACCGTCTGCGGCGCCGCGGGGAATGTCTTCCCGTAGCGCATGCCGGTGGTGTCGGCAAAGCCGGTCTGCGCTGCGGAATGCTCCTTTCCCAGGTCTGGCAATGAGCCTGATGGTGCAGGATTGGTTGCTTGGTTTGGCAGCCTTCCACTATTCAGGATGGCAACTTATCCCCGGCCAGGGAGTTTTGAAAGAAAGGCTTTTGGAAATCCGTCATGACAAGTTTGCGTAGGTTCCCCCTCTGTGCAGTAGTTGCCGTTTTCTTTTCTTCTGTACTCGTCTTTGCCCAGCAAGCGGCGCCCGCGGCACGCATCACCAGCCCCATCGACGAAAGCCAGCTGGTCACCCTCAAGGGCAATACCCTCCCGTTGGCAGTCGCCAAAAATGATCGCGGACCGGTGAGCGCCGACATGCCCATGCCCGACCTCACTTTGGTGCTGAGTCGAAGTCCCGAACAGCAGTCGGCCTTCGATCAGTACGTCGCCGGTGAGTACGACTCCAGCTCGCCGGACTATCATCAATGGCTCTCGCCCGCTGAAATCGGTGAGCGCTTCGGCCCCGCCGAGGCAGACATCGCCACCATCTCCAACTGGCTGACGTCGCAAGGCTTCCAAGTCACCCATGTGTCTCCCGACGGTATGACCATCCGCTTCAGTGGCAGCGCGGGGCAGGCGGAAAGCGCCTTCCACATTCAGATCCACAACCTGCTCGCCAACGGCAGGATGCACTTTGCCAATATGTCCGACCCCCAGATTCCGGCCGCCCTGGCGCCGGTCGTGGTGGGCATCAAAGGCCTGCATAACTTCTTTCCACATCCGCTGCACCGCATGGGGAGCAGGGTCGAGTTCAGTCCCGACGCCCACGGTTGGGTCAAGATACAGACTTCGCCCAGGGCGACGCCCTCCATCGGGGCTTTAAGCGGGCTGAGTTCCGCGGCCAGAGCCAAATCCGCGTCCTCGCCCGGGCCCAACTACTACTACCCCATCCCCAACAACGGCGGCGCCGTCGAAGAAGACATCGCGCCCTATGATTTCGCCAAAATCTACAACCTGCCTTCGACGTGGCCCACCAGCACCAACGGCTCCGGCCAGACCATCACCATCATCGGCACCAGCGACATCGATCTCACCGACGTCTCCACCTTTAAGAGCACCTTCGGGCTGCCTGCCGGGCTGACTCCAAAAATCGCGCACGGCCCCGACGGCGACCCCGGCATCTGTTCCGGCGACACCAACGCCTGCAATGACGGCGACCTCGATGAAAACTCCCTCGACGTGGAGTGGTCCGGCGCGGTGGCTCCCGGCGCGCAGATCGTCCTAGTTACCGACGCTTACAATAGCCAGACCGATCCGACCAACGATCCCATCTTCGACGGTGCGCAATGGGCCATTGACAACGCCTATTCGCCGGGGACAGACGTCTATGGCTCGCGCATCATCAGCGTCAGTTACGGTGAGTGCGAGCTGATGAACGGAACCGCCTCCAACGTCGCCTACAACGATCTCTGGGAAACGGCGGCCAGCGCCGGCATCGCCGTTTTCGTTTCCACCGGAGATTCCGGCTCGCCCTCCTGTGACGACGGCGGCGACGCCCTCGGCAATCCCTATGAAGCACAATACGGCCTGTCAGTCAGTGCGCTTGCCTCCACACCCTACAACACCGCCGTTGGCGGCACCGACCTCAATTGGTGCGACTACACGCAATCGGACGGAAACATCACCGGCTGCACTTCCTCCGACGCAAGCAAATACTGGAACACCAGCAACAGCAGCCAGCAGTCGTCAGCCAAGGGTTACGTTCCTGAAATCCCATGGAACGATACCTGTGAAAACCCCGCTCTACTGCCGGTTTTCCAAGGTTTCGCGTATGAGTTAACCACGGCGCCGACAAACCCGGAGGCTGCCTGCAATTTTGTTTACACGAACTGGCTGGAGATCGCCGAGTCGAGCGAAGGTGAGGAGGTCATCGCGAACTTTGTTGACACTGTAGGCGGCTCCGGTGGCGCCAGCAACTGCGTAGTCAACTCCACGACCTCGACCACCAACGGCTCCTGCACCCCCAACGCCGCCAGCACCGGCTCGAGCTACGGCAATCTCCCCCTGGTCAACGACGGCTGGCCCAAGCCCGCCTGGCAGACTACGGCGGAAAGCCTCGGCGTTCCCAGCGACGGCGTCCGTGACCTGCCTGACGTCAGCTTCTTCGCCGGCGACGGCATGTTCGACAGTGCCACGCTCATCTGCGTCAGCAACGACGACGCATCCTGCTCCGACCTCGGCAATACGGCGAGCGAAGGGAACGGCGAAGCCGAGGAAGTCGGCGGGACCTCTGTCGCCACGCCGGAGATGGCCGGTGTAATGGCTCTCATTAATCAGAAAGCCGGCGCTACGCAGGGCAATCCCGACTCGGAGCTCTACACGCTCGCTGGCATGCAGACTTACTCGAGCTGCTCGGCCGAGAGCGCAACCACGTCCAGCAGTTGCTACTTCAATGACATCGACCAGGGCACCAACGCGATGCCCTGCGATTACGAAGGCGAGGCGATTGAAGGGGGAGCAATTTACGACCCCGAAACTGGCGAATGGGAGGCCTCCACTGCATACCAGGGGCTGGCTTCGCCGAATTGCAGCATTCAAAACTCCGGCGACGTAGTGGGCACGCTCTCCGGTTACAGCGCCATCACCGGCTACGACCAGGCCACCGGCCTCGGATCGCTCAATATAGCCAATGTGATTGATAACTGGCCGGCTGCTAGTGTTGGAGCCAGTACTGCCGCGGTATCGATCAGCCTCGGCGGCGTCACCTCGATCCAGAGCAGCCAGAGCCTCACAGTCAACGTTGCGGTCTCCGGCTCCAACGGCACTCCCACCGGCAATGTCACTCTGTCGGCCAGCGCCAACGACTACATCAGCGAGCAGACGCTCTCCACCGGAGCCGCGAGCTTTACCATCCCCGCCGACACCTTCACCTCCGCCGGCACTGTCACCTTGACGGTCGCCTACAGCGGAGACACCACCTACGCTTCCAACGGCGCCTCAACCACGGTAATGGTGGAGGGCTCGTCCGCATCCAACGGAACCTTCGCTCTCGCTGCCATCGCTTCACCGGCGGCAATCTCGGCCGGCTCAACCGCAACGGCAACGGCGAGCATCTCCAGCAGCAGCGGC
>JASHOY010000015.1 GCA_030038435.1 Acidobacteriaceae bacterium | reverse complement strand
CGACCGGAGACGGCCGACGGCGCGGGAGGATCGGCCGTGAAATAGCTACATGTTGCGCAGGGAAAAAACTCGAACCATGACTGCGCTTGTCTCGCTCACGCGGCCAGCGCCACCGTCTGCCTGCACCACCTTCGGCTTCTCCCTGGCTCCGGCCTAACCCGGCCAAAATGGCTCCGTTTTAAACCGGCGCTGACAATGGCAGACCAAGGTAGTTGCGATCGCCATTTTGAGGCCCACGCGATTAAAAGATGGATGGGCAATTCTTAGCAGCTTGGACTGCGCCGTTCAAGAACTATTTGGGGGGCAACGAACTTCGATTGTTCAGTCCGCTCCCGTCAGAGGCAAATGTGAGCCAGGGCAGATAGTTAAAAATTGTGCTCGACGGGAATTCGGGAATTCGCAGATTTAGGAGAGAGTTCCGCTCGAAAAGTAGGCCCTGGAGGGTCCTAGAGGGTATTAAGGACCTGCTTAGCCGCTTCACTCGATACCTTGCCGGCGAGCAGATGTCTCACAGCCGCCGAGTACTCAGCCTCCGGGGCCGCCGCCTTTCGGATGTCATTGATTCGGTCTTCGGCTTCATTGTAAGCAACTGGGTCGTCCATCCGGGCAAACCGATCCAGTTGCCTGTCCGCTTGATCGATCCATTTCGAGACCTGGCGAAGTAGTGACATCCGTCTTTCAACGAGAAAAGGATGATGGAGATGATACCGATGAATCGATTCATCGGCACTCCGAAACTCCCGCTTTCGCGATTCGTTCATGGCCGGTCCCACACTTCCGTCCTCCGAAAAAGCGAGCAGGCCGATGTCGCGGACCTTTGTCGGATCAAGCAACAGCGGGAGCTCAGAATCGAGGGCATCCGATTCGGTTCGTGCGCGCCCTGCTTCGTTCCAAAGAGGGAAGAAATCCTGCTTGCCGCCGTCAGTCGTCGGACTTCTTCTCGCGCTGTTGCAAAATGCACAGGTGAATCGATAATTCCGCCAATCAAACGCAAGCCACCAATAGCCTTCATGGGGAGGGAGAACGCCGCGAACATTACCCTTGGGTCGATAATGATCGACCGCATTGTCCGACCTTATTTCCTTGGTTTCGCAGTACCAGCACTTACCGTTCGAAAGCTTCAGAAGTTCTGGTTTGAGGTCACTCCAGATGCGTGCATTCTCTTTGCTTTTGAGAAGCTTCTCGCGGTCCTCAGGGGAGGCGTGACGCAGCGACTCGGTCGCCTGCCTGGCTCTTTCAAGCCATTGCGCTCCGACTTCGAGTTTATCGATATCGATGTATCTCATTGCGCACGCCGATCCCTGGTTTCCGGCCCTCTGTCCTTCTGCAGGAGTTTTCGCACAATCCCGGCAGCAGTGTCAGCCTTCTTTCGTCTCTGATCAGGCGTCAAGGGTGTCGCGGACGATGATTCAGGAGCTTCTCGGGACATCGCTTTTACAAATTCGGGGTACAAAGGATCACGCACAGTATTGGTGGCATCGACGAACTGGAGTTGCTCGTCAAGATCCCTGAGACCATCTTCGACAGAAAGCCTTTCGTCGTCCGTCAGCCCAGGATCGAGGCGCCGAGCGGTCAGTTGCCGTTTGCGGTTGAGTGCTTCAGCTGTTTCTTCATCGAGTTGCGAAGAGAGCCCGAAGATCTCGCTCGTAAGGAGCCCTGCTGCCCCAACGCCCTTTAACTGGAACTCAGGAACCGTTACCTCAACGGTGCCATTCTCAGCCCGCTCGAAGCGTACGACCTCCGAGGGCTCAAGCCCTGCGACGATAAGCGGAGAATGAGTTGAGACAATAAACTGAACGTTTGGAAAGGTCTTTTTCAGACGGCCAACCAGCACCTGCTGCCATCTCGGATGCATGTGAGCATCGATCTCATCGAGCAGAACAAGCGCGTAGCTATTCATCGACAGTGGGCCGCTACTCAGGTCCGGATCGGTTTCCTTTAACCGTTCGCAAACACAACCCACCCATCCTAACAATGAGGTAAGGCCCTGGCTCAGCAGTTCCAGCGGAATTCCGGAAGGCGCTTCCGCTGTTCTGACAAAGACGCGGTTGTTTTCGCCGACTCGATGAAACTTGATGTCAGGCCGATCGGTGAGACTCCCAATCACGTCGAAAAGAGCGGAAATGGTTTCCTGCTGCTCTGTGGGTGAAACGGAACCTGGAACCGTGTAAAGCCGAATGATTCTGTCGTCGGAGCCGGTCGCCAGTGTCCGGCCATCGGGGCTCAGCGCAACCGACCATACTCCTCGACCGCCAGTCTGCGATGACATCAGCTCCTGGCCCTGGCCAGATTCAACATTCCAGACACTCACGGTACCGTCCTCGAACCCAGCCGCAACCGTCTCGCCATTCGTCGAAATTGCCGCCGCCAGTGTCCCTGATCCCTGAGCACGGAGGGAAATCGTCCTGCTGCCGCCTGCGAGATCCCAGATTGAAACGTCGCCGTCTGCATCCCCGGTGACCAGTCGCCGTCCATCTCCGGAGAGCGCAATACTCCAGATCGCTGCCCCAGAGGTTTGGAGCCAGGCCGGGTCCTTTCGTTCATTGGTAAGATCGAAAACCCGAATGCTCCCGTCGTCACATCCTGCAATGGCTCGTGTACCGTCTTCACTCATCGCAACGGACCAGACCGTACTTTTATCGGACGAGATACGCTTGCCCTGATCGCGCTTTGTCAGATCCCAAACCCGAAGCGATCCGCTTTCCGAGCCAGCGACAAGGAGATTGCCGTCGGTGTTGAGCGCAACCGAGAGAATCTGAGTTTTCCCAGCCTGCAGCGTATTCAACATCTTTCCAGTGGAATCCCACCTCTTGATGGTCGTGTCAAAGGACCCTGAAGCGATCGTTTGACCATCTCCGCTGATAGCGACAGTGTTCACCCCGCCGGTGTGGCCACTTGAGATTTGGCGTTGTTGCCCGGTCATCAGATCCCAAATTCGCACTGTCTTGTCGATTGAGCCAGAGATGAGCGTCCGTCCATCTTTCGAGAAAACAAGACCGGAGACACGACCCTCATGACCACGAAGGTTCGACTGCAGGGGACGATTCGAGGCATCAAGGTTGATCAGCCACTGCTTCAATCGATCCATGCGCGCATCAACGTCTCCGGACAGAAGAGGAATCAGATCATCTGCCGTGGGCCGTCCCTTGTATGAAACAGGTTGGGGGCCTTCCGAGGGTTTCCAGCTAACCGACCGAAGGGGTGAGAAGCCTATCGCCAACCAGCCTTCGGCCTCAAGCAGACGAGCGGGTAAGCTGACCACTTCGCAATCGGAGACTAAGTCTTTGGTAAGGATCTCAGTGATATAGCCAGTCGGATTTCGATCGGTTTCGATCGTGATTCTGCCCCGGGTCTTACCAGATCGGACAAGTCGCCCTGCGTAGGCACGGGCATCGCTGCCGATGATGGCCGCCCCTATAGCCTTCAGCACGGTTGATTTGCCGACCCCGTTATCCCCGAGCAGTACCTTCCAGCGATTGCTGCCGAACTCGAGTTCGAGGCGCTCGAAAGAGCCAATATCTTCAAGAATTACTTTACGTATTCCGGGCAGTCTGGCTTGAGAGACTTCGGACTCACTTCGTTTCTGCTCAGGCGACGAGAATCTGGCTGCAATCTGCTCTACAAAGCCCTCAACTTCGGGATGTGATTCCGAAAGAGGGTATTCGATGACGTTGACGTTAAAGCGACGCTCGAGAAGGTCTGCTTTCGTTCTCCAGGCTGAACCCGAGACCGGAAGGAGCGCGAAGTGCTTCCGAGGCTGGGTGCTCCCACGGAACGAGAAGGCGGACAGGAAGTCCTGAATACCCTCAAGGCTGATTCCGAGAAAAAAGAATGTCCGGGAGACGAACAGACCATCCACGAACTTAGAGAATGTCAGGTTGGACGAGACGACGTCGCGATATTCGATGGGCGCGAAGATCAGGGTATCAGGCCGGCGAATAATCCCGTATAGCTTCAGGAGGAATTTTCGTCTCTGGGTAAGGGCATCGAGAAGGGCTTCGGCGTCTCGTGGCGTATATACGCCGGCATCGGCGAATTGCGGCAATGCTCTCTCGAGAAGCGTGTCGTAATTACTGGTCACGACCGAGGCAAAAGGAATCTGACTGAGAAAATCATATACGCGGGGCAGGGGAGCCGAATCAGGGAAAGTCCGGAGCAGAAACTCCTGAAGATCACTTCTCCCGGAACCAAATGCATGCACGATACCGTCGGCGACCGCGTTTCTTTCCCCCTGATCGAGCGACTCTGCATAGGCTTGCGCCAGAGATGGATCGAGGACCTTTCGCTCGCGTGCGAAACCAAGCAGGGCTGAAAGAAATTGATTCCAGGTTGGGAGGCCAGCCTGCGCGCTAAGACCAGAGCCCGCGAACAGAACACACTCTCCGTTTTGAATACTTTCTGCAAGTTCTCTGGGGATAGGAGGTACTACCGTTCCCTGGCCCCCCGCTTCAAGCGTGCCCGTTGCCACGGCTGCTCCTCTCTTGACGCTTTTTCACGGAATGGATAGCAGTCTATCAGCTGACTGCTCGGCCTCGAACTTCTGTCTGCAGGAGCCTGGTCAACTACCTGCCTTCGACGAGGCGACCTTCTTCCCTCCCGGCGACTGGCAAGCCCTCATTGCCTTTGCCAGATAGGCTTCGGCAAAATTTGTTCTGAGCTCAACCCAGAGTGGAAGGTGATCAGAAATCTGAAATGTCCGCCATTCCCTGAAGAAGGTGCCGGGCTTTTTCGAAGACTTAAACTTCTTCTCGACGCTCCGGGTCATAGCGTTCTCGTAGAGACTCAGATCATCTTCTGCATAGAGAACCGAAGTAAAGTCGAACACGCCGGCACGGCTTGACCTGAGCTTGCCGGTAGGGTCATGAAAGGCAATTCGATCGAAGTACTTGTCCCCGCCCAGATTCGTCGCCGGAAGATCGAGCATTGGTTTGGGAATTACGAAATGATTCTTTTCAAGAGCCTCAATGGTCTTATCGCCTGATTTATTGAAGATGTTGAAGTCTCCAAGCAGGATCACGGAATCGGGTTCCCCGTCCGCCGTTTCCTGTCTCTTCCGGTTGCGTTTGTCGAGGAGACTGGCAATTTCTCGAATCTCCTCCACCCGAACGAGATCGTCGGCCTTTGCGCTGCCGTAGTAGATGTGCACGCTGCACAACGAAATCCTTCGCCATCCTGTCCGGAAGGCGCAGATGAACGGGCTGCGCGCTGGTTGCCGGGTGCCTTTTTTAGTTTGTGCGAGCGAAAGCTCTCCGGCGAGGTGATCGAATCGCAACTTTCGCGAATCGTAGATGAATGCGATCCTCTCCCGATTGCCGGACGGCCCCGGCGTCACATCCGTAACGATATACTCCCACCATCGGCCCAGCAGTTCCATCAAAAACTGAAAATCCGCGAGCCGCTCGTTGACTTCCTGAATGGCAACAATATCGAAGCGGCTGATGATCTCCGCAATATAGAGGATCGACTCGCCGAGCCTTTGGCCGCATTTTTCATTGCGACCGAACTCGCGCAGATTCCAGGTAGCGATCAGGACGCTATGATCAACATTGCGGTCCGGAATCTCATTGCGTAGTTTTGTCCGCAGCCGCAGGATCCGGTCTGCGACCTTGCAGGCTTCTTCCGGATGTCCGTCGTTCTTCAGCTGATCAATCACACCCTTGTAGTAAGGCATAGCAATCTCCTGTTCTCACGGCAGGTGGTAAGTTCTGGCTAAGGTATTCGTTCATCACTGAGCTGCTCACGAACAGTCGAAACACGGATCGCAGTCGCCGGGATCTGGGACGCATAGGGCTCGCCTCGCAGGAACGCAGCATCGTGTACCAATGAGTTTGACGGAATGGTACGGCAACGGTAGAAGTTTATTCCGTAGGTCCACCGCGCCCGAATCCCGATCCCGGTATCGCTTGGATATGAACTCGGCAATATGCCAGAGACCTTTAAGAGAATTGTGAATCTGTGAGTCAGGAGCGGCTGGGCAGTATTGGCCGCCTCCTGCTTTTCCCAAGACCTCCTGACCATGGACATCAACCAGTGGGAAGCGAAGCAGCGTCTCCACGAAAGGTCCCGAAAAACGGAGATCTAACAGGTTTCTGGGTATGCTGATCCGGCATCAGTTTTCCCGAGCCTCTTGCTTGTGACTTTCCAAGGGAGTGCGGGCTACCCGATGCGCGGAAGGTTTGCCGAAAATCTACAGTCTGCTCAGTGAAGGGCTGCTGGGCCCGTTTCTGCAGCCACCACAGCTCCGCCCGTCTCGCCCAAAGAATCGTTAGTCCCACCCGACGCCATATTTCCTTTCCCAGCAATCGTAGTTCCCCAAGCCGTCAATAGCCATCCCGTCAACCAGGAGGATTCCGTGCGACTCCGCCGAAACCAGCTCTGTCCTATCCACCGCTCCTTATCCTGCTGTGGCAGGGAGGCAATCCCAAAGGAAAGACGCCTACGCCAGATGGGTGTCCGGCGCATCGAGGATCCCCAGCACCCTCGCGGATACCGCGAGTTGCGCTCCAACGGGGAGATGCGAAAACTGCTCGATCGGAAGATCGTTGCTCAGAACGGCATCTGCGGCATTTGCAGGGAGAAGTTCACCGATTACAGCGACGTCGTTCCCGACCACATCAGTCCCCGCGGCATGGGCGGTGCCTGGCGGGACGATCATCCCGACAACATTCAAGCCGTG
>JASHOY010000120.1 GCA_030038435.1 Acidobacteriaceae bacterium | reverse complement strand
GAGATGATCACCATGTCTCTCGACAGCCGCCAGACCATCAATCCCTTCGATCTCGAGCCGGGGCAAACGGAGCCCTCGAATGACCACCTGTCCTTCCTCAAGAACCTGACGCGATTCATGATCGGCGACAGCGGAGAGGGTGATACGGATCTACTCGACAACCTGATCATGAATGCCATTCGCAAGACTTACCTGTGGGCGCAGATGCGAATCGATAGCCCGATACCGCTTTACAGCGACCTCTACGACGAACTCCAGAACTACTACGACGAAGACAAGAATCCCCACGTAAACGAGATGGCGCGTATCGCCGCGGCGAAGCTGCGCGCCTGGGTCAACAACGGGATATATGCGCGCCTCTTCGACACGCACACAACCATCGACATGTCGACTCCATGGCTCTACTTCAACGTGGAGCAGTTGAAGGACGATCCGAAGCTCGAAGTAGCGATGAGCCTGCTGATCGCATACACCACTACCCGACGCGCCCAGGGCAAGACGAACAAGCGGTGTATCACCGTACTCGATGAATGCTGGGCGCTGCTCCAGTCCCCGAGTCTTGCGCCGGTTGTCGTGCAACTGTTCCGCACGGCGAGAAAACGCAACGCGTGCGTATGGGGCATCTCGCAGGCGGTCGAAGACTTCACCGGCACGCCGGACAAGCCCAATGAGTTTGGCGGGGCGATTCTTGCAACGACGGCGATCAAGCTGATCGGCCGGCAAAAGGGAAACTTCGACGTCCTGCGCCACTTCGTTCATTTGAACGAGACCACGCTGAACCGGGTGAAGTCGCTGGGCATGACAGAAAAGGGCAAGAAGAGCGAGTTCCTGATCGTGATTGGGGAAAGGGCGGAGACCACTCACAGCCTCTACATCGTTCCAACACCGATGGAGTACTGGTTGCTGACGACCTACCCCCGGGAACGCTGGTACCGGCAGTGGTGGCTATCGACACACAGCGAGATGAGCCGGATGGAAGCATTCGAGACGCTGACGGCGAAGTTTCCGAACGGCCTGTCCGAACTGGCAGAGTTGCCCGAGGAGCGATCAGGCGAAGTGAGCAGGCCCGGCACGGTCACTGCGCAAGCCGACTTAAGTTCGGCAACTGCTTCGATGGCCGCGGCGGAGGCGAAGCTCGAATACGCGATGCAGGAGGCACTCGTATGATGCGACTGCGGCGATCAGAGCGCATTGCCTTTTCCTGCAGCGCCATCGTGCTGCTGGTCCTTCTCGTCCCGACTGGCGCATATGCCCAGTTCGGAGGATTATTCTCTGCAATTCTCGGAACGATCACCGGGCCGATCGGCGGAGCCCTCACCGAGATCAACACAATTCGGACCGAGGTTCTCCGAACCGAACAGGAAGTTCTCTTTCCAGTGGCCCTGATCGAGGAGACAAGAAACTACATAGCGACCATCAAGGCGAGCTACCGCGGTTGGATGAACAGCGTCTTCGCCATCCGGGTCAACAGCGCTGTTCTGCCGGCATCGCAGAGCCTCGAATCGGAGTTTCTGAGTGCACAAACCGGCCAGATACCGGGCTTCACCCAGAGCTATCGAACGGAGTACGGAGCGCAGCCCGCCGTGGGAGCCGCGCCCCAAGTCAATCTCCAGATGATGGATATCGAAGACGCGACGGCGAAGGATGCGACGGAACAGTCGATCGCGGCGGACCAGGCGACGCAAACGATGCTGCAGACGGCTCAGAAGATCGAGGACCAGGCGGAAGCAACGGCTCCAGGCACCGCGGATATGGTTGCGGCGGAGGCGCGAACTGCCGAGCTTGCGAGCATCGCCATGCAGCAAAGGCTGCTCGCGTATCAGCTGCGGGAAGCAGCAATGGAACTCGCTCAGCGTGATGCGGTTCTCAAGCAGTCGACCACGAATATGCAGAACCTGAATCAGCAACTGCTGAACCAGCTTGGAGGTGGGCAATGACGCGCCTTTTCCGTCATCCGTTGGCTCTCCGGGTCGCATTTGCGGCGGCGGGACTTGCCATCCTCTCTACGGTTGCGGTCGAGCCGGCCCATTCTCAGTTCGGCATCGACATCGCCGCCATTCTTGCCGGGCTGAAAGAGGTAGACAGCACGCTCAACAATGCCGTGGCGTCGCCGCTCAGGATGATCAACCAGATCGAACAACAGCAGCAGCAGTTTCAACGGGAAGTGCTCTATCCCGTCGCGGCCATCAATGGCGCGCGCCAAATGGCGGTCGGGTTTTCGAATTCCTTCCTGAGCTTCCGTCAGCTCGCATCCGTGAATATCGCGAGCGCCCAGCTTCCTTATCCGCAGCAACTCGAAAGGCAGATGCTGTCGGCCGACCCCAACGACATAGGGACGATCGGGAGCGCTTACCAGAACGTATTCTCTCCGCTGCCGCCCCAGACCGCCGTCCCAAAGAACATCGCTTACCAGATCGATATGGGCGACACGCAGGCACAGGATGCGCTTAAGAAGGCAATTGAACTCGATGCATTTGCAGCACGCGAGATGGAGGTGGCGCAGAAGCTCAATCAGCAGATTGCCGCTTCCGCCCCTGGAACGGCGCCCATGCTCGATGCCGAGGCCAGCGCCTGGGTCGTACAGGCGAACGCTTACACCCAGATGGGGTTGGCGGAGCTGCTGCGGGTGAACAGTGCGAACCTCTCGAATCGCGGCGGGGCGCTCAAGGATTCGACCACGCAGATGCAAAACCTGAATCAGAGAATGCTCGAAATACTCAGTCAGCACTGATGGGAGGGGAGAGCCAATGCCGACAGGAATCTTCGAATTTCAGACCATGCTGACTTCAGCCGTTAATGGCATCTCGGCAGGCATTCTCGGGACCGAGCAAGGTGTCTCTTACGTGCTGATGACGATCTGCCTGGTGCTCGGGATCTACGAGGCCTATACGAAGGGCGGGGACCTGCGTTCGCTCGCCGGCACGCTCCTGAAGTACGCAGTCGCCGCCTTCTTAATCGGAAATTGGACCGCGTTCTTTTCTGATGCGTACAGCGGCTTCAACCAGCTTGCCAGCGCAATTGATAGCAGCTATGGAGCTGTAGATCTTGCAAAGAACTGGACGCTGCAATTGCAGTATCTGTTCCAAACGAACGGGTATGACGCAATGTTCAAGGCAATCCCCTGGACCCCTCCCGCTCTTCTTACGTTGGTCGAAATCGCTCTTGCCTACATCATCTACCCCATTGCCGTTCAGATCTTTGCCTTGATCTACACGTTTTGGGGCACCTGCCTGTTTGCCATGGGGCCATTTGTTATTGCCCTCGCTCCCAGCTCGCTGATCAACTCGCTCACCAAATACTACGCATTGAACCTCGGGATCTGGAATGCCTGGTCCATCATCTACGCC
>JASHOY010000119.1 GCA_030038435.1 Acidobacteriaceae bacterium | reverse complement strand
CGAGGGCAATCCTAAAGTCGCAGCGGCCGGCAGATCCTGCCCGCCTTGCCACTGGCGAATGGCCGCAGCGAATTGATTGGCGCGCTGCTGCCACTTCTCGATCTCCAGGTCGTAGCGCACTGTGACGTTGTTGAGCCAGTAGGGGCGGTTCTCGCCGAGCCACACCTGGCTGTACTCGCTCTTGATGGCCGAATAAGCGTCGCGCAGGTCTTCGCATCGGCCGTTGTCCCCGCTGATTTCGCTCAACATGTTATTGATTGGTTTTTGCTGCGCCGGATCATGTTGCTGCGCGACGGCTTGCGTATAGATCGAGACGATCTCCTGAGCAAGTTCGAATTTAAGGCCGATGAGGTCGAGGCGGCGCGCGCCGAGATCCATGGCCGTGAGCGCGTCCGGCTCGCGGAGCGCGGAATCTTGTTGCCGGGCCTGGTTTATCAGGATGATGGCCTGTTCCGCATGGGTACGCAGATCTTGCACGACAGGTGAAAGCTCGCTCCAAACCGTCTGCCCCTGGGCGCTCCACGGATCGATCCAGAAAAGCTGGTCGCTGGTCAAGCCGGTTTTGGCGTTTACAAGATCCTGCTGTGCGGCCATCAGCTCTTTCTCGGCCGAGTTGATTTTGCCGCTGGCATCAAGATGAAAGACCTGACCGTAAGCGTCCTGATAGTCGGCGATGGAGCTGTCACCTGGTTGCCATGCGGCGACTGCGCCAAAAAGGACGCCGTACCAGTCCATGTTGAAGAGGCCTTCGCCGTCATCATTCCACACCGTAGTCAGCGCGCCGGTCGACCCAAGGCGTTGGCCGGCGCTGATGAATCCTCGGATGTTCCAGAGGGCGATCATGTTCACCGGGTAAACCTGGTTCCAGTTGGCGTCGCCCGGCGCCACCCAGGTCTCCATGCCATTCTTGGAAAAGGGTTCGATCAGTTTGTCGAAGCCAGTCGTATCCCAATAGTCCCAGGGAACAGCGATCATATCTTTGGGTAAGCCGGCAACCGCGTCAGGATTCGCGTCGCCAATATCGCCCCAGAAGAGCAGCCGGCGATTGAGTGGCGCGAGAGCGTCGTGAATCTGCTTGAGGAAATCGACGTAGACAGTGCCGTAGCCCTGCTGTTGCACCGCCTGCTTGGTAAGGCCCGCACCCAGGTCAAAGGTTTCGTCGGCGCCAATGTGAATGAAGGGTGATGGAAACTCCTGCGCGATCTGCGTGAACCAGTCCTTGATGAGAGGCAGCGTGCCGGGTTGACCCGGCGCAAGAACGTAGCCGTGCGGAGTTTCCGCCAGATTCTGGTAAGTCTCCCACTTGAGCACGTGATGCAGATGCCCGAAGGCTTCCTGTTCGGGAACGATGGTGACGTGATATTGACGTGCGTAGGCAACAAGCTCCTTGACCTGCTCGGGAGTCATGGCGCCTCCCGGAGGCGCGGCGAGCGGTTGGTCGGGATAAAGCAGAGTGTTTTCAAAATAAGGCGAATAGATGTTGATCTTGAAGGATGCAAAGACGCGAATCTGGTGCTTCTGGAAATCGAGTGTGGGAAAGGGGCCGCGTGAAAGATCGTCGTCGATGCCCCGGTAGCGCATGGCCGGCCAGTCGCGCACCGTGCCGGTGGGCAGCACGCGCGGCGCACCAGGTAACGGCAGCAGTTGCTTGAACGTCTGTACGCCGTAAAAAATGCCGGAGCCTGTCGCGCCGATAATCCACGCTTCATGGGGATCGATTACCAGAACGTAGCCTTCCGACTCCATCGCGGGGTCGAATACAAGCTTGTTGCGGTCAAGGACGGATTTGGCTTCGGTAGAATCGTCGCGAAGCAGCATGACCCGATACGGCGGTTTGGCCGCGGCGCCGCGCGAGGTATCGGCGGGTGCGATCTGCTTGATGGCGTCCTCCAGATCGTGCCCGGCAAACTCGTCTTCCACATTGTGAACAGGAACGCTGACGGTGACCCTCGCGGGTAACTCCGTCAGTTGATCGAAGTGCGCCTCGCGTGGTGCGGGGAGCAGCTTCACCTGCGCCTGCGCGGCAGCGAGAGCAGGGAACTGGCAATGGGCAACAAGAAACAGGAGAATCGCCAAAGCGTGAGATCGTCTAAACCGTGGCAACTGCGACCGCCTTCCGCTCAAGAGCCAAGCGCATGAATCTGATGCGATCATTGTAGACTGGTGAATCGCAGGATTCTCCATGCCGGCGGGTCTGCCCGAAAGCCGGCGTTTGAAGGAAATTCATCGCCATGAACGCAACCGGCTCGATGAGCGAGTTTGCACCGGCCGGCCGGGCCGCGTTGCAGCGCTACAACATCTTTCTTCTTCTGGTTGCGGGGCTCGGCGGACTGCTCTACGGCATCGATGTGGGCATCATCGGCGGCGCCTTACCCTACCTCGAAGCGACCTCGGGGCTCACAACGGCGGAGCTTTCCGTAGTGGTCGCGGCGGTACTGCTGGGAAGCGTGTTTTCCACGCTGTTCTCGGGGCTGCTGGCCGACTGGATGGGCCGCAAGAGATTGATGATCCTGAGCGGCTGTGCATTCGTTGTCAGCATTCCCGTGATTGCGCTTTCACACGGCTATGGACCGCTGTTTTTCGGCCGGCTCCTGCAGGGAATGAGCGGCGGATTGATCGGCGTGGTGGTCCCGC
>JASHOY010000118.1 GCA_030038435.1 Acidobacteriaceae bacterium | reverse complement strand
ACTACGAAAACGCCGCCAACGGTCTGAAGATCAGCATGCGGCAGGGCATTGGCGATCTTCTGCCGGAGGCGACAGTTAGGTTTGACGATGGAAAGGACATTCCTTCCGCGGTCGCGAAGGCCAGGAGCGCGGAGGTTGTCATTTTGGGGCTGGGTGAGTGGCAGGGAATTTCCGGTGAAGGCTTTGATCGTTCCAATCTCGGCCTGCCCGGCAATCAGGAGCAGTTGCTGGAAGCTGTAGTGGCAACGGGAAAGCCGGTGGTGCTGGTGCTTGAGAATGGCCGCCCGCTGACCATCGACTGGGCCGAGAAGCATGTCCCCGCTATTCTCGAGGCATGGTATCCCGGTGAGTTTGGCGGAAAAGCCATCGCCGAAACTCTGTTTGGAAAAAACAATCCGGGTGGTCACCTCGCCGTCACTTTTCCTCAGACCGTTGGACAACTACCCGATTACTACGACACCGATCCCTCGCGGGTTTACCGATATATCGATTGCAACGGCAAGCCCCTGTTCCCGTTTGGATTCGGTCTCAGCTACACCACGTTTTCCTTTGACCATCTGGTCGTGAATGCTCCCGTCTCCGGCAGCCACAGCGATATTCACGTCACTGTCGATGTGACCAATACTGGCCAGCGCGCCGGGGATGAAGTTGCCCAGCTCTATGTGCACGAAGATGTCGGCAGCGTAGAGACCCCGCGCCGGTCTCTGGCCGGCTTTTCCCGCATCCACCTTGAACCCGGGCAGACCAAGACCGTGACCTTCGAGGTTCCGCAACAGCAGCTCGCGGTCTGGAATGCCGAGAACCAATGGGCGATTGAGCCTGGCACTTACACCGTATGGGTTGGCGATTCCGCTCTGGCTTCGCTGTCTGCGCATTTCAATCTGAGGCGATGACAGAAAACTTTGCATCAGACTGGCCTATCCGAAGAATCACGCTTCGTAGGAGCATCCGAAACCTGAGGGGTATGGAAGTGAAACTGATGATCAAGTGCGCAGGCACATTTCTCCTGCTGGCTTTGCCGGCGGGCAAATATGCTT
Source organism: Acidobacteriaceae bacterium (assembly GCA_030038435.1). Lineage (GTDB taxonomy): Bacteria > Acidobacteriota > Terriglobia > Terriglobales > Acidobacteriaceae > Telmatobacter. The sequence continues at coordinate 12,468 of JASHOY010000118.1, read as the reverse complement.
GTGCCCAGAATGTCCAGGACCAACAGAAGCAGCCGGTGGATTACGTCAACCCGAACATCGGTGGCATCGGGCTTCTGCTGACCGCTACGGAACCATATGTGCAATATCCCCACGGCATGGCGCGCATCGCGCCGGTCACCACTCCGGGAATTGAGGACCGCTATCTGGCCGATAAGATTTACGGCTTTCCCGCCGGTCCCGCGATGCTGATGGCTTCGACCGGCCCTGTGGATACAGACGCCGGAACCTACGCCTCGGACTACGATCATGATTTCGAAACCGCAACGCCCTACTACTATGAAGCCGACTTGCAGACCTGGGGAATCAAGGCCGAATACACGGTAACGCAGGACGCCGTGTTCTACCGCTTTACCTTCCCCGCCAGCCAGCATGCACATATTGTCTTCAGCATGCAATCGGATGCGCAGCTCACGGTATCAGGAAATAACGCAGTGCAGGGCTGCGAGCGCGTTTACGGGCCAATCGACAATAAGCCGGCCCCGGGCGAACAGACCAGAGAATACTTCTACGCAGTAATTTCCCATCCTCCAAACTCCTGGCAGACCTGGCAGGGCACACAATTATCACATTCTCCGGATGAGTCGGGAAACGGTATCGGATATGTCAGTGATTCAGCCACTAACGGCGGAGAAACGATCGAGGTGCGTGTCGGCATCTCCTACATCAGCGTTGCACAGGCCAAACGCAACCTGGAGGAGCAGATTCCGCAGTGGAACTTCGACCAGGTGAAGCAGAATGCCCGGGCAGTGTGGAGCACGGCTCTGGGACAGATTGCGGTTACCGGAGGCAGCGAAAAGCAGAAGACTATTTTTTATACCGCTCTCTACCGCTCCCTGCAGCGCATGACCGATATTACAGAGGATGGACGGTACTTTAGCGGATATGACCATAAGGTGCATGACGCCGACGGGCATGATTTTTATGTCGACGATGGCGCCTGGGATACCTTTCGCTCCATGCACCCGCTGCAATTGCTGCTCGATGCCAACCAGCAGGAAGACATGATCCGCTCCTATTTGCGCATGTATCAGCAGAGCGGCTGGATGCCCTCATTTCCTTCCGTGGCCGGCGAGCAAGCCGCCATGATCGGGCATCATGCAGATGAAATCATTCTCGACGACTACGAAAAAGGCTTCCGCGACTTCAACGTGGAAGAAGCCTACGCGGCGATGAAGAAGAATGCCACTGAGGCGAGCATGCTGCCTTGGACGCGTGACCCGATAACCGCTCTGGGTCGCCAGTATCTGGAGAAGGGATTCTTCCCGGCCTTGGCCTATGGCGAGCAGGAAACCGTGCCCCAAGTCACCGGCGAGCGCCGCCAGGCGGTCTCGGTAACCCTGGAAAACGCTTATGACGACTGGTGCGTCGCGACCTTGGCCGAGGCGCTGGGAAAAGCCGCCGATGCTGCCTATTTCTTCAAGCTCGCGCATAACTACCAGAACGTCTTCAATCCGGCCATTGGTTTTATGGCTCCCCGGAGCGCCGACGGAAAGTGGGTTGCGCATTTCGATCCCAAGCTTGGCGGAGGACAGGGCGCGCGCGATTACTTTACAGAAATGGATGGATGGGTCTACACCTTCAGCGTGCAATACGATGTGGCGGGGCTGATCCACCTGATGGGCGGACGTGATAAGTTCGATTCCCGGCTCGATCAGTTGTTCGTCGAACAGTATGGAACATCGAAATATAAATTCCTCAGTCAGTTTCCTGACGCCACCGGATTGATCGGCTTATATGCGCAAGGCAACGAGCCCAGCTTTCACATTCCGTATCTTTACGATTTCTCCGGCCAGCCGTGGAAGACCCAGCGCCGCGTGCGGCAGATCATGAAAATCTGGTACGGCGACGGTCCTCGCGGCATTCCCGGGGATGATGACGGCGGCGAAACCTCCTCCTGGTACGTGTTGAGCGCGCTCGGTTTTTATCCCGTCTGTCCGGGCAGCCCGGTCTTCGAAATCGGCAGCCCTATCTTTGCTAAAAGCGTGATCCGCATGGGCAACGGCAAGGACTTCACCATGATTGCCAACCAGGTTTCCGCGCAGAACAAATACATTCAGTCGGCAACCATAAACGGACGTCCGCTCAATAAGCCGTGGTTCAGCCAGTCGCAGATCGCCAACGGTGCGACGCTGATTTTGCAAATGGGAGACAAGCCTAACTTGCAGTGGGGTAGCGCACCGGATGACGCACCGCCTTCTATGTCGACTTTGTCGGCGAGTCAGAATTGATTCCAGGAAACACGGAGGAAGGCCATGCATGAGTTTATGCCGGCTTCGCGCCGCAACACCCCATAGTGATATCAAGGAAGGAATCTTCCCGGCTATATCGTAGGGACGGTTGCAGCTTAGTTTGTGACAGAGTCCACTTAGGAAGCTCTAAGGCTTGAGCCGCTGGACCGGCTCCGGAGAGGTGTAGCAATGCTATCTCGTCGTGACTTTATCGCAGGAATGCCGGCCATGTATCTTGGTTCGCGTCAGAACCTAAGCGCCGCGATCGGCGTAGCGGCCAAATCCCCGGTCAGCTCTGATGAAGGTACCAAGACTGCAATCCGAATCGGGAACTTTTATTACAAAGCGCCCAATGGGATTGCCTTCATCAAAGAAGATGCGGCCGCTTTCGTCATCGACCCCGGAGGATCTCATAACGCGGGAACAGTGGCGCCCGATGATTCTTATCATCGAGTGCTATTCTCACCGGAAAAGGCCACTTCGAACATCCGGCGAGTTGAGTTCCAATGGTCGCGGATGGGCGATGCCATCATTGGTAAGCTTGCGGCGAATGCCGAAGGCGAGATGAGCTTCAATTTGAGTGAGAATTGGCCTGAATTCAAGAGTAATTTTTCTGCCGATACGGATGGAGTTAAGGGAGTTGCTGAATTGGCGACCGGCGAGACGGTGACATGGAGACTCAAATCCGATCCCGCACCGAAGTCAGTGGATGAGAGCCAGTTCACCGTAGCTCTGGGAGGGCCGGAGAAACCTACTTATCTGGCTGCTGGATTCGGTGATCTTCCTTCGCTGGAAAACATCGACAAATTGCTCGCCTCGGCTCAAAGTTCATATGAAGAATTGCGCACTAAGGCACGAGGACCGTCGGGCGATATTCTCGCAGCCATCGCAGATAACCTGAATAACTCGCGGATTTATTCAAGCGACAACAAAATGGTCGCCATCAGTGTGTCTCGTAAGTGGGCCAATACTGCAAATACCGCCCCGTATTTCTGCTGGGACAGCTTTTTCAACGCTCTGCTCGCGTCTCTCGATAACCCGGAAATGGGATGCCAGACTGCGCGGGCAATTCTGTCTTACCAAGGCTCCGACGGGCTGGTCCCTAACTACGCTCATTGGGACATCGGGATCAGCACCGATCGCTCGCAACCGCCAGTGGGAGCCATGTGCATCTGGAAGATGAATCAGCGCCGGCCGGACGTTGCATTCCTGCGCGAGGTCTACCCACGACTGGCGCTCTGGCACAGTTGGTGGATGAAAGCACGCAATGCGCGAAACGATGGATTGCTGCAATGGGGAACCAGTACTGGCAAATTGAAGTACGCCCAGGATGAATGCGGCTGGGACGACACGCCTCATTTCGAGGGGGTAGATGGGGTAAAGATGGTGGGCACGACCATGAATGTCTATGCGGTTGACCTCTGTTCATTATGGGCGATGGACGCCCACTTTCTGGCACGGATCGCCGAAGCAATCGGTAAGCAGGAGGATGCTCAAGAGTATCGGCGGCAGCAGGCCACGATGAACCGACTCATCAACGCGAAACTCTGGAATGAAGAACTGGGAATGTACTGCAGCCGTTTTTGGGATAGCGACGACGGCAAGCCGGGAGAGTTTTTAACGCGTCTCACACCGGCAAATTTCTATCCGTTGATCTGCCAGGCGCCGGATGCGATTCGAGCGCAAAAAATGCTGGCTGTCATGAGCGATCCAACCCAGTTCTGGGGAGAATGGATTCTACCGACCGTCTCCCGGCGAGATCCTGCTTTTCTCGGCCAGACTTACTGGCATGGAACGATCTGGGGCCCGGTCAATTACCTCGTCTTTCAAGGGGTGAAGCGCTATGCTACTCCGCAAATGCAAGCTGACTTCGCCCAAAAGAGCGTCCACCTGTTCATGAACAACTGGCTGGCGGATGGATACTGTGGCGAGAACTTCCTGAGCGTCAATGGCGGCGTGGGTGGCGATCTTAATTACACATGGGGTGCTCTCCTCTGCTTGATTGGACTCGAATCGATCATCGACATCGGCGACGACGGTGTTGTCAAAGCCGGGCCGGGCTATCACGAGCCCGTCGATCTTATGAACGTACCCATAGCGGGCAAACTGCACCGCGTTTCGCTGCGCTACGGCAGTCCGCAGGTCATCGTCACGCCTAATTAAACGGGAAGCCGCATCGACCTCAAGGCCAATACTGCAGCTTTCGCCGGCCTCTGATTCCATGCGTCTCTGCGCTTCCCCGGTAATCGGCTCGTACGGGTCGGAGGCGCCGACACTTTGGTGCCGACAGAGCAGTGTCCGGGACAAATTCATCTTGATTTAACCGCGGTGGGGCCGCACTGAAGAGATACTGGGCTTTCAGTCTCTCCTCAGAATTGTTTCCAAGCCTCACACTGAACATTACTATTGTCGCAACTCAACAAGTTCCAGCGATCGGATGTCACCGGCCGGATTTGCGTTTAGCTTCGCTGTACTATGCGCCCGCGCATGGGGAAGGGGAGCCTTGTGAATGCTCGACTGACACCCGCAAGAACACTTGGGGCGTACTCGCGCCTCGCTCGTCAGCCTGAAAACGCAAGAAAATCCGCGAGAAAACTAAATCATTGACAAGGCGGGACGGCTAACATAACGTGTTTCGCAACCTCAAGGTCCCCAATTCTACAGCCGCTTGAGAAGAATGTTGGTCTCAATTCAGGAGGTCGATTATGCAAAAGCTCGACGTTCGTCTGACGCAGCTGCGCCTGGGCCTGTGCGTCCTGGCGCTCGGCGTATTCGTCATTTCCGCGGTTCAGCGGGACTGGGCGCAATCCACACAGGGCTCTATCGTTGGTTCGGTCAAGGATCCGTCGGGATATGTCATTGCCGATGCGGTGGTAACGCTCACCAACGACGCCGAAGGAACCACCCGCGTAACCCACACTGGAGCCATGGGGAATTATAGGTTCCTCGATGTAAAGGCTGGCAGTTATTCGATCAAGATTGAGGCGCCTCGCTTTCAGGTTTGGACGATCACCGGCGTTGCTCTTGTGGTGCGCCAGGAACTTCGCGTCGATGCACGTCTGATCGTCGGGGCGGTACAGCAAGTTGTGAGAGTCAACGGGGACTCGGTCAGCGACATTCAAACCGATACGCCCACCGTCAGCGGCACCTTGAGCAGCAGCGACACGGAAGACCTGCCGGTGAACACGCGCGCCAGTTTCTCGGGCACCAGCGCCGCGGCAATCCTGGGCACGCTGCCGGGGGTGCAAGACGACAGTTCCGGGATTTCCGTCCAGGGATCTCTGCCCTTCCAGGTTGAAGTCACCGTTGATGGGGTGACCGTGAAGAATGCTTCGGGCGGATATTTTATCGGCGACGCTTTCCCATCGACTGAATCGATCTCCGAAATCCGCGATGATGGCGTGCTTGCCAATGCTGAATTTGGCGACCCCGGCCAGGTGGTGGTCACCACCAAGGGCGGCACCAACCAGTTGCATGGCACCGCCTTCTGGTACTATCAGAACTCGGCATTCGACGCCATTCCCTACACCTATCCAACTACGACCACCAAGCCGAGTGAGACGGGAAACACCTTCGGCGGAAGCCTTGGCGGCCCGGTTTTGCTTCCCCATTACAACGGGCACAAAAAAACCTTCTTTTTCGGAGCCTATGAGGGCTGGCGCCATCCAGCGCAGAAGACCCTGTTGGAAGTGGTGCCCAGCACGCTGATGAAGCAAGGCGACTTCTCGAAATACGTTGAGCCAACCCAAAGTGGCGGCAACAGCTTTACGGGACTGCGCGATCCATTCACCGGCGGCAGCTATGGCACCTCGATTCCGTCGGGTGCAATCAGCCAGATCGCCTTAGACGCACTCAAGCAGTTTTATCCCGATCCCAACGTAGGCGATCCTACTGCGTACACAGATAACGGTATCGCCAATTTCCAGGAAAATGTCGATGCAAGCGGCCATTCCAACCAGTTTGACGCGCGTGTCGATCAATACTTCGGCGCCAACCAGAAGTTTCTTCTCTGGGGCCGGTTTACGTGGAAGAATTTTCCCACCACCTCTCCTGAACTCCTGAATGTTCCTTCTGCGATCAACAACAACCAGAGCCGCGTGCTGCGCGTGGACACAAATTGGACGATCACTCCGAACCTGATCAATGAAGGCGGATTCGGATTCACCCGCTACATTTCCGGACAGACAGACAGTTTTAACGGGAATGCGTGGACGACGGCACAGGGCTGGCAGGGCTTGCAAAATCTTTTCTATAACGGAATCCCCGAAATGGATTTCTATAATATCCAGAGCCTGAATGCTGACCGGCTCACCAGCCTGTCCAAGTCATTCACCTATGAGTACACTGACAATCTGATCTGGTCGAAGGGAAGCCACACCATGAAGTTCGGCCTCGATATTCAAAGCCTCGAGGCGATCACGCCCCTCGGCTTCAACGGATCAGATAATTACGGAACCTACACCTTCAATCCCAGCGGCAGCAGTGTGGGAATGTTCACCGGAGTCGACTTCGCCGACTTTCTTCTCGGCCTCCCCAATGAGACCTTCTACGACGTCGTGAGGCAGGACAACGACGGCATCTCAGATCACTACGACTTCTACGCTCAGGACGAATGGCACGTCAACGACCGGCTCCAGCTTTTTTATGGCGTCCGTTACGAGCTCCACCCCGGCTACTACGACCGTTATGGCGACATCGGAAACTTTGATCCCAGTGTGCCTTTGTCGGGCCGCGCCCTCTATATGCAGGGGAATCAGGATCTGCTTGCCAGAGGCTATTTGGCTAGCGCCAATGCCTGCGATGTCGACGGAATCACGAATAGCAATTCCGCCACCGTCAATGGCGCGCCTTGCATGCCTGTCGTCGGCAACGGCACCGCAGGATTTCCCATCGGGCTAAAAAAATACCCGCGTTTGCGCTTTATGCCCCGGTTAGGATTTGCCATCCGACCCTTTGCAAACAACCAATGGGCAATCCGCGGCGGCTATGGCATCTATGACATCAATATGCTCGGTTCCAGTTTCTACTCACTTACCGGAACACTGCAGGCATATACGCAAAACTTCACCAACACCTACGACTCGGCAAATCATGCCATCGGGTACCAGTGGCCGCAGATCGATCAGGGCGCAGGCGGAAACGGATGCACCACCTGCTACGGGACCGACTATTTCGGTACCGCCAATGATCCTACCTGGAAAGATCCCTATACCGAGCAATGGGCTTTGAGCATCGATCACGACTTCGGCAATGGTTTCGCGGGCCGCGTCTCCTACATCGGCTCGGAAACACATCAGTTGGTCTGGGCGCCAGACGAAAACACCCTCCCGTTCTCGTCGACCGTTTCCGCTTACAATCAGCCCTTTTCTGCGCGCCGTTTCCCAAACTGGGGCACAATCAACGACCGCGCCACAGGAGCCAACGAAAGCTACAACTCGCTCCAATTTGAGGCAGATCACCGCCTTCAGCAAGGCCTCGAGTACCACTCTACGTTTACCTGGGCGAAGAATCTCGCCGATAATCAGGGACCCGCCGGTACCGGGTTTGCGGGTGAGGGCGGCGGCAGCCGTTCAACTTCAATCCTCGACCGCCACGCAGACTTCGGCAACGCCTACGGCACGCGCCGGCTGCGCTGGAACACCACATTTCTCTACGCGCTGCCGTTCGGCCGCGGCAGGATGTTCGGCCCCAACATCTCGCGCGCCTCGGACATGGTGATCGGAGGGTGGAGCATCACCTCAATCCTGACCTTGCAGACGGGGCCCTACGAGACGCCCTATTTCCCCGGCGGCGAAGGCGATCCCTCGGGTACGGGCGTCGGACTCAGTTCCAGCCTGGCGGGATGGTCGCCTCCCGGCCGGAATCAGCATCCCGATCTAGTTCCGGGAGTGAGCGCTACACCGCACAACAAGAGCCGCCTGAACTGGACTAATCCCGACGCCTTCACCTGCCCCGGCTATTCTGCCTGGACTCCCGGAACTCCCTGCACCACGGGGGCAGGTTTTCAAGCCGATGGAACGCCGATCGGTCCCGTGCCGCTGCCCATCGGCCGCTTCGGCAACGCCCAGGTAGGTTCCATCGAAGGGCCGGCCCTGATCAATCTCTCGTCGGGTCTCAGCAAGACTTTTGTGGTGACCGAGCGGCTGAAGATCAGCGCCCAGGGAACATTCACCAATGTGCTCAATCACACCAATCTCGGCGATCCCCAAATGGACCTGGACTCGTCCAGCTTCGGACTGATCCCGAACACCATCGGCTCCGATTTTGGCGGCGCGCGCACCGGCCAAGTCGCGGTGCGTGCCGACTTCTGATTGGGGCGGCCGAAATTCCCGACCGGCGTGGGTCTTCGGCCCACGCCGTTGTCACAATGTGGCCGGCGCGGAAGACAGCCGGGTCATTGACCGTTACCCGAATTGGGCACAGCTGCGCTGACTTGTCGTGGCACTCGCCCGCAGTTTCCACCCCCTTTTCCACGCCCATCCCCCGCCCGCGCCATTGCACCAGGCCTGAGGCATGCGTGTAAAATTATCTGTAACCGGATGATGCAAACCACTCCAGCGGCTGCCAGCCAGGCATCCCGCTCCCAGCGGGACCCGGAGCCGCGGGTGCATCTTACCCCGGTTGTCGAAGTACGGAATCTGGAAAAGTCTTACCGCACTGCGCGCGGCAATCTGCAACTTTTCAGGCAGCTCAACTTCACCGTCCAGGCTCGCGAGATGGTGGCCATTGTCGGCCAGTCGGGCGCAGGAAAAAGCACACTTTTGCACATCCTCGGCGCTCTTGATGCGCCTTCTTCAGGAACTGTATACTGCGCCTCAACCGACGTGGCGACGCTTACTCCGCGGCAGGCGGCAGGCTTTCGCAATCGCGAAATCGGCTACGTGTGGCAATTCCATTATTTGTTGCCGGAATTTACGGCGATCGAGAACGTGGCCATGCCGCTTTTGGCCGGCGGCGTCAAAAGGAAGGAGGCGCTGGAAAGGGCAGCGCAATGGCTGGTCGAGGTGGGGCTTGCCGAGCGGTATGACCATCGATCCGGCGAACTCTCCGGCGGCGAACAGCAGCGGGTGGCCCTGGCCCGCGCCCTGGTCAATGGTCCTCGGCTCCTGCTTGCCGACGAGCCCACCGGCGATCTGGACGCGGCAACCGCGGACAGGATCTTTGAGATTATCGAGCGATTGCACGCGTCGCACGGACTTACGTCTATCCTTGTGACGCACAACCTTGATCTGGCCGCCCGGTGCGGGCGCATACTGCGTCTTGAGAACGGTGGGCTCTCTGAGATTGGCGCGCGTCAAAAGATGAGCGGCGGGGTTCAAATTACTCAGGGAACTGAGTCCGCCAGGAGCGAATCGACGGGTTCGTAGCAGGTGGAAAGAAGGTTCGGGCCTATAAGAAATCTCTCGCCCTGAGGGCGGAAAACGCCGCAGGGACCGAAGAGAGGGGCAACAAATTGGCGATTGCGGGGTAAAGGCTTCGGTTGGTAAGTTTTGGCGGGCGCAGCACCATTCCGCACGTTTTTGAATCTAAAAGAATAAGCAGCCTGGCGAGACCCAAACAGGTCGCCGCCGGGTTGAGGCGCAGAGGGTGGAAGTCTCCAGGCAGCGTGTTTGCCGGGGACGAAAAAGGGCGGAAGTGGCCGGCACCACCCACAAGAGCTGTTCGGAGCAGGAGAGAATTTTCAAAAGCAGCTCCGGCGGCGAAATTAGAAGAGGGCGCGCGCAGGCGGGTTGAAGCCGGAAACGGATCGGGATGACAGCCCATCGTCATCAAGGCAACGTCAACCGGACGGCCACTCCAGCCGAAAGCCTGGATGAGGGGAAACATCATGTTCGAACGCTATACGGAGAAGGCAAGGCGCGTCATCTTCTTTGCGCGGTACGAAGCCAGCCAGTTTGGCTCGCCCTATATTGAAACCGAGCACTTGCTGCTCGGGCTCCTGCGCGAGGACAAAGCGTTAACCAACCGTTTTCTGCGCTCGCATGCTTCGGTCGAGTCCATTCGCAAGCAGATCGAGGCCCACACCACCATCCGCGAAAAGGTATCCACCAGCGTCGACCTCCCACTGTCCAATGAATGCAAGCGAGTCCTGGCCTATGCCGCAGAAGAGGCCGAGCGCCTGGGGCACAAGCACATTGGTACCGAACACCTGCTGCTCGGGCTTCTGCGCGAGGAGAAGTGCTTCGCATCGGAGATTCTGCAGGAGCGCGGTCTCAAGCTGGCCCAGATTCGCGATGAGCTGGCCCGCGTAACCCAGGAGAAAGCCCCCCAGCAGCAACGGCAGCGCGAGTCCAGCCTGCTGGCCGAGTTCAGCCGCGATCTTACCCAGGCCGCCATGGATGGTCAGCTTGATCCGCTGGTAGGCCGCGACGGCGAACTCGAACGCGTCATCCAGATCCTTTGCCGCCGCACCAAAAACAACCCCGTGCTCATCGGCGAGCCTGGCGTGGGCAAAACCGCCATCGTGGAAGGCTTGGCCCAGCGCATCGCCGACGGCGAAGTCCCCAGCTTCCTGGCCGAAAAGCATGTGCTCGGCCTCGATCTTTCCCTGATTGTCGCCGGCACCAAATACCGCGGCCAGTTCGAAGAGCGCCTCAAGACCATCATGAAAGAGCTGATGGAAAACCAGAACTCCATCGTCTTCATCGACGAGCTGCACACCCTGGTCGGCGCAGGCTCGGCTGAGGGATCGCTCGACGCGGCCAACATCCTCAAGCCGGCGCTTTCCCGCGGCGAAATCCAGTGCATCGGCGCCACCACACCGGGCGAGTACCGCAAGTCCATTGAGAAAGACCGTTCCCTCGAACGGCGCTTCCAGGCCGTCAAAGTTCCACCGCCCACCGAATCCGACGCCGTCAAAATATTGATGGGCATCAAAGATCGCTACGAAAAATTCCACGCCGTCAGCTACACAGACGCCGCGGTGGAATTCGCCGTGGCCCATTCCAACCGGTACATCCCCGACCGCTTCCTGCCCGATAAGGCCATCGATCTCATCGACGAGGCGGGCGCTCGCGTCAAGCTGCGCCAAACCTCACTTCCCGAGGAGATTACCGAGGTGCAGAAGCGCATCAAGTTCATCGTGCACCGCATGGATTCGGCCATCGCCAATCACGAATTCGAAAAGGCGCGCTTCTACTCCGATGAGGAGCGCAAGGAGCGCGAGAACCTGCGCGCCCTGCGCGACAAGTATCACCTCGACGACTCAGCCGCCGGCATCGTCAATCGCGAAGACATCGAAGACGTGGTCAGCCGCTGGACCGGCGTTCCCGTAACCAGCATCAAGGAAGAGGAAACGCAAAAGCTGCTGCGCGTGGAAGAAGAGCTGCACAAGCGGGTGATTTCGCAGGACAAAGCCATCTCTGCGCTGGCCCGCGCCATTCGCCGCTCGCGCGCCGGCCTAAAGTCGCCGCACCGGCCCATCGGTTCTTTTCTTTTCCTTGGACCGACGGGTGTGGGCAAGACGGAGATGGCGCGCACTCTGGCCCAGTTCCTCTTCGGTTCAGACAAGGCGCTTATCCGCTTCGATATGTCGGAGTTCATGGAGAAGCATTCGGTCTCCAAGCTCATCGGCTCGCCTCCGGGCTATGTAGGTTACGAGGAGGGCGGCCAGTTGACCGAACGGGTCAAGCGTTCGCCTTACTCCGTAGTCCTGCTCGACGAAATCGAAAAGGCGCATCCGGATGTCTTCAACATCCTGCTGCAGGTCTTTGAAGACGGCCAGTTGACCGACGGCCTCGGCAACACGGTCGACTTCAAGAACACCATCCTCATCATGACCTCCAACATCGGCGCCCGTCATCTGCAGAAGAAGCAGGGTCTGGGCTTCCAGAGCGACCGCGACGACATCGTCAGCGAGAAGGTCGAGGAGCTGGTCAAGAACGAGGTGAAGAAGACCTTCAATCCTGAGTTCCTCAACCGTCTCGATGAAGTGATCCTCTTCCAGTCGCTCTCTGACGCCGACCTGATCCAGATCGTCGAGCTGCTGGTGCAGCAGTTGAACGCCAACCTGGCGCAAAAGGCGATCACCATCTCGGTCACCGACGAGGCCAAGAAGTGGATTCTCGACAAGACGCTCACCGATCGCAGTTACGGAGCACGTCCCCTGCGCCGCGCCCTGCAGCGTTACGTTGAAGACCCGCTTTCCGAAGCCCTGATCGCCGGCCAGATTCCCGATCGCCCGGCATTTCTCGAGGTCTACCTCAATGCCAACCAGCTC
>JASHOY010000117.1 GCA_030038435.1 Acidobacteriaceae bacterium | reverse complement strand
CCGGCAGGTCAGCGCCATCTGGGCCGTAATCTAGAATCAGGACTGAGGGATAGATGGAAATGGACGAAAGAAGCGCAATGGAAACACTGGTGAGTCAGCAAATTGTTACGGCCATGAAAGCGCGCGATCAGCAGCGGACCGGAACGCTGCGGCTGATCAAGACTGCGCTGATGAACAAAGCCATTGAGAAGCGCGGTCCGCTGACGCAAGCCGAGTCGGAGCAAGTACTGGCCTCGATGATCAAGCAGCGGCGCGATTCCATCGATCATTTCACGCGCGGCAATCGCCCCGAACTGGCGGCAAAAGAGAATGCAGAGATCGTCCTCATTGAGGAATTTCTGCCCAAAAGTGCAGGCGAAGACGCGCTGGCCGCCTTAGTAAACGAGGCGGTTGCCGAAGTTGCCGCGTCGGTGGGACACAAGCCCGGTTCCAAAGAGATGGGTCTGGCAATGAAAGCCGTGCAGGCAAAACTGCAGGCGGCGGGCCTGCGCGCCGAAGGCCGCACCGTGAGCGAGCTGGTAAAGAAAGCCCTCGCGGCCTAGGCGCTACTTGTTTTCTCAAGCTCGAGATTCCTGGACCACATCGAAGACGTTCTGTGGAGCGGCGCCCTGAAGGGCGAACTGCATTTCAAGAAGCCCCGATAAAACAGCTTTCCTTCCCGCGTCCAACGGCTCGCCTGGACCGCGCATCCCCCCAGGACCTCGGGATCGAGTTTCGCCCCGCCTTTCCGCTGCAACGCTGGATTCGCGCCGAAGCATATCCGCGCAATTCTCTTCGCGCAAAGCAGTTCCCCAAGGAAGCACTATGCATAGCTGTTAAAGGAGCACGAGGGGGACCGCTATAGTTGAATTGTGGGCGTCGCCGGCCGGCTGCGTGGCCGGGACTCTGGCACTCCATGCCGGAATCATGAATCGCTCACGATGCAGACGCGCGGTGCATATTGAATCCAACGGGAAAGAGAGAGAGCGGGCCTTCGGACGTCGCATGGCAGCCCAGCCACAACGTGTGGCTCATTGCGATGTCGGTGATGTTGGCTACCTTTATGGAGGTCCTCGATACCTCTGTGGCCACCGTCTCTTTGCCTCACATCGCAGGCAGCCTCTCGGCGACCACCGATGAATCCACTTGGGTGCTGACCAGCTATCTCATTTCCAACGCCATCATTCTTCCCTCTTCAGGCTGGCTGAGCAACGTTCTGGGACGCAAGCATTACCAGCTGATATCTGTGAGCATTTTCACGCTTGCGTCCATGTGGTGTGGCGCCGCCAACAGCCTGGTGATGCTGATTGCCGCCCGCGTCCTGCAGGGCGCCGCAGGCGGCGGCTTGCAACCGGTGTCGCAGGCGGTGCTGCTGGAAAGCTTTCCCGTGAACAAGCGCGGCCAGGCGATGGCCGTTTACGGCATGGGCATAATTGTGGCGCCGCTCATCGGGCCCCTGCTTGGTGGCTGGATCACAGACAACTACACCTGGCGCTGGATCTTTTATATCAACGTGCCGGTGGGCATTCTGGCCCTGCTCATGATCCAGACGTTTGTCGAAGATCCGCCTTATATCTCCAGGCCCAAGCATCTGTCCATCGACTACATCGGTCTCGGCCTTATGGCCATTGCCTTCACCACCCTGCAGGTGGCGCTCGACAAAGGCCAGGAAGCCGACTGGTTCAGCGCGGTCTGGGTGCGCTGGTTTCTGGGAATCGCTGCGTTTTCGCTCATCGCCTTCATCGTGTACGAGCTGCGCACGCGGGCGCCTATCGTAAACCTGCGCATTTTTGCCGACCGGAACTTGGCCACGGGAACATTCCTGATCGGGCTGCTGGGCGTCATCATCTACGGAACCACGGCGATCTTGCCATTGTTTCTCCAGGAGTTGATCGGCTACACAGCATACAGCAGCGGTTTTGCGGTGGCGCCGCGCGGCATCGGCGCGATACTTTCCATGATCATCGCGGCGCGCCTGATCGGCCGCGTGGACGAGCGCCTGTTGATGGCCATAGGCATCGTGATCCGCGCCGCATCGCTCTTTATGCTGGGCAATCTGAACCTGAGCATGGGCATGGGCAACGTCATCTGGCCGAATATCGTCAATGGATTCGCCAATGGCTTTCTCTTTGTACCGCTCACCACCATGGCCATGAAGACGCTGCCCAATGAGTTGATGGGCGCAGGCACGGGGCTCTACAACCTGGTCCGCAACCTGGGCGCAAGCGTGGGAATCTCCATGGTCACCACCTTTCTGATTCGCGGCGAGCAGACGCATCAGAACTACCTGGTGGCGCATCTGAACGGCAGCGACCCAGCCTATCGCAATACTTTGGCTCAAATTACCGGTTTTCTGGCGCAGCACAGCGGCGCTGCCAACGCACCCTATCAGGCACTCGGGTTTATCTATCAAACGCTCCATCAGCAAGCCACGCTGGCTTCCTATATTGACGATTTCCGGCTGCTGGGGCTTCTGAGCCTGGTGTGCCTGCCGTTTTTGTTTCTCTTTCGCAACGTAAAGACCAGAGCCGGAGCAAATGAACGGGCAAGCATCGGAGCGGCGCACTGATCAAGGCCGTAGCACAAGGAACGAGGCGCGGCGAAGTCTACACAATATATCGCGCGGATTTCTCTCGGCCCGATCCAAGCTCGCGCGGATGCGCTTCGTGTAGTTCATGGCAGAGTTCATCCACCTTCTCTCGAGCCTTTTCCAGAGCCCTCCGTCCGGCTGCCGTAATGCGATACACTCTCGGCCGGCGCCCCTGGCCGCCGCCGGAAACCGACTTCAGCAAGCCGCCGCGCTCCATTCCATGCAGCAGAGGGTAAAGTGTGCCCGGGCCGATGCGATAGCCGTGGTGCGCAAGCTCTTCCATCATCGCCATACCAAAGATGGGCTCATGTGCGGCGTGCAGCAGCACGTGTATGCGGATCAGGCCATAGAAGAGCTCGCGCTTCTGGTTGGTCACAGAGATCACTATATCGTGAATTCTGCTGCCGCATCTTGACGTTTATCGAACATCGATATATTTTGGCGAGCATACGATTACCCATGGGATCAGCAGTCGTCTTGCGCAAGAGAACACGCCAATGACCTCTCCACGCCGTAACCTGAGAACCGTCCTTTTGTTGATGTTTATGGTGGCCGGCGCGCGCACTTGGGCGCAGGGGCCGCCCTACCAGACCGATGATCCGGTTCCGGTGGACCTGCACCATTACGAGTTTTACATTTTCGGTGGCGCGGACGGCACACCGGCAGAGATGGATTCGACCGGGCCGGCGTTTGAATTCAATTGGGGCGCCGTTCCCAGAGTGCAGCTTCACGCCATTCTGCCCTGGGGTGAGATCGCGCCGTCGAATAACCCCGTTTATCTTCCCGGCGGCACCGGTCCCAGCGCCTTCGGCCTCACCGACATGGAACTGGGCGCCAAGATCGCCTACATAAAAGAGAGCAGAGTTGTGCCGCAGATCGGCACCTTTACCATGTTTGAGATGCCTACGGGCAATTACGACAAAGGCCTCGGCGTGGGCAAAGTCTGGTACCGTCTGCCGGTCTGGCTGCAAAAGAACATTGGGCCGTGGCTGCTCGATGGCGGGGCAGGCGAGACTGTTGTCCCGCAGACCGGCTATCGGGATTTTCCTTACGGTGGATTCCTGCTCAAATACACATTTCCTGGAGACCGCCTCGAGTTTGGCGGCGAGGTGTTTGCGCATGGCAAAGAAGGATTCGCCGCCGCGCAGACGCAGGCCTCCACCATGATCGACCTGGGCGGCTATTACCATTTCAAGCGCAATCCGAACGAGCAGTTTCTGTTTTGTTACGGTCACTCCGTCGCCGGCCAGACCGAGAACTACGCCTACCTAGGCATGTACTGGACGTGGGGTGGCAAGAAAGGCGAGACTCGCGGCGCAGGCACCGCCTGGCTCGGCGGACAGATGAAGAACAGCGGGGTCCAATAGGCGGCGGAATGCACTGCCGGGAAATGGGGAGCACATCGAATTGCGGCGGCGCTATTTTCATCGCGCCGCGATGCAGCCGAGCGCCGGCGAAGAGGGCGCCATCAA
>JASHOY010000014.1 GCA_030038435.1 Acidobacteriaceae bacterium | reverse complement strand
CCTGAACACGCTGGAACAGGTGGTGCGCGATGCGGCGAAGGGCGCAAATGACGAGACGGTGAGGTCATTGGCGCGGAGGCTGGCGGCGTCGAAGGCCTGAAATTTTTGCGCAGATACTTTATACCGCAAAGCCGATACGCGAATGGCGGGAGCGCAATGGAGCATTATGCGAGGTGGCTTTACGTTACAAAGTTGTTTCAACAACGAGCTGCACGTGGCCATCATTATGGACGGCAACGGACGCTGGGCGACGCGGCGCGGGTTGCCGCGCGTGGCCGGACATCGCGCCGGACTTGGCGCCGCGCGGCGCATTGTGGAGCACGCGCCGGATGTGGGGATCGGGCGGCTGACGCTGTACGCGTTCTCATCAGACAACTGGCGCCGGCCGGCGGCGGAGGTGGAGAGCATCTTCTGGCTCTTGCGGGCTTTTCTGCGCATGGAGACCGAGCGGCTGCGTGAACGGGGCGCGCGGCTGGAGGCGATTGGGCGGCGCGACAGGCTGCCGCGGGCCGTACTGCGCGCCATTGAAAATGCCGAGTGGCGAACCGCGGCCGGACACCGCCTGCATCTGCGCGTGGCTATTGATTACTCGTCGCGCGACGCCATAGCGAGCGCAGCAGCCACGGCGTTGGCGAGGAAACCGGCGCCGGATCCCAAAGCATTGACGTCATCGTTGGCCGCAGCCGTGATTGCGGGCAGCAGCGACGTCGACCTGCTCATCCGCACCGGCGGCGAGAAACGGCTCTCCGATTTTCTGCTGTGGGAGTCGGCTTACGCGGAACTCGTCTTCACCGACCGCATGTGGCCGGAATTCAACGAGTCAGACTTGGATGCGGCGCTGGAAGAGTTTTATCGAAGAGAGCGGCGATTCGGCGGGGTGACGAACCAAGCCGCCCGTGCTGTAGGAGGCCGGTGATAGCCGCCGCGTATCCGGGGTCTTCGTAGCCATCCCACCGCTGGTTTGCAGGCTGGCCATCCATCTTCTCGATCGCGCAACCCGAGCTAAAGGCGAACCGCCGTTTTCCATCAGCCAAGTGAGCTCATGTCAATCACAAAGCGGTACTTCACATCTTGCCTGAGCAGGCGCTCGAAGGCTTCGTTGATCTTCTGCATCGGGATCACTTCGACGTCGGCGGTGATGTTGTGCTGCCCGCAGTAGTCGAGCATCTCTTGTGTTTCAATCATGCCGCCAATCATGGAGCCGGCGACGGAAGCGCGTTTGGTGATCAGCGAGAAGACGCTGAACTGAGGAGGCTGTTCGGGCAGGCCCACCAGCGTCATGGTGCGGTCGCGCTTGAGCAGGGCAAGATAGGGATCGAGGGAATGATTGGCGGAAACCGCGTCGAGAATGAAGTCGAAGGATTTGGCGTGAGCCTGCATGGCGGCGGCATCGGTTGAGACCACGACTTCGTCCGCTCCAAGCCGCATCGCGTCTTCTCTTTTGCGCGGCGAAGTGGTGAACTGCACGACGTGCGCGCCGAAGGAGTGGGCGAATTTTAGCGCCATGTGGCCCAGACCGCCGAGACCGATGATGCCCACTTTCATGCCCGGACCGACTTTCCAGTGGCGCAGGGGCGAGTAAGTGGTGATGCCGGCGCATAGCAGCGGCGCGACGCCCGGCAGTGAAAGATTCTCCGGCACGGTATGGGCGAAGCGTTCGTCCACCACATAGTTGTTCGAATATCCGCCCTGGGTGATGGAGCCGTCAACGCGGTCAACGGCGTTGTAGGTGTCGGTGGGTCCCTCGATGCAATAGCATTCTTCGCCGGCGAGGCACGAATCGCATTTGCGGCAGGAGTCGATGATGACGCCGACGGCGGCAATTTGCCCCGGCTTGAATCTGGTGACGTCGCTGCCCGCGGCGGTAACGCGTCCGACGATTTCATGGCCGGGCACGAGGGGATACCGCGAACCGTTCCATTCGTTGCGCGCCTGGTGCAGGTCAGTGTGGCATACGCCGCAGTAGAGAATGTCGACGGCAATGTCGCGAGGTCCGGGTGAGCGGCGGCTGAAACTGATGGGCGCCAGCGGAGACTGCGCACTGGTGGCACCGAATCCTTTGCAAGAAAGCATAAGAATGACTCCTTTTCCTTTTTGCAAAAAGTCTATAACAACCATGGTCAAGGAAGCGCCGTGCGGCTTCGAATTACCGCCGGCGATTGTGGAAAGCCAGTGAGGCGGGATGGGCTACGGCCTCCGCGCTGAGGCGACGCGTGGAATGCCCTGAAGGTCGGAGGTGAACTGAATGTTGCGGAAACCTGCCGCTTGAAGAATAGCGCTGACGGCGGATTGCTGGCCGCAGCCGATTTCGAGGGCAAGAAATCCACCGCGTGTAAGCGCAGTGAAAGCGGCGGGGACGAGACGGCGATAGATGGCGAGTCCATCTTCGCCGGCGAAGAGCGCGACCGCCGGTTCGTAGTCGCGCACCTCGACGGCGAGCGAGGGGCGGTCAGTCTCCGGCACATACGGCGGATTCGAGGCGATGATTTCGAAGCTCTCGTGCGCGATGGGAGCGAGCGAATCGCCGGCCAAAAAGCGAACGCGGTCTTTGACTCCATTGCGCGCGGCATTGTGTTTGGCAACGGCAAGCGCGGATGGGGACAGATCGGTAGCTGTGATGGAGGCGCCCGGCAAATGGGCCGCGAGCGCGACGGCGATGGCTCCGGAGCCGGTACCCACATCGACGATTCGGGGGTTGGTGAAATTCGCGGCGAGTTGCAGGGCCTTCTCGACCAGGTGCTCCGTTTCAGGACGGGGGATGAGGACGTCGCGGTTAACGAAAAATGGCAGGCCGTAAAACTCCGCCTCGCCCAGGATGTGCTGGATGGGCTCTCCGGAAAGACGGCGTTCGATAAGCGCGTGGAATTCGGCGGTGGAATGGGCTTCGGCGGTCGAATCCAGGTGGGTGAGGAGCCGGGCTCGATTCTGGCCCGGGTTGTGCTGTTGGAGGATATGCAGGAGCAGTGTTTCCGCATCGATCCGCGCACGGTCGGGGTGCGGTCCTGCTGCCAGAACGCGCTGCGCCTCCAAAACAAGATCGCGGATGCTGTGTTGGTCAGGCAGCGTGGGTTGCATCGGCTTTCAACTGCTCGGCCTGGAAGTGGGCGATGAGCGCATCGACGATGGGCTGCAGGCGGCCGGCCATGACCAGGTCGAGCTGGTGCAGGGTGAGGCCGATGCGGTGATCGGTGACGCGATTCTGGGGAAAGTTGTAGGTGCGGATTTTCTCGCTGCGGTCGCCGCTGCCCACCATGGATTTGCGCTCTTTGGCCAGCTCCGATTGCTGGCGCTCCATTTCCATCTCATAGAGACGCGAGCGCAGGACGCGCATGCCCTTCTCGCGATTTTTGATCTGCGATTTCTCGTCCTGGCAACTAACCACGGTGCCCGTGGGCAGGTGGGTGATGCGCACGGCGGAGTAGGTGGTATTCACCGACTGTCCGCCCGGGCCCGAAGAGCAGAAGGTGTCGATGCGGATATCTTTGGCCTCGATTTTTATGTCCACGTCTTCCGCTTCGGGCAGCACCGCGACGGTGACCGCCGAAGTGTGGACCCGGCCCTGCGTCTCCGTGGCGGGAACGCGCTGCACGCGGTGCACGCCGCTCTCCCATTTGAGCTGCGAGTAGACGCGCTCGCCTTCGACGATGGCGATCACTTCCTTGTACCCGCCGACGCCGGATTCGGAGACGGAGAGCAATTCCACCTTCCAGCGGTGCTGCTCGGCGAAACGCGTATACATGCGGAAGACCTCAGCGGCGAAAAGCGAGGCCTCGTCGCCGCCAGTGCCGGCGCGGATTTCGAGGATAACGTTCTTTTCGTCGTTAGGGTCTTTAGGCAGAAGCAGGAGTCGCAATTCCTGTTCGATTTCCGCGACGCGCGGCTCCAGCGCGGCAATCTCCTCTTCGGCCATAGCCCGGATGCCAGGGTCGCTTTCGGTAAGCAGGGCGCGCGCGTCGGCGATGCCTTGTTGCGCCTGTTTCAGCTCGCGGTATTTTTCCACCGGCGCTTCGATTTCGCGCAGTGCTTTGCCGATTTTCTGGTACTTCTCGTGGTCGTTGAGGACTTCCGGCAGCGCGAACTGCGACTGCATGTCGGTGTAGCGCTGTTCCATTTGTTCAAGACGATCGATCATGGCGGCCCCTCCGGGGATTTGCGCTTTGGATGAATGAATTGCTGGATCGGGAATGGCGCGGTTGGGGTTATGTGCGGCGGGCGCCGCTAGAGGAGGGCCGAGATGGTCTGGCGAAGGGCCATATCTGTACTTCTATTTTAGCGCGAAATTGCTTCAATCTGCCGGGTGAGTATCTGATTCCACCACCGGCGCTTTCAGGCTCGACTCCTGGCCCGGTCCGGAATAGATGGTGATGGTCTCCGGTTGGTACGCGTCGGCAGGCGCGGCCATGATGTTGGGCACGAAAGTCTGGGGATTACGGTCGTAGAGCGGGAACCAGGTGCTTTGGATTTCCACCATGACCGTGTGGCCGGCTTTGAAGACATGGTCGATGTCGTGAAGATCAAAGCGGTATTCGTAAATTTTGTTGGGCTGCAGCGGCTGGGGATTGTCGAAGCCGGAGAGATAGCGGCCGCGGAAGATTTCAGCATTGGTCATCAGCTGGTAACCGCGCATCTTCGCATCGGCAGCATCCTGGGGATACTCATCGATGAGCTTTACCACGATATCGTTATCGGAGCCGGTGGTGGCTTCATAAATATCGGCGACCACGTCGCCGCTGAGGGTCAGATCGTGCTTGAGGACGGGGAGCGTCCAGACGGCAACGTCTTTGCGGCCGGTGACGAAACGCTGATCTTCGGTGAGCCAGTTATACCACTGGGAGCCTTTCGAGTAAGTAGGTTGAATGGGGCGGTGACGGTAGGGCACGGGATCGGCGGGATTGCTTATATAACTCCTTTGCGCGGCGGTTTGCGGCGCCGTCCAGGTGAGTCGATCGTCGCTGGTGAGATAAAGACTCCTTGAGTGCGAGTTATGGGGTGGGAAATGCGCATAATACTTCCAGGTGTTGGAGCCGGTCTGGAAACTGGCGGTGTTCTGCAGGTTGAAGCCGGAGGGATTGGTCCCCGGCGGATCTTTGAGATAGTGTGCGAAGAATTTTGCTTCGATATCGGCGCGGAATTCCTTGCCGATAGGCTGGCCGTAGTCGAGATTGCCCAGATGCCGCGATGAAGACGACCAGTAGCCGTGCCGCCAGGGCCCGAGCACGAGGAAGTTATCGTGGTGCACATCGTGAGGCTCGAGCTTGGCGTACTCCTCCTGCGGGCCGTACATATCTTCCTGGTCGTAGTAGCCGCCCACGGTCAAGGTGGGAACGGCAACCTTATCGAGATGCCACTCGACGCCGCGCGAACGCCACGCATCGTCATAGGCAGGATGGTCGAGAAAGAGCTTCCAGGTGGGCAGGAGTTTTGAGCCGGATTCCTTCACATCGTTGGCAAAGTTGCCGCGCTTGAGGAAGAAGTTATAGCCGTCCACAGGATCGCCGTCTGTGGTTTTTCCGTAGCTGACGCTGGAGTTTTCCTTGTTCGACTCCATCATGAGCACGTAGTCATAGCCGTAGCTCTGGCGGAAGGCTCCATTGTGAAAGAAGTCATCGCCCATCCAGACGTCAATCATGGGGGCCTGAGGCGAAATGGCTTTGACGTGCGGATTGGGGTCGATTCCGGCCATCATGGCCAGGAAACCCGGATAACTGGTGCCCAGCACTCCGACGCGCCCATTGTTGCCGCGCACATGTTTTACCAGCCAGGCCACGGTATCGGAGGCGTCGGTGCTCTCGTCGATGGCTTCAGGGTTACGGTGCTCGGCGAGCGGGCGCATCATCACGAACGAGCCCTGGCTTTTGAAGCGGCCGCGAATGTCTTCGGCCACGTAGATGTAACCTGCGCGGGCCAATTCCGGCCGTTCCGCAAAGAAAGACGCGCCAGTGGTTCCGTTTACGCCATACGGCGTGCGGTTAAGCAGGATGGGCAGCGGCGTCTTAATATCTGCCGGCTTGAGAATGACCGCATGCAGCTTCACGCCGTCGCGCATGGGAATCATGACCTCGCTGCGGCGGTAGTCGTGGAAGACGTGATGCACGGCGGGTCCGGTGCGGTTGAATATGGCGCCTGGATCGCTGGAGAAGACAACGCTTTGGGCCTGGCCGTTTGCAGCGACGGTGAAGGTGACCGTGACCTTGAATCCGGGGATCATAAATTCCGTAGCGGAGATGGGTTTGAGCGCCATGGGAAGAAGGCGCTCCGACTCGACGATCAGGCTGCCGTTCTGAGCATAGAAGCTGAATGGAGTATCGGGCTGGGCGGAATTGGCGTACTCGCCGGAGAGGGACTGGAGGCTGGAAGTGTTTCTCCCGAAAGCATCTCGGGCGCAAACCGGAAGAGCGCAGAGCAGCAAAGCGAGAGCGGCGACAGGGACGCGGAAACTCAGCAATATCGGCCCCTCCCGCGAGCCGGATCAATGCGTGTGACCGGAGTGCGAATGGGCCGAGCTGCCGGTCATCTCTTCCATGGGCACTACGCAGCCCTGCAACTCCTCGCAGCCAATATGCTCAAACTGGATGGTGGTATGCGCGATTTGAAAGTGCTGGCGCAGGAGATGATTGAGTTTGACCAGGATGCAGGCGCTTTCTGACGGCGGAATGTCGTCGATGGTCACATGGCAGGCCAGGGCGCTGGAATGCGAACCGAGACTCCACACGTGAAGATCGTGTACATTGACCACGCCCTCGACTTCTTCCATTCCCGCGCGGATGGAGGTGAGCGAAACTCCCCGCGGCGCGCCTTCGAGCAGAATGTTCAGCGTCTCGCGCATGATGCCGATGCTTGACCAGAGAATGAGCGCGGCAATCAGCAGGGAGAGGACGGGATCGATCCAGTTCTGCCCGGACAGTAATATGGCTGCGCCGCCGGCAATGACGGCGGCGGTGGAAAGCGTGTCGCCGGCCATGTGGAGAAAAGCGCTGCGCAGGTTTACGTCGCGGGCCACGCGCCACAGAAGAATGGCGATGACTCCGTTCATCACCACGCCGGCCGCGGCGACATACATCATGAGGCGCGGCTGCACGATGACCGGATTGGAAAGCCGGCGCACGGCCTCGGCGCCGATCCAGAGCGAAATCAGGATGAGCGCTCCGGCATTGACGAAAGCAGCCAGGACGCCGGCGCGTTGATATCCGAAGGTTTTGGAGCTATCTGCCGGCCGGGTCTGGAAATAGACGGCGGCAAAGCTAAGCAGAAGGGCAAAAAAATCGGAGACATTGTGACCGGACTCCGAAAGCAGCGCCAAAGAGTGCGCGCGCAGGCCCGCGATGAAGGTCACCGCCACGTAAGCCAGAGTGGCGAAAAGCGAGACCTGGAGAACGATTGTCGTCCGCTTTGCGCCCGGTAGTTGCGAATCGGCCGATGGCGCGGCATGGACATGCATGCTACCAGTCTATCTTTGTGGAGGAGGGAATGCCATACGCACCTAGGGCCTGTTAACACTATTGGGGTGGATGGCGTTGCGAGTGTAAATTCGGCCAGACGAGAGGACGGCCGAAGGCTGTGGCAGGCCCCACCGTCGAGGCCGGCAACGAAGTATGGCCGAATTTACGCCGCAACCCGAAGGGACGGGGCCAGATTTCCCGATTTCGTTGTCGCTCGTCGCTCCAGTGATTGACCACA
>JASHOY010000013.1 GCA_030038435.1 Acidobacteriaceae bacterium | reverse complement strand
CGGGCCTCGGTCACCAGCAGCCTTTCGCTCGTGGACGTGCACGTGCCGGAAGCCAACCTGCTGCCCGGCGCGAGGGGATTGAAGAGCGCGCTGATGTGCCTCAACCAGGCCCGCTACGGCATCGGATGGGGCGCCATCGGAGCGGCGATGGATTGCTACTCGACCGCGCTGAACTACGCGAAGGCGAGAAAACAATTCCGCAATGAGCCGATCGCCAGCCACCAACTGGTGCAGGAGAAGCTGGTATGGATGGCGACCGAAATTGCCAAGGCGCAGTTGCTGGCGCTGCACGTGGGCCGGCTCAAAGACGCCGGCAAAGCCGGCCACCAGCATATCTCCATGGCCAAGCGCAACAACGTTTGGATGGCCCTTGAATGCGCGCGGGCGGCCAGAGACATCCTGGGCGCCAATGGCATCACCGAAGACTTCCCGGTGATGCGCCACATGATGAATCTGGAGTCGGTGAAGACCTACGAAGGCACGCATGACATCCACACGCTGATTCTGGGGCAGCACATCACCGGTGTCGCCGCATTCTGACCGGCCGCAGCGGAGCGGATGCTGCCCGACTGCGATTTTCGTGTCTTGCCGCCCGCAGGAGCGAATCTGGCCGCGCCCTGGAAAACGCCCTGGAAAACATAGATGCGATGGCTCTGCGGTAGCTGGCTTTCCGGCGCCCCTGCGCTTTGGAACCGGGGTGGGGGGTGGGGGTAAAAATGCAAGTGTTTGAAAACACATGGGATGCAGATGGGCCAAATGTTAAGTGTATGAAAATGCGTCGTTTATGAGTCAAATTCATAGCAAGTGTCTCAAAACGCAAGGGTTACATGTAATGTCCCGATACATTGGACGAAACGTATCCCGCAGGCCGGAAATGAAATGATCCTCACCCAGGGGTGGGGGTAATGTTCGCGAGAGCAAGCGACGCCGAGATCTGCTCTCGGCTATTTTCCGGTGCATACATCAAGGGTAGCGGGATGGGAGAATTAATCGGCAAATAAGCGAAGGAAAGCTGCCCTTTGATTTCAAGCACCTGCGGAATTTTTGGAGGCAAGGGGGTTGACATGCGGAAGCGGAGGCTGCGGGACGGCGCTTTACCGCGCATAAACCAGCAGGCTCACGCTTAGACCGCAACCACGAAACTATCCTCAGTGCGAGTGACGGCGTGATAGAGGGTATCGCGCTCGACGGGCACGCGCCCGGCCTCGGTGATCAGGCGGCAGAGCTCTTTGCGGGTCATCCCCTGGGGCGTGGTGGCCCCGGCATCGTGGTAGATCTTCTCTTCGATTACCGTGCCGTCAATGTCGTCGGCGCCGAAGCGAAGGGAGATCTGCGCAATTTTCGGGGTCATCATTTGCCAGTACGCCTTGATGTGGGGAAAATTGTCGAGCATCAGGCGGCTCACCGCGATCTGCCGTATGTCGGTCAGGCCGGTGGTCACGGGCAGGTGGTCGAGCGGGGTGTTGGCAGGATGGAAGGCCAGCGGGATGAAAGTCTGAAAGCCGCCGGTCTGGTCCTGGAGGGCGCGCAGTTTCAGCAGATGGTCCACGCGGTCGGCGTCGTTCTCGATGTGGCCGTAGAGCATGGTGGCGTTGGTCTTGAAGCCCATTTTGTGGGCCAGGCGCGCGGTTTCGAGCCACTCTTCGCCGTCGATCTTGTGGTCGCAGATGATGGAGCGGACCCGCGCCGCAAAAATCTCCGCACCGCCGCCGGGCATGGAGTCCACGCCGGCCTGGCGTAGTTTGCTGAGCGTTTGCTCGATGGTCAGCTTGGCTCGACGGGCCAGATACGCAATCTCGACCATGGTGAAGGCCTTGATGTGGACCTTGGGGAAACGCTCTTTGAGGCCGCGAACCAGGTCGAGGAAAAACTCGAAGGGCAGGTCGGGATGCAGGCCGCCGACGATGTGAAATTCCGTTACCGCCTCGGAGTATCCGGAAGCGGCGGTTTGCCAGGCTTCTTCCAGAGCCATGGTGTAGCCGGCCGAATCGCCTTTTTTGCGGCCGAAGGCGCAAAGACGGCAGGCCGCTACGCAGACGTTGGTGGGGTTAATGTGGCGATTGACGTTGAAGTAAGTCACGTCGCCGTGCATCCGTTCGCGCACATGATTGGCGAGCCAGCCCACGGCGAGCACGTCGGATGAGCCGTAAAGCGCCATGCCGTCATCGAAGCTGAGGCGCTGGCCGGCAAGAACGTGGGCCGCAATCGGCTCCAGCCGCTTGTCGTAGGTGCGAAATGGATGGGCGCCGGATGAGTCAGGCAGGTGGGACGCCGCCGTCTCGGTCTGCATGCTTCGATGATACAGAAAATCGCCGTCCCCGGCTTATTTGCGGCTGCTTTCCATGCCTGCGGGTTGCGATTCCACCACCACGCCGTCGTCCACCGAGGCGGCCACCAGCCGGTCGCCTGCGGCGCGAATCAGGGAGACGTTGTAGCCGGTCTGCCACCAGCTCCAGGTGATGGTCTTGGGGTTGATGGCAAAAATCTGGTCGCTCAAATTCGAGCTGACCAGCATTTTGTGGATGGCGGGATCATAGCTGAGGTCATCGACGTCGCGGAAGGGAAGCCTCTCGACCCACTTCCAGTTCGAGCCCATGTCGGGGGTGAAGAAAACGCCGTCGCGCGCACCCACCCACAACGACCCTTCCGGCGCAAAGGCGATGCCGTGGATGCGGGTGAGCATCTGGGGAAGATTCAACGGCATCCAGGTCTGTCCGCCGTCGGTGGATTCGACAATCCTGGAGAGGCTTGCCGCAGCCAGCACGCCATCATGCTCGGCAACGGAGTCGTAGTCGGCTTCTCCCATGACCGGACCGCCTTGCCAGCTTGCGCCTTTGTCCTTGCTGGTGAAGATGCCCAGATTGGTGGCGGCAATCCAGACCTTACCCGAGGCATCCAACGCCGAGACGCGTGCGTCCAGTCGGGCTATCGGGTCCTTCACCCGCTCTTCCACGTTGACGCGCACGCCTTTGATCTTTTTTGTCGTCACTTTCAACTGGGTGTTGGCCAGGGTGTTGATGGGCTGCCAGCTCATGGCGGTAGCGGAGAGGTCGCCGGGGGGGTCATGCAACGTGGAACCTGCGTCTTCCCTTGCAGGCAGTGCAAAAATGCCGTGGCTGGTGCCGGCGAGTATGGTGCCGTCCTCGGCCTGGGAGAGCGCAAACACATCCAGCCCGTCGAGGCCGTGGGAAACCTGCGACCAGCTCGCGCCGCCGTCGGAAGAAACGAAGACGCCGCCGTAATTCTGGTCGTTGACCACTCCGGCGTACATGCGCTGGGGATCGTTGCGATCCACCAGCAGAGCCTCAACCTTGCGCCCGGAGATTCCCTCGTTGGACTCGGCGAAGCTGACGCCGCCATTGTCGCTGGCCAGGACGCCGCCGCGGTCGGTGGCCAGCAGTACGCGCTTCGGGTTAAGCGGATCGACGTAAACATCGTTGACGATGACGTCGGCACCGGTCATGCGGTGGAAGGTGCGGCCGCCGTTGAGTGTTTTGTAAAGGCCTTCGGTGGTGCCGGCGTAAACAACCTCGCGATTATCGGGGTCCTGGCGGAGCGCTCGGGTGCGGTCGGCGCTCAAGGGAATGCCCTCGATCTTGTGAAAGAGAAGGCCGGCGTCTTCACTTTTGTAAATTCCGCTGCAGGCGCTCAAATAGACTGTGCGTGTGCTGACGGGATCCACGATGATGGAGAAGACGTCGGAATCGACGAGGATTCCGCGCTTGATGTTGTGCCAGGTTTTGCCGCCATCGGTGGTTTTCCAGGGCAGATGCCAGGTGCCGGCGTAAAGGATCTCCGGGTTGAGTGGATCGACGGCCAGGGATTCAATGTCGTGAATCTCGCGGTCGCCGACGGGGCTGATCTGCTGCCAGTTGGTTCCGGCATCGGTGCTGCGAAAGACCCCCTGCAGCGTGCCCGCGAAAAGCGTCTGGGGGCTGGAGGGCGACTGGATAAGCGACAAAA
This sequence comes from Acidobacteriaceae bacterium, assembly GCA_030038435.1. Taxonomy (GTDB): domain Bacteria; phylum Acidobacteriota; class Terriglobia; order Terriglobales; family Acidobacteriaceae; genus Telmatobacter. The sequence continues at coordinate 5,469 of JASHOY010000013.1, read as the reverse complement.
CCTGCCCATGAAGGCCCGGCGTTTTGGTCCAGGTGCGGCCGCTGTTGTGACTGATCCACAGGCCGCCGTCGTCGCGGTCGGGCCACCATCCTGCGGCATAAATGGTGTGCGGGTCTGCGGCATCCACAATGATGTGGTCGAGGATGAGGTCGCTTGAGGAGCCCAGCCTTGCCAGGCGATGCCAGGAGGCGCCACCATCCATCGACTCATAGATCCAGCCTGTGGTTGTGCCCAGGTAAAGATGACTGGGCTGCCCCGGCACCACGCCAAAGGCGCGAGCCGCACCGCCGGCGGGTCCTACGGCGTTCCAGGAGGCTTGCGCTCCGGCTGCATACGCGAAACAGAAAGCCAGGACAATCAGGGCCGGGGCGAGAATTCCACGCCGCCGAAAAACTTGAAACAGGTTCTGGAAATAGCTCATTTAGGCAACAAACTCCAAGTTAGCAGGAAAACCCCTGAGAGAAGCATAAATAATGGTGCGGAAATCAATCCACGAACGCTAAAAAAGGCTGACCGGACACGCCAGTCAGCCTCAAAAGTATTGCAGAAGGATTGTCTAGCGTCCTGCCGTCCGTCTGCCTGTCAGTGCAAACGAATGGCGTAGGCGAATTGCTGCCGCAACGGGCCGCAAGGCCCGTTGCGGGTGAATGAACGGCCGGCGCTCAGTGCGCCCGGTGGTGGTGCCGCTCCGGCAGAGGAATGCGCTTTTGCGGCTTGATCTCGGACTCGTTCACCGGAGTGGTGCCCGGCACGTCCTGATCGAAGTTTGCTCCGGAAGGCACCAGGTAGTCTTGCACCAACTGCCCATCGGTGTCGGTTGTGGCGGTGCTGATGCGAGAGGGGTCAATGCCCTTCTGCGTCACCAGATAGTCCTTGGCGTTGACGGCACGCTGGCCGGCGAAGTACATCACGTGAGCACGGTGGTGCCGCTCCTGGTACTTCTCTTCGCGGGAGGTGATGTCCTTTTCGTGGGCATCCGATTCACCCACCAGCACGGCCTTGGCGTCCGGCTGCTGTTGCAGGTCAATGGCTACCTGATCGAGGCAGGCCTTGGCTTCGTTGTCCACGCGCGTGGGCCGCCGCTTGTCAGTGGTAAAGCTGATTGAGCAGAGGGCCTGCGTATGCGGCTGTGGCGGCGGTGGCGGAGCTTCAATGGTCACCGTAGTATCGGCGGACGCGGTGTTACCCTTGTCGTCCGACACCTTGCAGGTGATGCCCACGGCGCCCGTCGGCGCGCCAGAGGAGCTGAAGACGGCGGTCGTGCCGTTTCCGGTGATGGTGCCTGCGGAAGCCGAGTAGCTGTAGGTCAGCGGCAGGTTCTGCGGGCTTACGCCGGAGGCGGTGATGGTGCTCGTGTCACCCGGCTTGATGGTGGTGGGGTCGGCCGAGCAGCTGATGGTTGGCGGTTCGAAAGGCTTTACTGTAAAGGTTGCCGTGGCGCTTCCATTCTCCCACGCTTTCTCACCTTCTTTACCCTTCTTGCCTTCCTTAACTCCGCATTGGATGGTATAGGTGCCCGGCGCCAGTGAAGAAGTGTTGACCGTGGCCGTCGCCCCGTTGCCCTGGACACCCGATCCCGAATAGGAATAGACAGCATTCATTTTGGGGTTCAGGTTGCCGGCCGTAGAGGTGATGGTGACGTCGGTTCCGGGATAGACCGAATCCGGATTGGCGGAGCAGGAAAGGGTGACTGGCGGAGGCGGCGCTATTGAACCGAGGTGAATCACGAAGCCGGTGCTCAGACGCGCCGCATTGATGTTGGCGCGGCCGCCGGGAGGGTTCACCTGGGGGCCGAAATCGGCGTGCATGTACTCGTAATCCGCCTGGAAGAGACGAATGGCCAAATGATGATCAAAGAGCGGCGTCTCGTAATCCATGCCGCCGCCGACGGTCAGGCCGGGACCCCACTTCGCGGCGTTGAAATCCGGGCCCTCCACCTGTTCTGCATCGACCAAGCCATGTACGAATGGCGTAATATCGCCGGTTGGAAAGCGGAAAATAATACCCCCGCCGAGGGTCAGGAATCCATCGTCGTTGCCGTGGGTTCCAATGTTGCTGCCATTGCTGCTTTGGCCACCCCACTCGTGCTCGGCAAATTCAGCCTGAGCGCCGACATAGCGATTGAAGTAATAGGCCCCACTGAACAGCCCGCCCACGTTGACGGCATCATACGAATAGGGAACCGTACCCCCGCTGGCCTGGGGAATGTCCACTGTTCCCTTGGGAGCCAGGTAACTGAAGCCGGCAAAGATATCGAACTTCGACGCGTATTGATCGGATGAGGCTCCCTTTGCCGATGTCGTTGCCTGAGCTGCTAAAGCAACGGGAGCCGATATCAGAAGTGCTAGGGAAAGAACCCGGCTCGCAGATTTCAAAACACCACCATACATGCTTGATCCTCCGCAGTGCTGCTGTTGTGCTGGTTGGGTATTGTTGTTCGTCAGGAGAGAACGGATACTGCACTTGCCGATTTACGACCGGTCCCAATATCGAAGACTTGCGCAATGAGGAAACATTTCGTACGTAGGTAAGCTTGCCACGGTCGCAGATCTGTGTCCGAAGGGTCTCCCGGAACAACTACACGCTCACGCCACACCCCGAGTTGCCGAGAGGGGGTAACGCTGTAACTGCCACAATCCCTAACGTATCATAGGACGAATCATAAATATGGCACTTTTTGTATGGGTTGCTTAACGAATCAACACTGTTACTACGAGCCAGGGCGAAGGTTACTTAAGTAACGTGAGACGAACAACCAGGATCGACTATCCCGCATTGAGGGTCTTCATCAGGCTACGGGGTTCGTGCTGGATCTTTTCCTGAAGCAGGGTAATGGCGTGCAGTAGCTGTTCGGGACGAGGCGGGCATCCGGGAACGTAGATGTCCACGGGCACCACCTGGTTCACGCCCTGAACAAGAGCGTAATTCTGGAAGACGCCACCGGAAGTTGCGCAGGCGCCCATGGAGATTACCCACTTGGGTTCGGGCATCTGCTCGTAGAGCCGCTGGATGACGGGAGCCATCTTTTGCGCGACTCGGCCGGCCACGATCATCAGGTCTGCCTGCCGGGGAGAGGCACGAAAGACTTCGGCGCCGAAGCGGGCGATATCGTAGCGCGCCGCACCCATCGACATCATTTCGATGGCGCAGCAGGCGAGGCCGAAGGTCATGGGCCAGACAGAGTTTTTGCGTATCCAGTTCACTGCGAAGTCCAAAGAGGTGAGGACCACGCCTTCCGGCTCTTCATAGCCATAGCTCGCCTGAGTGACTTTGATACGGTTTTGCGCGCTGCTTTCCAGCGCCCCGAAAAGATACCGGTCCCGTTCCACCGCAGTCGCCATAGTTTCAATATACGCCTTGCGGGTTGCGGCGATGCGCCCCGCACCCCACGCCGGGGCAGGCGGTGGTTAAAACTCCGCCTGGTTCGAGAATTGGCCAGGAAACCGCAGGCCGCACAACCATTGGAGCTTGGTATCCGCGCTGAGCTTGTCAAGCCGTTCAGGGGGTGCGCTTTCTGTTGCCGGGGCGTATACTCGCTCTTGTTCGGGCCGCATCCTGAGTTGCCGGAGCGGCACTGGAGTCGCAATGAGCCTCAGCAATTTTTCCGCTGGCGCGGATCCTGCCCATTCTGGTTCTCAACTCACCAAAGTCACGATGCCTGCACTGGCGGATATGAAGCGCCAGGGAAAACCTATCTCCGCGCTTACCGCGTACGACTACGCCACCGCGCGGGTGGTCGACGAGGCCGGTATCGACCTGATGCTTGTGGGCGATTCGCTGGCCATGGTGGTGCTGGGCCACGAGAACACGCTCGCGGTCACGATGGACGAGATGCTGCATCACACGCGGGCCGTGCGCCGCGCCGTCCGCCGTGCGCTGGTGGTCGCGGATATGCCATTCGGCAGCTATCACGGAAGCACCGAAGCGGGCGTGGCCAACGCCATCCGCTTTATCAAAGAAGCCGGCGCTGAGGCGGTCAAGGTAGAAGGCCCGCGCACCGAGCTGGTGCGAGCGCTGGTTGAGGCGGAAATTCCTGTAGTCTGCCATCTGGGGCTTACCCCGCAAAGCGTGCACCGCATGGGCGGATTCCGCGTGCAGGCGCGCACCGCCGACGCCGCGCGCAGGCTCCGGGCCGATGCGCGCGCCCTGGAACGCGCGGGAGCAGGAGCCATCGTCCTCGAAGGCATTCCCCGCGAGGCCGCCGCGGCCATCACTGCTGAGCTTCAGATTCCCACCATAGGCATCGGCGCCGGACCCGACTGCGACGGGCAGATCCTGGTATTCCACGACCTGGTGAATCTTTCTTTCGCACCCGCAGCTAAGTTCGTTCGCCGCTACGCGGACGCAGCTACGCTGTTTCGCTCGGCGATCGAGCACTATCGCGAAGATGTCGAGCATCGCACCTTCCCTTCCGACCGAGAAAGCTATCATTTGCCCGCCGAGGTTCGCGAAGGCCGGCCAATGAGCGCCGAGGATGCCGACGCGGTCGTCAATAACGACGCCTTGCAGGATTTCGGGGAGTTTAGCCGCTCCTGATGGAGATTCTCCGCACCGTCGCAGATTGTCTCCGCTGGTCACGCTCGCGCCGTAGTTCTGGCGGCGAGGAAACATCGCAACTGATCGGCCTTGTTCCCACCATGGGCGCGCTGCATGCGGGTCATGCTTCGCTCATCCGCGCCGCGCGCGCGCGCTGTGCGCATGTGGCGGTGAGCATCTTCGTCAATCCCACGCAGTTCGGTCCCAACGAAGATTATGCCCGCTATCCGCGCTCTTTCGATGCCGATTGTGCGTTGGCGCAAGGCGAAGGCGCCGACGCCATCTTCGCCCCCTCGGTCGAGGAGATGTATCCGCCGGGCGCGGCCACATTTGTAGAAGTGGAAGGCCTGGATTCCCGCCTGGACGGCGCCTCCCGGCCCGGACATTTTCGCGGGGTGGCCACGGTGGTGGCCAAACTTTTCATCGCCGCCCAACCGGACCTGGCCTTTTTCGGCCAGAAAGACGCGGCGCAAGTCTCCATTTTGCGGCGCATGGTCGCTGACCTGCGCCTGCCCACGGAGATCATCGTCTGCCCCATCATCCGCGAGCCCGACGGCCTGGCGCTCAGCTCGCGCAATGTCTATCTGAGCGCCGACGAGCGGCGGCAGGCGCGCGCGTTGAGCCGCGCCGTGCGCTGGATTGAGGCCATGGCGGCCAAAGGCGAACGCAACCCCGCGGTGCTGGCCGAAGCGGCGCGACAGATCTTCGCTGCGGAGCCGTTGGTGCGCGTGGACTATGCGGAGCTGGTGGATTGGGCGACGCTGGAACCGGTCGAATCCGCCGCTCCGGGCACGCTTTTCGCTGTGGCCGCGTGGGTGGGAACGACACGGCTGATCGATAACACGATCCTGGGTTGAGTTCACGATTCATTTCCTGGTTGCGCAGGCGAAGCTGGCCCTGCCATTCTGGTCGCGATGCCCGAACTGCCCGACA
>JASHOY010000116.1 GCA_030038435.1 Acidobacteriaceae bacterium | reverse complement strand
GCCTTCAGGCCGCGACATTCACCTTGATCTGCTTGGGCTGGGCCTCGGGCTTCTTCTTGAGCTCGAGCTTCAGCACGCCGGCATTGTACTTTGCGTCCACATGCTCGGTGTCCACAGTGGACGGGAGCGTGAAGGCGCGGAAGAAGCTGCCGTAGCGGCGCTCGATGCGGTGGAAGTTCTCTTCCTTCTCTTCCTTTTCGAACTTGCGCTCGCCCTTGACAGTCAACGTGTGGTTTTCCACGCGGATGTCGAGGTCCTTCTCTTCGATGCCGGGGGCTTCGAGCTTCAGCACCACCTTCTCGGCATCCTCGTAGATGTCGACCGGGGGCACGAAGCTGGCCGCGGTGAGCGGGCTGTCGGAGCCCTCGTTAAAGTCGTGGAAGAGGGAGTTGACGCGGTGCTGCAAAGCGATGACGTCGCGGAATGGGTCCCAACGAGTGATTGGCATGAAAGTTTTACCTCCAGATACGGTTTCAGGATGATGTGGGCAGGGCGTTCGGGTCCCGCCCGTCACTTCATCTAATGGAACTATAGCATAAATGATTCATAAAATATTAGTGTAAAACACTAAACTAATGTAAATGAAGATAACCCGCTTGTTTTCAACAAAGTCTCCCGAGATGTGACCGCTCTCCAGGATGAACGGAAGCCGTCAGGCGGGGCTTGCAATGGGCGCAAAGCCGAGGGTGAGCACGGTGATGTCGTCCTCCTGGCCGAAGGCCTGGGCGGCTCGGGCGATCTCTTCCGCCGAATGGGAGCTGAGCTCGGCGGCCCGGTCGAAGCCGAACAGCTCGCCGGAGCGGCTGCGCGCTTCGACGACGCCGTCGGAGAGAAACGTGAGGCTCTCTCCCGATGCAAGCTGAAGGGCGGTTTCTGAGTACTCTACGTGGTGGACGATGCCGAGCGGCAGCCCCGCGTCGATCTTCAGCTCCTGGCCATCGCGGTAGGGCGGCAAATGGCCTGCATTGGCGAGTGTCATGATCCCGTCCGGCGCGATGTCGGCGCAAAGGCAGGTGGCAAAGCCGGTCAGATGGTTTTCGAGCAGCGCGCGGTTCAGGTAGGCGAGCAGATTGGAAGGCGAATCGGAATTGCGGGCTGAGGCGGCGCCGAGGATGAGCGTCGCTGCCATGGCGGCGGCAGCTCCTTTGCCGCTCACATCGCCGAGCAAAACGCGCTGGCGGCCATCGGGGAGCACGCGGCAGAGGTAAAAATCGCCGCCCACTTCGCGCATTGGCCGGAAGGCGACCTCGATTTTCAGGCCGGGTGCGGTCTCAAGCCGAGCCGGTGCGAGCATTTGCTGAATCTCGCTCGCGGCGTGCATCTCCCCGGCCAGCTCAGCGCGCTCGCGCGCGGTCCGCTGCTGATCGCGGAAGGCAAGCATGACGAGAGCAATGATGGTCGCGATGATTCCAATGCTGCGCACCTCAAGGAGCCTGGGCTGGACATCCTGGAAGAAAACCGCCAGGTTGGGGCCGAGCCGGGAAGCGGTCAATGGCAAAAGAAAAATGAGGTCCACAGTTCCCCACAGGAAACAGCAGATCGCCAGTGGACGCCTAGACGGCGAGACGGTGCGCCAAGGCAGGAAGGCCGCAATCAAGCTGCTGGAAAGAATGCAAGAACACGCGGTGAAGAAGGTGCCGGCACGTAGTTCGAGGAGCTCGTATCCGTACGCGGCATCCAACGGAAGCAGGAGCCCGCAGAGCCCATACAAAAAGTTGAACATGCACAACGCGGTAACGATTTTGTAGAAGAGAGGGACCGGCCGGCGGTTGAGCCAGTAGGCGCAAAATGCGGTCAGGTGCGTGCCAATCAATGTGACGAGGAAGAGAACACCGTACTCGGAACCCCAGATGCCGACGTGCACCGCGAAAAGCATTTGCACGACTCCACGGCCGCCCGATAGGCCCCAGCATTGGAAGGCCAGGATCAGCAAGTCGCGCCGGGTGCGATCGAAGCAATAAAGACCCAGAAGGACAAGGCCAGTCACGCCGATGACGCCGAAGCCGATGGTGACCGCGAGCCAGTTGGCAGCCCCGGCAAGAGCGAGGCTGTCGCGGTGCTCGCGGAGCGAATGCACGTCGCCGGCAAGAAGGTGCAGCGTCGGATCTGGCAAGCTCGCCGGAATCGGGGGAATGCGCAGGAACGAACGAATCGCGATGGTGCTGGCTTGGCCCGCGGGCATGTGCGAGTCTTCAATTTGCGAAACCTTGATTTGCCGAGTTTTGACGGGAAAGATCAGGTAGGTATTCACGCGGGAGAAGCCAGATTGCGGGCTGCCGCTGGTCCCGACCAGCGCGCCATCGAGATAAAGCTGATACGCCGTGTCGTGGTAGACCATTAGCGCAGGGTGCGCGAGCATACGCAGCGACGAGAGTTCGGCGTGACAGCGAATCCAGTAGTGCGGTGTACCGGGCAGCCTCCATGCTTCAAACGGCTGCCAGCCGGATTCGTCGAGCGAGGGCGCGGCCCATGCGGGATTGTCGCCGGCGCGCCAGACGCAATCCTTCTCGGGCACGGTGACGATGCCCTGCGCGGCGGCTGTGAGCGGCAGGGACAGGAGGATCAGCAGAATGCGCTTACGCACGAACCACCCCTGCAGGTGCAAAAGATAATGTCAGCACGGTAATGTCATCTTCCTGGCCGAATGCCTGGGCGGCGCGGGCGATCTCTTCCGCCGAATGGGAGCTGAGCTCGGCGGCCCGGTCGAAGCCGAACAGCTCGCCGGAGCGGCTGCGCGCTTCGACGACGCCGTCGGAGAGAAACGTGAGGC
>JASHOY010000115.1 GCA_030038435.1 Acidobacteriaceae bacterium | reverse complement strand
GGCAGCCACAGCCAGTGCGCCTGGCGCAGTTGGATGGCGTTCTCAAGCACCTCGTAGATGGCGTAGAGCAGCGGCATCTGGACGAGCATGGGCAGGCAGCCGCCGTACATGTTCACGCCCTCGGTCTTGTAGAGGGCCATCATCTCCGTGTTCATCTCGCCCCGTTTGGGGTCGTTGAGCTTCAGATGCGCATACTTCTTCTTGAGCGTGTCTGCCTTGGGCTGGATGCGCATCATCTTCAGCGACGACTTCATCATGATCATGCGCGTCGGCAGCATGAACGCGTTCACGATGAGGGTCACGATGATGATCGCCCAGCCCCAGTTGTTCTTCCCCGTGCCCAGCATCTTCACCAGGAAGCGCATGGCCAGGTAGAACGGCTTGGCGATGATCGAAAACCATCCGAACTGAATGAGCGGACCGAGCGACGGACCGTCGAACTTGCCGTCCGTGCCCATTGCGTGGATCGAATTCAGCACGTCCGTCTCTTTGGGCCCCGCGAACAGAAGCACGTGCGTCGCCCCGCCGGTCTCGCCCATCGCCAGGCCCAGAACGTCAACCGGCTTCGTCTTGCTGTTCGGGCTGCCCGGATTGGTCGGCAGATCCACGGAGTGGTTCAGCGTCACAACCGTCGTCTGGCCTGGATCAAAGGGCAAAAAGGCCGTGGCAAAGTAAAGGTCGGTCACGGCCGCGTAGGAGTACGGCTCGTTCAGCGTCGCGTCCCCGCCCACCTTGCTGGCCTTGAGCGAGTCGTGTTTTCCGTCCAGCAGCCAGTCGAACTTGGACGAGGCCGAAGCCAGAGCCATTCCCCGGAACGACGGCCGGAACTCGTCCATGTCGCCCAGTCCCGCGGGCCAGGAGACAAGCGCGCGCACCGGCACTCCGTTTTGCTTCACCTCGGCGTCCACTGAGATCACGTAGCTCGAGTTGAAATAGATCGACTTCATCACGTCCAGGCCGTTGGCGGCGTAGCGGAAAGTGACCGTCGCCGGCGCCAGCAGCGCGCCCGCGGAGTTCCTCGCACCGGAAACCGTCACTTTGTAGAGCGCCTGGTTCACCTCATGCGTCAGCGAAGAATCGTAGGTGAAGAATGAGAGCGGATCCCCGTACCGCGCGGCCATCTCGGGCTGCACCATGTCCAGCGGCTTGCCATCCGAGTTCAGATACTTCTTCAGAGTCCACTGTTCGATCTCGCCGCCCCGGTTCGTCAGCACGATCCTGTAAAGCTCGTTCTCCACGGTGATCGTGGATTCTGAGGCTGCAACAATCGACGGCCGCGCCGCGGCCGGCGCCGCATGACCGGGCGCGGCAGCCGCGGCAGACGCGTGCGGCTGGCTCGTCTCCGTCTGTTGCGCGGCCTGCGCCGGCGGCGACTGCGACTGCGTCTGCGCCGGCGGCTCGGTCTTCGGCTTGAAAAAATACTCGTACCCCATGAAGAGCACGACCATCAGCAGGATGAACGTCATGGTGGAGCGCATGTCGCCTCCACCGCCGCCGCCGGAGCCCTGCGATTGAAGATTGGGATTATGAATTTCGGGCAAAGGATACTTCCTGTCGGGTTGAGAAGGTCAGCCTGTGAGGGCGCCGCTCATTCTATGGTAACGGTTCGTGGCCGAACGGTCCTGCGCCGCGCCGGGTGGCTGGGCGGCCCGGCGCCGGCGGAACCGGATCGAGCCCGCCGCGCGCGAAAGGATGGCAGCGCAGAATCCTCCACGCCGCCATCGCGCTCCCGCGCCACGGCCCATGCGTGGCGATGGCCACAGCAGCGTACTCCGAACACGTGGGCACATACCGGCAGCCGCCGGGAAACACCGCGTGCATGGCCGGCGAAAGCCAGCGGCGGTAGAAGGCAAGCGTGGCCAGAAGAAATCGCGTCATTGTGCGGGCTTCGCCGCCGCGCGGGCTGAGGCCATCCGCGCCGCCTCGGCGTTCGCCTGTTCAAGAATACGCACAATCTCCGCCTCGAGTTTCGCGAAATCGGCCGTCAGCACGCTGCGCCGCGGATGAAAGATCAAATCGAAGCCGCGCGGCAAAAGCTCCGTGTGCCGCCGCAGCGCCTCGCGCATCCGCCGCTTGATCCGGTTGCGCTCGTGCGCCTTGCCCAGAACCCTGCCCGCCGTCAGGCCCACCCGCGCCTCGGCCGGCTCTTCGCAATCTGTCTCTGGTGCGGCCCGCGGCGCCAGAAACCAGCTCATCGACGCCGACTGCCGCTTGCGTGCTGCGGCGTACGCTCGCTGGTAGTCCGCGTGCTTGCGCAGGCGCGCTCCCGACAGCGTTTGCCGGCCCGCTGCATGGCCGGCTGGATAGGACGATGCGCTCATGGGGTGTGCGGAGGAAATCCCGGCCGAAATTTCGATCGGCGTCAGCCGCATTCCGGCAAAATTTCAGCGGCGGCAGCGCTTAGTCGCGGTAGCCCGCGCTCACCGATACGCGCTTGCGGCCCGCGGCGCGGCGCCGGCTCAGCACGGCTGCGCCGGCCTTGGTCTTCATGCGCGCACGGAATCCGTGCGTCTTCACACGGCGGCGGCGGTTGGGCTGAAATGTGCGCTTGGGCATCTCGATGCGCTCCTGTTTCCTGTGTCGAATCTGAGCCTTATCGGCAAAATCTAAGTGTATCGCAGGTTGCGCCTGGAATCCAGCCGATTCCGCCTTGAACGCACATGATCCATCGCAGGCAACCCAAACGCAGCGGTAATCTTCTCATTAGAGTCACCGAAATCATGTGGCGGCTTGTAACGTGCCTTTCTCGTATTCGCGCTGTGTTTCACCATTCGTGGTGCATTCAACTGCGAGCGCAAAAAGTTATGTGAAAGGGGCGTTGCAATGGCCGCTAAATGTGCTACTATCGGGACCGTTCAAGTAAGTTTCTCGCGACCCCACGGTCCAGGCAATTTTATTCGCGGCCCCCAGGCAACGTAAGCATCAGGGGCAGACCAGCGGCAAACCGGCGGCCGAATATCGGCAGGCAGGCGCAGAACGGCAATTCTGTGCCCCCAGAGAGCCGTTGCCAAAAACCGCGAATGAACGTGCCGGGCTGGTGGCGGCGCACGCAAGGATTCGCACGATGCCATTTGCTACCACTTCACCGGCCCCGCCTCTTAATCCCTGGCTGCAGATTTTGGCCGCCCTCGAGAAAAAGGTGATCCGTCAGTCGTTCGAGACGTGGCTGAGGCCCACGCGGTACAGCCACGCCGCAGGCCGCACGCTTTACGTCCGCGTGCCCTCGCCCGAGTTCCAGCACATCGGCGATAAATACGGCGACCTGATTCAGGAGGCCATCGACCTCCAGTCGCTCGAGTTCGACGACGTAAGCTTCGTCACCGCCGAAGAGGACCCCTCGCTGCCGCAGCACCGCAAGGACGGCGGCTTTCCGCCCGTCCCCGCGCACGCCGCCACCGCGCCGCCGCCCGCCGCGCCCGCGCGCGTTCCGGAGCAGGTCCGCTTTGACTGGTCCACCGCCGCGCAGCTCAACCCGCGCTACACCTTCGACGCCTTCGTCATGGGCAACGGCAACCAGTTCGCGCGCGCCGCCGCGCTGGCCGTCGCCGAGCGCCCTTCCCGCGCTTACAACCCGCTCTTCCTCTACGGCGGCGTGGGCATGGGCAAGACTCACCTGATGCACGCCATCGGCCACGAGGTCAAGCGCCGTCAGCCCATGGCCAGCATCTGCTACGTCTCGGCCGAAAAGTTCCTCAACGAGCTCACCACCTCCCTGCGCAACGACCGCATGACCAGCTTCCGCGACCGCTTCCGCACCGTGGATGTGCTGCTCGTCGACGACATCCAGTTCATCGCCCAGAAAGAGCGCACCCAGGAGGAGTTCTTCCACACCTTCAACGCCCTGCACGAGAACATGAAGCAGATCGTCATCGCCTCCGATCGCCCGCCCAAGGAGCTGGCCGAGATCGAGGACCGTCTGCGCTCCCGCTTCGAGTGGGGCCTCATCGCCGACATTCAGCCGCCCGACCTCGAGACCAAGGTCGCCATCCTGCAGAAAAAGGCCGAGAGCGAGCAGGTGCAGTTGCCCACCGACGTCGCGCTCTTCGTCGCCTCCAACGTCCGCACCAACATCCGCGAACTCGAGGGCGCCATGACACGCCTCATCGCCTGGTGCCAGATGAACCGCATGGAGATCACGCTCGCCGCCGCGCAGCAGTGCCTCAAGCAGTTCATCGACCTCCAGGTCCGCAAGATCACCATCGAGGCCATTCAGCGCGCCGTCGCCGAGCAGTTCGGCATGAGGGTCAGCGACCTCAAGCAGAAGAACAACTCGCGCAACGTCGTCGTCCCCCGCCAGATCGCCATGTACCTGGCCAAGCAGATGACCGAGGCCAGCCTGCCCGAGATCGGCCGCCAGTTCGGCAACAAGCACCACACCACGGTCATGCACTCCATCGCCAAGATCGACGAGCAGCGCCGCGGCGACAAGGACCTGCACCGCACGCTCAACAAGCTCCACGATCAGTTAAACGGGTAAAGACCTGTTAAACGGATCATTCATCGCATCCGCACAAACGCCGAAGGCCGCGCAGAGCGCGGCCTTCGGCGTCTTCGGTTTACGATGCGCGCATGCAGTCAACTGCAACTATGAGGGCGGAGTCGCCGGCGTCACGTCTGTGACAGGCTTCGCAAAATCGAACAGCGTGGAATCTGATAACTTCTCCTCAAGCAGGTCCATTATCGCATCAAGTTCGACCTTGGCGCTCGCCTGCAGACCGAGCAATGTGGAAACTCCGGCCGCGTCGGTGCTCAGCCGCGTTGCCAAATCCAATTTCCAGTTATTGTCGCCACTCAACGCCAGATTGTAGCCGTGAATGTGCATTGAGTCGCCGAGTCTCGCTTCGACAATGTGCCTGAAATCGAAGTTGGCTTTCATGTATTCAATGAGTGGACTCTGTACAACCAGGACGAAGTGCTTGCTGACGCCCTCGAAAGTCTCGACCTTATGGTGCAACTGCACAAGAATCGTCTTTGCGGTCATCTTCCAATTCATGCCAAATGAATCGTTACAATCCACGTCTTCATCCGGCACGGGGAGCCCAACTTCGCGCAGGAATCGCTGTCGCTCAGGCCATACGGTTCCGGTGGTATCGAGGGTTTGTAATTCGATGCCAACAAAATCCTTGACCTTTCGATTTCTGACCGACGCCAAGAAGTAGTCCACCGATCCGCCTGGTATCGGGACCTCGGGAATGATGTGAAATTCATTGCCAGGTTCATGCAGCGTCAGGAGATGAATGCAGTCCGTAAAAATCTGACGGCGCTCCAAGAGGCGATGGGGACAGATAACAATTGCACGGTTTTCTTTGCCATAGCTGACAGTACATGATCCGATCAAGACCTCTGGATTACTCTTCCGGTTCTTTAAGCAGAGACGGTTGAGAAATGGACACCATCTTACTTCAACCGCTTGTTTCCAGTCGTGTTTGCCTGATGTGGAGAGTCCAAACAGCTCGGCAACTTTACTCATACGAGAAGAGAGCACCTTCCCTCAGCGACGCGGATATATTCCTCTGATGTGTCTAGCCCGATCGATTTTCGCTCCAACTGCTGCGCGACAACCATTGTAGTCCCGGTTCCGCAAAACGGGTCCAGTGCTATACCGCGTTCCGGGCATGTTGCTAGTAGCGGGATGCGGCACAAATCTTGAGGGTACGGCGCAAAGTGGGGGCCCCGCCCCTGAGTATCTTCGGGGATAATGTCCCAAACATCCTTAGGCTTGGCGCCATTTGGATGATATTTCAGAAAATAGAATCCGCGATGTTGCATTTCACGTGCTCGCCCCGATACGTTCTTCGAATCGGAATGTGTAGTGCGTTGGCATCCCCGAATGATCATCCGAAAATCCGATATCTTGCCTTCCTGAACTTCTTGTAGAACTTCATCCAGTGCTAAAAAAGCGGCCTTCCGCTCTTTATCTGTCAACGCTGTTGAGAGTTCGATTTGTCGCTTGTATCGCACCCCACTAACGCCTGTCGCCGAGACGACCGAACCATTCACAACTTTTGCTGATCTCGGCGAGTTGCGAATGGCATCTGCATCGTAGAAGTAACCTTTTGCACTCTTTACGAAGTGGAAAACATTCTCGTGGACGCTGCGCAGCTTGTCCTTCGAGTTATCCGGCCCGCCTTTGACCTTGTTCCAAATCACGCTGTTTCGTAGCGTCCAACCTTGCTGGTCAGTCATTGCAATGGCGACCCGCCACGGCAAACCCAACAATTGCTTCTCGGCGTAGGCATCGCCGATGTTTAACCAGAATGACCCGGTTGACTTCAAAACGCGACGAACCTCCCGGAAAACCCTCAACAAATTGGCGATGTATTCCTGATATGTTCCTTCAAGCCCAATACCCTCAGCG
>JASHOY010000114.1 GCA_030038435.1 Acidobacteriaceae bacterium | reverse complement strand
GAAGTTGGACGTTCATGCGACCGCGCAGATCGATCTCTCGCCGGATCGCGGCATTGAACTGATTTTCTCCGAATCCGCGAACCATATTGCGGGTAGCGTCGCCGGCATTGGCAATAGTAGGCAACACAAACGCGGGATTTGCAGCATAAGGACCGCCGTTCAGCGCACGCCCGCCTGGAAATTGCGAACCATAAAGGTAGAGCGGGCGGCCGGGAACGATGTCCACGCCGCTGAAGTAGCGATTGCCGTTGGAGAGATCCGAGAAGAGGTTTCCAAGCGGAGTTACGGGAAAGGCGGTTCTTACGGCGAGGCGCGCATCCGCGCCCCAATCGCTCAAAAGATTTCTGCGAAATCCTTTGTCCGCCAGCTCGCGCTCATTCCAGGAAAGCGCCGCTTCGAGGTTTTGGCGGACGTCGAAGTCGGAATTGGCTCGCGTAAGCGGCCAGGCCGGATCTGTCGATCCATAATCCAGCGCGTGCGACCAGGTATAGGACGCAAGGGCCTCAATTCCATGCGACGTGGACCGCTGGAACTTCAACTCCATGGCCTGGTAGTTCGACGTGATGCCCGGCGGGAACCAGATGATTTCGCCGAACTCAGGATTTTGCGAGTTCACATTGGTGCGCTGCTTCTGCAGAAGCTGGCGGCCGTTGGCGCCCACATAAGACACGGTGAAGGTCTGGCTCCCGCCGAGAGCTTTTTCGACTGCGACATTCCATTGGAGAGCATAGGGGAGCTGAAGATGCCGTGGGAAGGCGAAGACGAGAGCATCGGTGTAGGGCGGCGAGACTGCGGTCGAAAAATCGAGTTGCGCCGGAGTCACGGGAACGGGCACATTTTCAGGGTGCATGGTTGCGGAGAAACCGAGCGCGCTGAATGCCGGCGCGGCGGCCCGATTGTCCGTATCGAAAAAGACGCCCGCGCCCGCGCGCACAACGAACTCGCGGCCGGCGCGGCGGTCTGGAACCCACGCCACGCCAAAGCGCGGCGCCAAATTGAGCCAACTCGTCTTCCAGAGTGGAACTCCTCGCGGCGCCAGCGTAAGCGTAGTGGGAGAGGCTACATTTCCGACCGCGGTGTAAGCGTCGCCACCACGTGCCCCATGTGGTGGCGGATCGACATCCCAGCGCAATCCTGGAGAAAGCGTGAACGACTTGGAAACTTGCCACTCATCCTGAAGAAATGCGGCAAACTCGTTGAACACCGGCGCCGCTGGCTGGCTCAAGGTGATGGCGATATCGGACGCGCTGTTACTCAGGATCGACTGGAGATTAAAGAAATCGGCCTCAACGGTTAATGGGGGCGGATGAATGGAGGAGACGAGATGCCGCTCGTCGATTCCGAATTGTAGAAGGTGATGACCGGCCTGTGCAGCGAGCGTGTCGCGCAGGTTCCATTGGTGAACGACGCCCAGAGCAGAATCCGTTTTTACCTCCGCATCGCCTGCACCAGCAGAGTGGATGAAGACGTCTGCCGACGCTGACGCAAAGGAGGCTGGAATGCCAATGCTTGAATTCAAGCTGTTGGGTACGGCAACCGGGGAGTCAAGGCCATTGCCACCGAATATGGTAGTTAGAAGAGATGTGCTCGCTCCGTAACCGATCCTGAGTTCATTGGCCTTCGTCGATGAAAGCTGGAAAGTGACGCCCAGCGTAGAAGTTTGCGTGTCAAGCTGTTCGAATGGGACCGAGGAGAAATCGTAGCTTTCACTTTTGCTGGGCGTATTGTCGTAGCGAAAGAATGCCGACAGTTTTGGAGAAAATGTATGGTCGAAGCGGAGACTTACCGCATTGAGTGAGCCCGGCTCGGAGATCGATGAAGCGACAACTGGACCGAGACCCGTATTTCCCAGTTCGGATACGCCATTGAGCCCGCCCCCTACCAAGAAGCTCTCCAGCAAGGGCTGAAGCGGGTGTGGCGTCGCTTGAATTGTCTGAGAAGAAGGCTCGTACTCGACGAGTGGCGCCGTTGGCTCTGTCACGTGAAGTCCCTCATAGGAAGCGAAGAAGAATGCCTTGCCGTGGCTGTTGTAGAAGTGGGGAAGCATGAACGGGCCGCCCATAGTGCCGCCGAAGTCATCCTGCTCATACGGGATAGGAGGAGGCGCCGCATTGAATGTCGTAAACCAATCGGCTGCATTGGCGCTGTAGTTGCGGATGTAGTCGTAACCACTCCCGTGCAGCCTGTCGGTGCCGGAGCGCGTTAGCAGCACGAACTGCCCGCCCGTGGTACGCCCGTACTCGGCGGAATACATCGAGGTGAGTACCCGGAACTCCTGAAGATCGTCGATAGAAACTAAACTCTGCGTTGTTCCCAGCGCAGTTGTCCCAGCTGCGCTTCCGCTGCTTGCAAATTTCTCGTGGCCTATCAACACCCCTGCACCAATATCAGCTGAAACTCCGTCCACCGTGTAAGAATTGTCGTCGGGCTGCTGACCGTTGACGCTGAAATCTCCGTGCTCGCTGAAACCTTCGCCCCCTGCCTGCGGGCTCTGTGTGTTCACGCCAGGCGTCATCGATACGAGATCCTGAAAGCTTCGGCCATTGAGTGGAATGTTCGCGACGAATCTGCGGCCGATAACGGTGCTCACAGAGGCGCTGATAGTGGAAGGCACAAGACCGGAAGCGTCGATGTTCACCGTTTGCGTTACCGGCCCAATCTCCATACGAATAAGGAAACTCTTAGTGTCGCCG
>JASHOY010000113.1 GCA_030038435.1 Acidobacteriaceae bacterium | reverse complement strand
GTCGTTGGCGGCGACATCGTAATTGCCAAGTTGCAGCGGCGGATCCATGAGAAACAGCGCCCGCCCGCCGTTCTCAACAAATTTCTGGATCGCATTGACTTCCGGCTGGTCGTAGTTATGCGTTGGACCCGCGACGACCAGGGTGGTGCAATCGGATGGCACTTCAGCCTTGGTGATCAGATCGACGGTTTGCGTCTCGTAGGTATCCGCAGCCAGCTTGTCTTTCAGTTGCGAGAGGCCGTCGCGACCGCTATCGTCGATCTGGTGCTCGCCGCTGCCGCTGACAAAGCAGACGGTGCGCGTACTGGTCTTGATATCGCGCAGCAGGGCTCCGGTAATGCCGGTTTCATCCATGCTCGCGGCGACTTCCTTTTTGTCACCCACCTGTACCACGGCGGTACCCATGTTCTGGATGCCGTCTTCCCGGGCCAGTTGCGGGTTCTTGTCCGGGTCTACGTACTGAATGTGGACCTTGGGGGAAAGATCCTTATATTCCTCGAGCAGGTCTTTGCCCTGGGCGAAACGTGTGCTCTCGTTGAAATAGGTGATCGTGATGGGCTCGCTGACGCCCCTCACCAGCTTGGCAGTCTCTTGCGACAAACTATATTGCTTGTTCTTAGTCGCATCCCAGGACTTGTCATAGCGATCGGCGAGGATATTCGCCACCACCACGGCCACCAGGACCACAAGGATGTAAACGACTGCGTACGCTGTATACCGGGTTTGCCGTGCTTTCAACCACTGACCTGCCATTCCTTCGCCTTATGACCTCCAGCGCATAGATTCCAGAGAGCGCGCCGTAAAAAACAGCCCCGTGAAAATAAAGGTGAGATAAAAAATTGCGTCTTTCAACTCGATGACGCCTTTGCCGAAGGAGCCGAAGTGAGTCGAGATGGAGAGATAATTCAGCACGTTGGCCCAGGTCGAGGTGTCGTAACCGCTGACCCAGCCAAAGACGTAAAACATGAGGCAGGCGCCGAAGGTCGCCGCGCCGGCGATGATCTGGTTGCGTGTAAGCGTGGAGATGAAGGTGCCCAGGGCCAGCAGTGCGCCCACTTCCAGCAACAGACCGAGGTAGCCGACGGCGAGCGGCCGCCAGTCGGGGTTGCCGTAGCGGAAGAGGAACGCGAAATTCACGGCTGTCACCAGCAGCATGCACGCATAAAGCACCACCGCGGCGAGCCACTTGCCGAAGATGATTTGAAAATCGCGCACCGGCGATGTCGCCAGCAATTCGATGGTGCCGGTGCGTTTCTCTTCGGCAAAGAGGCGCATGGTGATTAATGGAACGAAGAACAGTCCGAGCACGCTCACATTCATCAGCAGCGGCCGAATGATCTGCTCGTTTATGTTCATGGGAAAGTTCTGCCCGCTCATCTGCATTTCCATGCCTTCGATCACGAAGTAGGCCAGAGCATTCCAGAAAAACCAGCCGCAGAGAATGGCGAACATGGTCAGCAGCAGGTAAGCGATTGGCGAAGCGAAGTAGCTTCGCATTTCCTTACGGAAGATGATCCAGATATTTCTCATGCGCGGGGCTCCTCGGTCTGGGCGGATCCGGCTTCCGGCTCCGTCTGGGGCGAGTCGGAAGCCGCTTCGGCTGCCTCGCCCGCATCCGCCTGTCCCGCTTCCGCGGGCGGCATGGCGGGATCGCTTCCGGTGAGTTGCAGGAAGATTTCTTCCAGGCTCATGGAGGCGGGACGGAATTCATTCAGGTCCCAACCGCCTTCAATGACGGCCCGAGCCAGATCGCCGCGCATCAATTCGCCTTTTCGGCTTTCGGTCTCGAAGATGAAGCCGCCATCGCGGCGATCTTTGACGTGAACGGCGCTGACACCGGCAACTCTTGCGAGCTGTTGCTGCACCTGTTCCGGATCCAAGGCGCCCTGGCGCGGCGCCACTTCAATCAGCATCGTTTCCGCGTAGCCTGCGCGCGATTGCAGATTGGCAACTGAATCCGTGGCGACCACGCGGCCCTTGTTGATGATGATGACCTGCTCGCAGGTCTGCTCGACTTCCGGCAGGATGTGCGTGCTGAGGATGATAGTGTGCTCCCCGGCGAGATCCTTGATCAGGTCGCGGGTCTCGTTGATCTGCTTGGGGTCGAGGCCGGCGGTGGGCTCGTCAAGTATGAGCACGTCGGGATTGTGGATGATGGCCTGGGCGAGACCGACGCGCTGGCGATAGCCTTTCGAGAGCTTTCCGAGCTGCTTGTTCTGCACGTCGGCGACCGAGCAGCGGCCCATCACGTAGTTCGCGCGCTTGTCGAGTTCGGCGCCGCGCAAGCCTTTCAGCTTGCCCACGAAACGCAGATATTCGGCCACCCGCATTTCGGGATAGATGGGCGGGGACTCAGGCAGATAGCCGATGCGCTTTCTCACTTCCAGCGACTGATCGAGAATGTCAAAACCCGCGACCGTGGCCGTGCCCGAGGACGGCGGCAGAAAGCACGTAAGCATGCGCATGGTTGTGGTCTTGCCCGCTCCGTTGGGGCCGAGAAAACCTACAATCTGGCCTTTGTCGACGGAGAAGGAAATGTGATTTACGGCGGTGGTGCGTGCGTATTTGCGAGTGAGGTCTTTTACAGTGATCATCGTTTGTCTGACAGTTGGTTTGGACTTGCGCGTAAGGGGAACGTCAACATACTGCCGGATGGACTGCCCCAGATCCGGATGCGCGTTCAGACAAAAACCATCTTATACCCCGAACCCCGCTCTGCGAAAATGGGGGTGATGCTTTCGCTCAAAAATTCCGGCAAACGATTCGGTCCGCGCACGCTGTTTCTGGAGGCCAATTGGCTGATTCGCGCCAAAGAAAAAACTGCGCTGGTGGGAGCAAACGGCACCGGAAAGTCGACGCTAATGAAAGTGCTTGCCGGGCTCGAGAGCCTGGACTACGGCGCCCTTGAGCGCACCCGGGGTATGAGCATCGGCTATCTGCCGCAAGAAGGATTGCGGCTGGTTGGGCGCAGCGTCTTCCATGAGTGCCTCACGGTATTCGATGAGTTGCGGGAGATGGAGAGCGAGATCGAACATCTGGCCGGACAACTGTCGGAACTCGATCACGGCGGCGAAGAGTATGCGGCTGCCGCGGAGCGCTTTTCCCTGCTGCAGGATCGTTTTCACGCGCTCGATGGTTACGCGCTCGATGCCCAGGTGGGCACCGTGCTCACCGGCCTCGGCTTCGGCAAAGAAGACTGGGTGCGGCAGACCGATGAGTTTTCCGGCGGCTGGCAAATGCGAATCGCACTGGCCAAGCTTCTGCTGGCGCGGCCTAACTTACTGTTACTTGACGAACCTACAAATCACCTGGATCTGGAAACCCGCAACTGGCTCGAGGGTTATCTGAAGACCTACCCCTTCGGTTACATACTTATCTCCCACGACCGGTATTTTCTGGATGTTACCATCGACCGCACCGTCGAAATCTGGAATAAACGCCTGACGATTTATCAGGGGAACTACACGAAGTATCTCAAGGAAAAGGAAGAGCGACGCGAGCAGTTACTGGCGTCTTATCGCAACCAGCGCGAGCAGATCGAGCACCTTGAGGCATTTATCAGCCGCTTTCGCTACCAGGCCACGAAAGCCAGACAGGTGCAGAGCCGAATCAAGGAACTGGAAAAGATCGAGCGCATCGAAGTGCCGGAAGAAGAAGCGGCAATTCATTTCAAGTTTCCCCAGCCGGCGCCTTCAGGGCGCGTGGTGGTTGAGGCCGAAGGACTGAGCAAGAGTTATGGCGCCAAACAGGTCTTTGGCGATGCCCACTTTTCCATCATGCGTGGTGACCGCGTGGCACTGGTAGGAGTGAACGGCGCCGGTAAGTCGACAATGATTCGCTTGCTGACGGGCGCGGAGGAGCCCTCGGCGGGAACTGTGAAGCTGGGGCATAACGTGGTGAGCGAGTATTTTGCGCAGGACCAGTACAAGGTGCTCGATCCCCAGACGCGCATGCTCGACGACATCGGGCGCACCGCGCGCAAAGTGCCGGAGGCGGAGTTGCGCTCTCTGCTCGGCTGCTTCCTGTTTTCGGGCGACGATGTCTTTAAGCAACTGGGTGTGCTTTCCGGCGGGGAGCGCAACCGCTATGCGCTGGCGCGGATTCTGGTGTCGCCGTCGAACTTTCTGCTGCTTGACGAGCCCACAAACCACCTGGACATGCGGGCCAAAGACGTGCTGCTGGAGGCGCTGGAAAAGTTTTCCGGCACCGTAATTTTCGTTTCTCACGACCGCTATTTCATCGACGGCCTGGCCACACGCGTACTGGAAGTGGAAAACGGCACCGTGACCATGCATGAAGGTGGGTACGAGGATTACATGCGGCGAAAAGAGGCAACAGCAGCGGCCTCAAACGGGATCCGCACGCAGCCTGATTTGCGCTTCAGCACGCCTTCAGATTCGTCGTCACAGGCTGCAGAAGCCGCGGAAAACGATGACGCTCCGTTGCCGGGCGCGCCTTCATCCGCACCCGAAAGCAGCGGTCACGATGCGGCTCTCGCCGCGGAAAGCTCGACACCGTCCGCGGCTCAGGGCAATGGTCGCGCACGCCGCATGAATCCCATCAAGCTGAAGCAAATGGAAGACCGCTGCGCATACCTGGAAGAAGAAGTTCCACGCATTGAGGCATCGCTGGCGCACGCCGAGGAGCAGTTAGGGGTGTATATATCGGCGGCCGAGACCCAGCGGCTGACGCAACTGGCGACAGAATTGCGCGGGCAGTTGGCGACACTGACCGCAGAGTGGGAAGGGCTGGTGGCGCAGCTCGAGGTGCAGTAAGGAAGCGAAGCCGGCGCCAGCCAACGGACGAGGCAAGGAATGCAGAATCTTGCCGGATCGGGGATTCATTCCCCTGCAATATCTGCGCGTGTACACTGGTCAAAACTGCTGCCAATCGGATTCTCCACTCCCGCGCCTGTATCTTCCGCCGGCGGCGAGAACGTTTTCAGGCGCGGGTCACGGCCCCTCAACCTCAACCCCGCACTGCAGGAGCACCAGATGGCGCATCGGGTCTGTCCGTGGTGGATCGGCTACCTTCTCGCCAGCCCAATCCGCAGGTGGCTGAGCGGCAATCCTGAAGCTATGCTCGCGCCCTATGTGCGGCCGGGCATGACCGTACTCGAACCTGGCCCCGGAATGGGCTTTTTCACGGTGCCGCTCGCGCGGATGGTTGGACCTTCCGGCCGCGTCGTTGCCGTCGACATCCAGCCCAGGATGCTGGCGGAACTCAGCCGCCGGGCGCGCAAAGCCGGCCTGATCGATCGTATCGAGCCGCGGCTCGCCCACTCTGAACGCATGGGCCTCGATGATCTGCGGGGCGCCGTGGATTTTGCGCTCGCATTCGCCGTCGTCCACGAAATGCCTTCGCCCGCAGTTTTCTTCGGTGAAGCTGCCGCGGCGCTTAGACCGGGTGGCCAGCTTTTATTCTCTGAACCCGCAGGCCATGTCAGCCCGGAAGCCTTTTCAATGGAAGTTAAGTCCGCGCAAGTCGTCGGACTCGTCGAAATCAGCCGCCCCTTATTGCGCAGATGCCATGCCGTGTTGCTGAAGAGAGTTTGAGAACTGAGCGACTGCGGGAAAGCCATGATTTTGCTCAAAGAGTCTTGAAAAAAATCCCTCCCGTCCTGAAGGCCGGATGGATTTTGGCTGTTTGCGGCACTCCTAAAGTCACGCCTCTCAAAACCAGGGACTTCCCCGGCCACCCGACTAGTCACGCAAAAGACGCCATTTGACGCGCCCGAATCGTGTCTGGCGACCCGGGACGCAAAGGCGATTGGCGCACGCCGCCGCTGCTAAACTGGAATCTGAATGATCCTCCCGTTCGTCCGCGAAATATTCGCGGAGCTGGAGCAATCTCCGGGCTTCGAGCGCGTTCGCAGGCACCTCAACCTAGCTGCGGGGCGGCGGCGTGTCTCCGGACTTACCGCGACCGCGCGTGCCATTTATCTGCCTCTTATGGCGCGGGCGGCTCAGCAGCCAGTCATTGTCGTCGTCCCCGACAACGGAGCCGCCGATGCCTTCGGCCCCATGCTCCGCGCCGGCTGCGAGCTCACCGGAGCCATTGATCCCGAGCGAGTGGTCCGCTTTCCGGCCCACGATGTGCTCCCTTTTGAAAATCTTTCGCCGCATCCCGATGTGCAGGAGCAGCGCGCCGCGGCCCTGTGGAAGCTCGCGACGGGCGCTGTCTCCATCCTCATCGCTCCCGTGGAAGCGGCCGCGCTCAAGCTCTTCGACCGCGATTATTACGCAGGTCTAGCCGTCACTCTTCGCCGTGGTGAAGAGGTCGACGTTGAAGTTCTTACCGGCCACCTCGCCAGTGTCGGTTACGCGCAAATGGACCTGGTGGAAATGCCCGGTCAGTTTACCCGGCGCGGCGGCATCCTCGATGTGTATTCGCCCGAGTCCGACCGCCCGGTGCGGGTCGAGTTCTTTGGCGACGAAATTGACACCATCCGTAAATTCGATCCTGAAACGCAGCGATCGCAGAGCGGGCTGGACGAAACGCAACTCCTGCCGCTGACCGAAACCCCCGTCACCGAGCACCTGCTTGCCGCCGTACACGCCCGTCTCACCCGCCAGCGACGCGAGGTGCAGAACCAGGAGGAGGAACTCGCCGCCGAAACCATTGCCGCCGGCGGCGTAAGCGTGTTTCCGGGCTGGGAATTCTTCGCAACCGTCGCCGGCGCCGGCGGTTCGCTGCTTAATCTGCTGCCGCGCTGCGCCCTCTTCATGGACGAGCCCGCGATGGTGCGCAACCAGATCGACCGATGGTGGGACAAGGTAGAACAAAGTCACGAACGCTCGGGCATCGGCTCGCTCATCCGCCCTGAAGACATCTATCTGCGCCCGGAAATCCTTCAGGCCACGCTGGAATCGCACATGGGCCTCGACCTCGACCGCCTCGGCGCCGTCGACGTTCTCGATCACGATTCGACACTGGGTGAAATCGAGCTCAACTCGCGCCCCACCCTGCGCTTTCACGGCTCCATTCCGGCGCTCATCGATCAGCTCAGGAACCTCATGTCCGCCGAATCCCACACCGTTCTCGCCGCCCCCAACCAGGGAGACGTTGAGCGCTTAGCCACAGTCCTTCGCGAGTACCAGGTTCCTTATCGCCTGGGCAGCCGCATCGCCCATCCCGGCGGCGAGATGGTTCTGGAAGAATCCAGCTACCTCGCCGGCGATCTCCGCGTTCCGGTCATTATCCGCGCCCAGTTATCCTCCGGAGTCAGTTTTGCAGACACCAACTTAGTTGTCTTCGGCGCCAATGATCTGTCGGATGAAGCAGATGTTGCCGCGCGCCCGGAACCGAAACGCTCCAAGACTGCAGCCTTTGTCTCCGACTTCCGCGACCTGGGCATCGGCGACTACGTCGTCCACGTCGAGCACGGCATCGCGCAATACCAGGGCCTGAAGGAAATTGAGCAGGACGGCCTCTCGGTCGAATTCATGATTCTTGAATTCGCCGAGCAGGCCAGGTTATATGTCCCGCTCACGCGCCTCGATCTCATCCAGAAATACCGCTCCACTGAAACCGGGCCGGCGCCGGTACTCAACAAATTAGGCTCGCAGCAATGGGCTAAGACCAAGGCGCGCGTCCGCAAAGCCATGCAGGACATGACTGCCGAGTTACTCAAGCTCTACGCCGAACGGCAGACTGCTCAGGGCACGGCATTCTCTCAGGACAACGAGTTTCAGCGTGAGTTTGAGGACGCATTCGATTACAACGAAACCGATGACCAGTTATCGGCGATACAGGCCATCAAGCAGGATATGGAATCCACCACGCCCATGGACCGCCTGCTTTGTGGCGATGTCGGCTACGGCAAAACCGAAGTGGCCATGCGCGCGGCCTTCAAAGCCGTGCAGGATGGCAAACAGGTCGCCGTGCTCACGCCCACTACGGTGCTCAGCTTCCAGCACTTTGAGACCTTTAAGCTGCGCTTTTCGCAATTCCCCATCAACATCGAGATGATCTCGCGTTTCCGCACCGCCAAAGAACAGAAGCTGATTGTCGAGCGCACGGAAACCGGCAAAGTCGACATCCTCATCGGCACTCACCGGCTGTTGTCTAAGGACATAAAATTCCAGGACCTCGGTTTGCTGATTGTCGACGAGGAACAGCGCTTTGGCGTGCGTCACAAGGAGCGTCTCAAGCAGATGCGCAAGGAAATCGATGTGCTGGCCATGAGCGCTACGCCCATCCCCCGCACCCTGCACATGTCGCTGGTCGGCCTGCGCGATATGAGCGTCATTGAAACGCCGCCCAAGGACCGCATGGCCATTCAGACTGTGGTGGCCAGATACGACGAAAAGATTATTCGTTCCGCCATTGAAGTGGAGCTGGAGCGCGGCGGCCAGATCTATTTCGTTCACAACCGGGTGGAGTCGATTTATGAAATCGCGGCGCGCATCCAGGAGCTGGTTCCCGCAGCGCGCGTCGCCGTGGGCCACGGGCAGATGAGCGAAGGAGAGCTGGAAAAAGTGATGCTTGCTTTCATGCATCACGAGTTCGACGTGCTGGTGGCCACAACGATTATCGAAAACGGCCTCGACATTCCTCTCGCCAACACCATCATCATCAGCCGCGCCGATCGCCACGGCCTGAGCGAGCTCTATCAATTGCGCGGCCGCGTGGGCCGTTCTAACCGCCGCGCTTACGCCTATCTGCTCGTACCGGCCGAAGACCAGCTCACAGAAATCGCCCGCCGTCGGCTTGCTGCGCTCAAAGAATTCAGCGACCTCGGAGCGGGCTTTAAAATCGCCGCGCTGGATCTCGAACTTCGCGGCGCCGGGAACATGTTAGGGGGAGAGCAAAGCGGCCACATAGAAGCCGTGGGCTTCGAGCTGTACACCTCCATGCTCGAAGCCGCGGTGAAGGAAATGAAGGGGGAAGGGGGCGAAGAGCACCCCGCGGCACAGCTCAACCTGGGCATTGCCCTGCGCATCGACGAGAGTTACGTCCCGGAAGAAAACCAGCGTTTGCGTCTCTATAAGAAAATCGCCGGCGCCTCCAGCGAAAAGGCCATTAATGAAGTTCGGGCGGAGATGGAAGACCGCTATGGCGCCTTGCCCGACGCGACCGTTTATCTGCTCGAAGCCGCGATGATCCGCCTGGAATGCGAACGCCTGGGAGTGGCCCAGATTGATCGCAAGCGAGGCGAGCTGCAGATTCGATTTACTGAAAACGCATCGGTCGATCCGCCGCATCTTATGCAGATAGTGTCGCGCAACGCCAGGCGCGGTGCGCAATTCACACCGCAGGGGCTGCTGAAGTATCCTTTGGCAGCGTCCCGGCCTGACGAGGTGCTGCTTGAAATCCACGAACTGCTTGAAAGCCTGACCCCGGCACAGGTAAACGCCTGATGCGGGTCATTCAAGCCTGCTGACGGTCCTATAAATCCGTGAAGAATTATTGGCGCGCAGTCTTTATGCCTGGTCATGAGCATGGCAAAGCGTCACACAAGGAGA
>JASHOY010000112.1 GCA_030038435.1 Acidobacteriaceae bacterium | reverse complement strand
CGCACCGATGACCAAGGACACCATTTTCCGCGATTACTCCATGACCAAGCCAGTTACCGGCGTAGCCATGATGATTCTTTATGAAGAGGGTAAGTGGCTGCCCGTGGACCCAATCGCCAAATACATTCCCGAGTTCGCGGACCTGAGGGTCTTCAATGGCTTTGATTCCAACGACAGGATGGCGCTGGTCGAGCCCGATCATTCTCCCACCATGTACGAGTTGGCGTCGCACACGGCGGGATTTACTTATGGAAACGGCGATACTCCGGTCGATGCGATGTACCGGAACCTGAAAGTGCGCGATGCCAAGAACCTTCAGGAGATGATCGACAGGCTGGCGAAGATTCCGCTCGCCTATCAGCCTGGGCAAGCCTGGATCTACAGCATGTCGATGGACATCGAGGGATATATCGTAGAAAAACTCAGCGGCCAATCGTTACCTGACTTTATGCGCGCGCACATTTTCGCGCCATTGGGCATGCGGGACGCTGGTTTTTTTGTGCCCGCCGATAAGCGCAGTCGATTTGCCGCCAATTATGAGGACGATGGTCATGGCGGCCTCAAGCCTTATAAGGGCAGTGGCTCCGGCGATTTCTCCTCCCAGCCTACTGCACCTTCCGGCGGCGGTGGCCTGGTTTCGACGGCTGAGGACTACTACCGGTTTGCGCAGATGCTGGCTAACGGAGGGGAATTGAACGGCGTGCGCATCCTTGCGCCTTCCACCGTGCGGCTGATGACATCGAACCACCTGCCGGCGAACCTGCTCACAGGCAAATGGCACGGCGGGATGCACGTGATGCGTCCCGGCTTTGGCTACGGCTACAACTGCGCTGTAATCTTCGATCCACCAGCGGCCAACCTTTCTGACGGCAAAGGGACGTTCCTCTGGGACGGCGCGGCGGGCACCTGGTTCTGGGTTGATCCCGCCAATGACCTGGTGTTCGTGGCCATGATTCAGCGAATGGGAAGCCGCGATAACCACCGCATCGAGTACCTTAGCCATGCGGTGGTCGACCAGGCGCTGGTGGATCCGACCAAATGAACGGCGGGTTCGGGAAGGCCGTCTCATTCGAGAATCGTCAACGTCAACGTCGAAGATGGTTGCCGAGGATGCTTTAAGGCACCTCGCTATCGTGCATAATGCATCAGCTCTTTTGCACATGCGGAAATGCAGTGACGCGCAGTTTGGCGGCTGCATAGGGAATAAGAGAAATCGTCTCTTCCGCCTGCTCGCTGGTAACGGGGCTCTGCGGCGGGGGATCGGCGGCCCCATCTTGTGGCCGCCAAGCGTCGAGCTTTCTCGCCTTCACGCGCAGCCTGACCGGGGTGGTGCGGCGCGCAAATGGAGCTTCGCCAAGCTCCCGTTCTTCGACCGCAATGCTCTCTGCCGGCGAGCCGGCATCCAGGTCGAGCGCATAGTTCCACTGATTGGTCGGAAACACCTGCCAATCGGCAGTCATTCCGCGATTGCGAAGCTTGACCCAGCTTTCGCCGATACCGAAGGAAAAAACTAGTGGGCCGCGCTCGACAGCAACAGAGTCATGAAACCAGAGGGAGGTGCGCGGTTGCATGGGAAAGCGAAGCTCAAGCTGATCGCCCGGCTGCCAGTTGCGATCGATGCTGGCGAAACTGCCGGGCTGAGGTGCGGGCATCCGCCGGCCGTTTACAGCAATCGCGGTTTCCGCGGCCCATCCGGGGATGCGAAGCCGCAAGGGGAAGCGCAGCGGCCGAGCCGGCTCAATGCGGAGCCTCACGGTGTCGCGGAACGGGTAGTCGGTTTCTTCGGAAACGTGAACGGCGACGCCGCGCACAATAGTGTGCGCGGCGCAAGGAGCGTACGCGGCCGCCACAAGTCCATCCTGGTCATCGTTGTTCTGCGCGCCGGAAAGCATAAACAGGCTGGCGGTGAACTTTGGCCATCCCTGGTGGTAATTCGCCGTGCAGCATCCGAAGTTAGGTTCCAGCCCATAGAGGTTTGATTCCGGTCCGTCGCTGACCCAGGGCCTCCGATGCAGGCTGCACTCCACCTGGTTCGGTTCCTGGTTGTATTGGTGAGCCCACATGTCGTCAGTGAAAGTTCCAGGCAAGGCGTTGAAAGCCAGTCGTTCGAGCCGGTCGCCGAAGGCCGCGTCACCGGTGACCGCGAGTGACTGCTCCAGCGAGAACATGTATTCGACTACCGAGCAGAGTTCCGAGCCTTGCGAGGGATTAGGCCCCGCGAGGTGCTCGTCACACGAGAACATGCCGTTGGGCAGCCCATGATATTTGTCCAGGTCGGCAACCATCTTGAGCGCAGCGTCGCGGTCGGAGGGCGAAGCGGAAACCAGCGACCAGACCGGGCCGGCCTTGACTCCCTGGGCGTTATTCACGCCATGCGTGGCCAGCGCCAAATCCTTGAGGCCATTGCCCGCCGAGAGCTTCAAATCCTCAGCCGTCACCCTTTGCGTGTATGGAAAGTTCTCCGCCTGCGCCATCCAATCGTGGCCCTGTGTTCGCAGCATCCGGGCAAGATCCAGCAGATAAGCCGAGCCGGTGCGGTTATAGAGCCAGATGACGCTCAACAATTCATCCTGCCAGCGGAACTTTCCCCAATCGCGCAACGGCCGCTTTGGCAATTCGCTGAGTTGATATTGCAGGTAACGATCCATCACCGGAATTACGCGTTTGTCGCCGGTGAACTCCTGGTATTGGGTGAGCGCCTTCAGCATCACCATGCGCGGCCACCAGTCATCATTCGACGCCGGCCCGATCATGCCACTGGGCGCCTGATGGTCGAGCGTCCAGTCCACAAAGCGTTGCGCTTTGGCTTTGAGCGCAGCGTCGTCGAGCAGCCAGGCCAGCGGCAACAAACCGTCGAGAAAATATGGACCCCGTTCCCAAGATTCTCCCGGGCCCCCCAGCCAGCCGCTATTCGGGCCCACATCGGGCCAAGTTTCATCCAGGTGTCCGCTCAGCCCGTCCGCCTGGATGCGAAGCTGTTCTTTGAGCCAGCCTCCAGGGGCAATCGAGCCTCGGGGCAGAAGATAAAACGCGCTGGGAGCCAGCGGAGAGCGGTTTTTTATCGCCGGCGACGGCGGCAACTCAGGAAGCGTGGCGCCCCAGGCACACGCACGCGAAGAAAACCATGGAGAGCGCGCCGGCAATGCCGACGCCAGCCCGAGCATGCTTAGAAACCGCCGGCGCGTAGATAGGATTTCGTGAGTGAAAGGCAATCGAAACTCCAGAACCAACTGCCGAGTATCCTACGTGAAGTTCGGCGCCGGCGCATAGTTCAGATGGTCTACTCTCCGGCGATTTTGGCCACGACGGAGCGAGATCACATCATATGCGACTCCACATGAAGGGCAAAACATGCCTGGGATGAGCGAAAGTTACCGAGACATTGCCGCGGTTCCTTATCCATGTGCTGCGATGATTCCGCGCAGGATAGCTGTGGTCGCCGCTTCGGTGCGGTCGGATACTTCGAGCTTCTCGATAATGCTGTTCACGTGATTGCGCACGGTATTCCCGCTGATCTCGAGGGCGCTGCCGATCTCCTTATTCGTCAGTCCCCGGGCCAGCATGTTCAAAACTTCGATTTCGCGGGCAGTGAGATCGGTGCGCGTCATGCGTTCCGCCAAGCGGGCGGCGATGTCGCGCGGAAAATATTTCCTTCCCCCGTGCACGGCGCGGATGGCTTCGATCATCTCCGTTTGCCGCGCGTCTTTGAGGAGATAGCCTTGCGCGCCTGCCTGGACCGCGCGGTAAATATCCTCGTCGGCCTCGTAGCTGGTGAGGATGATGGCGCGCGTATTCAATTTGCGGCGCCGCATGGCCAGGAGAATATCGATTCCGCTCATTCCCGGCATACGCAGGTCGAGCAACAGCAAGTCGGCCGCGGTGGTGCGCAGCAATTCGAGCGCCTCTTCCCCGCTCGAAGCCGAACCCACAACTTCAATCCCGGCCTGGGTGCCCAGCATGCTGGTCAGGCCGGCCACCACTACGGGATGATCGTCAACGATAAGAATGCGAATCGGCGTGTCGCGCTGGTCGAACATGGATGCAATGCTCCCTTGCAAATTTCCACAAGAGCTTGAGCCCGGAGACAACTGTGATGCGGGGCGGTAGCGGGGCTTCTACCACCACCGAAGTGCCTTCCCCCGGAGAGCTGTGAATGTGAATGGCGGCGGCGATGCTCTGCGCCCGCCGGCGCATGCCGCGAATGCCGAAGCCGAGCTGGCCTCCGCTCTGTACAAAGCCCCTGCCGTTGTCTTCGATCTTCAGGCTGACCGAGTTCTCCTGGTATTCGAGGCCAACCGTCAGCAGCGCGGGGTCTGCATGGCGAACCGCATTGGCAATGGCTTCCTGGCCGATGCGATAGAGCGTCGCGGCGGTTCGCAGAGGGACAGGTCTGGGGTTGCCGATTTCCCGCGTGACCACTTGAACAGCGCCGCCCTTCACCATCCCCCGGGCGCAACAATCGAGAGCGGAAAGCACGTCTTCGGTATCGAGGTCTTCACTGCGCAGTGTGGCGATGCTGCGGCGCGCTTCCTCATGACTGTGACGCACAAGTTCGCTGGCCAGGTCGAGCTGCTGGTGCAGCGTCGTCAACTCGCCCGGCACGCGGTTGCGAATCGCCTGCAACTGAAAACCAATGCCGGCGAAGCTCTGCGCCAGCGTGTCATGCATTTCATGCGCCAGGCGTCCGCGTTCTTCCAGAATGGCGCGCAGCCGCCAGTTTTCCACGCGATGGTACAAAACCACGCATATAAATGCGAGCAGGACGATGGCGGCGGAGATGGCCATAATGTGACCGGCGCTCCACCACGGCGGTCCGGAAATCACATCCAGATCTTCATTGGAAGGCAAAAGCAGTACAAAGGGGGTCAGGTTGTGCGTATACGCGGGATTGACCACGCATACCCCGCGCAAGCGGAGCGTGCTGCCCGACCTGAGCTTGTTGAAGAGCGAGCCGCTGCGCCCCGGATTCAGGATGGCCCGGAAGGACTGCGCCCCTTCGTCCAGTTCGAGAACCAGGGTGTTGCCCGGACCGCGCTCCTTGCCCACCAGGCGGCCAAGCAATTCGATGAATGTTGCGTCGTAGGCGCCTGTCGAGGCCTGTGCGGCGGTTACCGAAACGGGCGGCATCGGCGTGCTCGCCCACAGTATCTTCACGGTGGCGTTGGCCAGCGTCGAGCTGAAGTCCCCGGGATGCGCCTGGCCGGTAACCTCCACTTCGTCGCCTACTTTGAGCAGTGGCGCTCTGGGTTCGGGCACGTATGCTCCGCCCGTCGAATCCTGGACGAAGACCTGCGGCGAGGTGAGAATGACTACGCCGCGAACCGTAGCCGTAATTGGACGGATGAATGAGGTCAGCCGCAAGCTGGCAATGCTCTGCGTTTCCGCGACGGAGGATACGGCCGCCTGTTCCTGTTCCGCTGAGCGGCTCGCCTCGAGAGAGGCAATGGGCTGGGAAAGCGCACTCCGCGAGGCGGTTTCTCCGTGGCTGGCGGTCTTTGCCAGCATCGCGGCCAGATCTTGCTGGGTGGCGACGCGAACCACCACGTTGCGCCATATCCCTCCTGAAGAATAAGAACGCAGGCCCACGCGGCCGGCCTGCACGCAGCTCGGATCGGTAATGCCGAGCGCGGTGGGAACAGGCTGGAATTGCGTGGTGACCGCGGTCACGATGTGGCAATCGTAGGCAAGCAATTTCAAGTGGTACCAGCGAAACGGCCGCACCCCGCCCGAGTCGGAAACCCGTTTGACTTCTTCCATCCAGCCGTGCTCTGCTCGCCCCAGAACCAGGGAGTTGTCGATAGTGCGCACTCCGGCGTAGTAACCCGTGTACGCGTTTACGCCTTCTTCCTCATTGCTCGATCGAATGATGAGCCCGGCGTCGCCGCCGTTTCCCAGCAGGTAGACATCAGCATCGATGGAGTAGTTATGCCAATAGGGCGAACCGGTAAGCAGTTTGGCGCCGCGCTCATCCGAGTCGTTGCGCATCATGCCGTTGACCAGTTCCCAGGTGCCACCAAACGCCTTCCACTCGTCGGCCTTGCCGCCGGCAAAGGAGTCGCGATAGGGAAGGCCGCGGTGCGGACTTCGCAGATAGAGCCGCAGCCCGGCAATCGCCAGCGCCATAAGCAGAAACGCAATTACGCTCATCGACAATCGCCGGCGAACTATGGGCGCGGCTTTCATTGGCTCGAAGTCCATTGCCACCGCCCCAGCGTCCAGTCCTGCGAAAGCATTCCCCGCACCTCTTGCGAATCGATATTGGCGCGCGTAATCAGCTTGGGCGGAAGACTTATTACATGGGGAGCGCTCTGCCCTAGTTGCCGGGCATGGATCAACTCGATTGCCCGGCGGCCCATCGAGCGCGTATCCGCCTGGATCACGCAGTCCAGGTGGGGGTTTTGTTCCAGGGATGGCAGACCGGCAAGGTCGAAGCCAATCACTTTGATTCCATGGATTGCCGGCGATGCATCCAGAACCGAAAGAGTGCCGTCAACGGAAGGCGACATGAGGTCGACAATCACGTCGAGATGGGGATGGGCTCTGAGCGTGTCCTCGGCCACCTGTTGCTCATGCGGCACGTTGTAAGAGCCCATACGCCGGTCAACGATCTGGACGCCGGCATAATTGCGAGCCAGAAATCGCTCGAATGCGCGGGCGCGAATCATGGTTCCCG
The DNA here is from genome assembly GCA_030038435.1 of Acidobacteriaceae bacterium. Classification (GTDB taxonomy): domain Bacteria; phylum Acidobacteriota; class Terriglobia; order Terriglobales; family Acidobacteriaceae; genus Telmatobacter. Next base: position 8,240 of record JASHOY010000112.1, on the reverse strand, counting down.
TCACATCCGGATCCATGCCAGGATGGCCACCGTTCCATGCCCGCGCAACAATTCTCCCACGCGCTTTGCGGCCATCTGGCCGCCTTCCTGGTCGTCGTTGAGGATGTAGGAAAGATCGCCGCCGGCAGGAATGGGTAAAGGCGAAGCGATGATCACCGTTGAGATTCTGTGAGCCAGCGCACGCCGCACCGGACTGATCAACGCCAGTGCCTGATCCGGCGCCAGCACCAATCCCTGATAGCCGTCGTTGACAACGCGGTCAATCAGCGCAATCTGCGCTTCCACATCGTCTTCGCGCGTGGGAGCGTTCCAGTAAACATAGGCGCCCGTCCGCTCGGCTGCGATTTCCGCTCCCACATGCGCGGCTTCCCATGTCATGGTGCCTTCTGTTTGCGGGATGAAAGCGATTCTCACCTGGGAATGCATGCCGCAGCCGACAGCGTAAAGAACCGTTAGCAGCACCACTCCCGGTATTGCGATGGAGCGACTGGCTTGTCGGCGGAGAATTCCGCGTTGAAGGCGTCCTTCCATGAGCGAGTAGGTTGGAGTCTACGCCCAAAACTGATTTCCACGCAAACAGAACCACACCGGTTGTCCATTGCCGGCCTGTTTTCATCGCGCCCATGCCGCGCTCCCCACGCTTGCCAGTAGTCCAAATGGACTACGCCGTTCTGGTCACTCCATCTCATGCGGAACTCGGCCTTCGTGAGTAGGCTAAGTGCGTTATCAAAGGACCCCTGGCTTCGGTGTCTTTCCGAAATGGCGCCTTTCTGCCTTTCCGGAGCTTAGGGCCAGTGAAGCCATGCCACTGGACCCGGGTGCTGCGGTAGATAGGACTTTTCGGAAACATACCGTCAGCGATCGTTTTCCGCATGCGGCGGCACGGATCCAGCATGGTTGCCGCTGCCCGTGCAGCCGCCGCGTTCGAGAACCGGCACGCATTGGAATCAACACCCGTTTCCTGGAGGGGGCAACATGAAACAGACGACGCACAGACTCATATACGGATTGCTGGGCTTGTTGATCTCAGCAGCAACTTGCTACGCGCAATTCAACGGCAACGTGCAAGGAACGGTGCTGGATCCCAAAGGAAACGTAGTTCCCCAGGCGCAAATCATCCTCATTAATTCGCAAACCGGCGTTCAGCAAAAGGCGGTCAGCAACGCCACCGGCCTGTATCGTTTCGACAGCGTTGCGCCGGGCGATTACACCGTATCCACGACGGTGCAGGGATTCGCGCCGGTTTCGGTCACCTTCAACCTAGCCACCGACCAGACCCGCGATGTCTCCCTGAACCTGGTCATCGCCACGGCCTCGTCCACCGTCACCGTCACTTCCGCCGAACCCCTGCTAGACACCTCCGACTCCCGCTTCGAGCAGACGCTCAACACTACGGCCATCACTGACTTGCCTCTGGCGGGCCGGAATCCAACCAACGTCATCATCCTGGCTCCGGGCGTCACCGGCACCGGAGGTCAGAACTCGCCGGGATCCAGCACATCCACCAACTTCGCGCCGGAAAATTGGGTGAACGCAAGCGCCAATGGACAAGGCGCAACCGGCAATCAATACGTCGTAGATGGAATGGACGTCACCAGCACCATCCGTCCCGGGGTGCTGAACTTGACGCCAAATGCCGACGTCGTCCAGGAAGTCAGCGTGCAAACCGACACGTATGCGGTGGACTTCGGCCGGGCTGCTTCCATTCAGACCGTGATGACCACTAAATCCGGGTCCAACGAATTTCATGGAATCGCCAGTGAGTATTACCAGTACCAGGGGCTGGCGGCGCGCGGAGAATTCGGTGTTCCCCAGCCTACGCCGGTGAATCCTTACCACGTCAACAATATGTCGTTCGCCTTGGGCGGACCGGTCATTCCCCACAAGCAGTTCTTTTTCTTTGTCGGCTTTGAGCCTTATCGTTCACTGGCATCGAACGGAACCAGCTTGCAGGGATTCGAAGATCCGGCCTTCGTCAGCTTCGCGCAATCGGTCGAGCCCAACAGCCCTGAGGTCGCGCTGATGCAAAAATATCCCGTGGCCAAAATGGTGAATGTCAAGCTGGCCTCGACGGCCGGCGCACTGTGGAGCAACACGCTCTCCACCCCGGCCGAGCAGCAGGCCTGCGCATCGGGCACGGGTAACATCACCGCCTTCGACAGCATCTCCGTGCCCTGTTCCCTGCCCGTCTTCGACACCGGGAATTTCAACAGTTCCAGCTATTACAACGCCAATCAATACAACGTCCGCGTCGACAAATACTTCAAGAACGACCGCGCCTACGGGCAGTTCTTCCGCGACACCATCAACAACGGCGGCCCGAATCCCCGTCCCGCGTTTGCCGAGACCGACAAATTCTTCACCTTCTCGCTCCAGGGCAACGAAACCCATACTTTTTCGGCAAACACCTTGAACGAGGCAATCTTCGGCTACAACCGGATTGAGGGCATTGAGCCGGCGACCGGCCTTTACACCGTTCCCATCGTCAGCGTCACCAACCTAGGCACCGGCTGGGGAGACGGCTTCGCCGACGGCGACTACATCCAGCACAGCTACCACTGGCGCGACGTTCTCACCCACATCGTCGGCCCGCACAGCTTCAAGGGCGGCTTCGAAGCCTGGCGCAGCAACGACATTGCTCTCTTCGCAGGCTGTTACGATCAGCCTTCCTTCCAGTTCAACAACATGATCGACCTCATCGCCAACAACCCCTATAGCGAATCAGGCATCTCCTTCAACCCCGTAACCGGCGCCTACGATCCCGGCAACTACGGCTACAAGGAAACCACTCTCGGCCTGTTCGTGGAAGATAGCTGGAGGGTGAATCGCAAGCTTACCGTCAACTACGGCATTCGCTACGACAACTTTGGCAATCCTTACGTGGCGCTGGCCGGAACCGTCTTGGCGAATTTCCATCTCGCCTCCGCATCCAATTTCGCCACCCAGGTTGCCAACGGAATCATGACCCAGCAGTCGCACGTATTCGATCACGACATGAACTGGGTCTTCAGCCCCCGCGGCGGCATCGCCTACGACCCCTTTGGCAATGGCAAGTGGGTGGTGCGCGGCGGATTTGGTCTTTTCCACAACGAGTTCACGCTGGGCAATGCGGAGAACGGCTTGAAAGGCAATCCGCCCGGCTTCATTGTGCCCACTTTCTATAACAATGGATCCACCGCGGCCCCGATCTTCGGCTACGGCACGCAGAACACCGTCCCGTTCGGCTTCCCGGCACCGAAATTCGTGGGCGCACCGCTGGATGCCAAGGGCGGCATTACCGGCGCTCAAAACAGCGTGGGCGGAACCGACCCGGCGATGTCTGCGCCCGATGCGCTGGATTGGTCGGTCGGCCTCGAGCACCAACTCAGCCCCAACCTCGTGGCCAGCTTCGGATACCAGGGTTCGCATGGCTATAACCTGGTTTCGGCGGGCGGCAATGTGGGCAACACCACCTACGGCGTCGATGTGAACATCTTTCCCGGAGACCTGATCCAGCATCCGGCATTCAATTCCAGCGGCGTCTGGACCGGAGACGGAATTCAAACCCGACTCAACACCAGCTTCGGGACCATCAACTACGCGTTTAACGCCGCTTACTCCAACTACTACGCCTATATCTTTGCGCTGAAAGGCAAAGTGGGCGAAAATGGCTTCCTCACCGCTTCCTACACCCGTTCCGCGGCCAAAGACGACTGGAACAATTATCCGGAGGGCTATGTTGGGGGTGGCGGAACTTCTTATAACTTCAAGCAGTATTACAGCCCATCGCCGTGGGACGTGCCCAACCGGCTTTCCCTCGGCATCAGCTACGACATTCCCGGCTGGAGTGGCGGCAACGGCTTTACGCGCAGATTGACGCAGGGCTTCAACCTATCTGAGACAACCATATTGCAATCGGGGAACCCGTTCTTCGTCTATTCCGGTAATCCGCTCAGCCTGGTTGACACCGCGGGCGTGACCGTGACCCAGACCAATTATCAGAGCGAGCTTGCCGCGGGACACTTCGCCTTCGCCGGAAACAGCGGCAACTACTCCGCCGACGGCGACAACTACAATGTGCCCAACGTGGTCAGCTACAAACAGAAGACCAGCCGCAAATCCTACCAGTACACGGGAGTCGTCGATTCCGGCGTGATTACGCACTCGCAGTTCGCTCAACCCACATTCAGCGCCTCCGGCGTCGAGGGCAATGAAAAAATCGACCAGTTCCGCAACCCCGGCTACGCCGACACTGACTTCACAGTGAAAAAGAGCACCGCGCTCGCCGAACGCATCAAGCTCGAGCTGCGGCTCGATGTTTTCAATCTTTTCAATCGAGTGAACCTGAACGGCGTGGGCACAAACTTCAACGATACCAGCGCAAATTTTGGAACCACCAGCAGCACGTCGTTCCCGCGCTACCTGCAGCTCGCGGCCAGGATCACCTTCTGAATGCACGGCCGCTTCTACAATTGGCCTCTTCGACTTCAGGTGAAATGCGGCAAATGCCAAGTTTCACGCGAAGCCCAAGTGGTGGGAATCCTGATCGCCGCTTTTCCGCAAGATAATCAGGTCCGTAAGCGATAAGGTCACCACGTCACATGCGCCCGCACTCGAATTCTGTTTGTACGGCGGGGTGATCGCACTTGGAATTGCAATCAGGAATGGAGGGAGCTTTGAAAGGGCATGGCTTCAGCCGGGGCCGCTGAGACCGCCAAAAAACGAGGGCTCTACAGGCTGCGGAAAACTCAATGGCAGAGGCTTCGCAACAAAGGCACGGCTTCAGCCGGGCCGCGAGTGTCGCAAAATGAGTGGGGCTTTAGCCCTTGCCAAGTTCGCCTCCGCCACTTTGTCATCTATTCGGACTTTCTTCCGCAGCCTGTAAAGCTGTACGTTTTCAAAACGGGGTCTTTCGCAATTTGAAATGCGACTACATGATTCGCGCCGATCTTTCCTCGATTCCTTCCGGCGTGCGGCATACAATCGGATTACAACATCCATGAACGGCGCCAGCACGAATGCAGGGAGTGTTCTTCGACAATGCATTGCTGCATTTCACCGACGCGCTGGCGTTTTAAGACCATGCTTCTGAGCCAGATAAGGCTTGGATGGTGCTCCGTATGAACAGGCTCGTAATTCCCGCAATGCCGCGCCGTTTGAGGAAATTCGCAGGGTTGATTGCCATCGTCTTCTGGTGTCTTTCCTACGAGGCGCCGCTTTGTCGCGCACAAGATCAGGCCGCGCAGAACTCTGTCGGCGCCATCGTGTCCGCCTTGCGGAATCGCGATTTTCTCCAGGCGCTCAGGCTTTGTGACTTGGCGCTGGCCAATACTCCCGGCGATTACAGAATTTGGACACTGCGCGGGATGGCCAGCGCGGGCACCGGCGATCTCCCCCGAGCACTTGCCGCCTATCAACAGGCATTGCAATTGGCGCCGGATTATCTGCCTGCGCTCGAAGGCGCCGCACAAACTGATTTTCAGCTCGGACGAGACGACGCAATCCCCCTGCTCTTGAAGATTCTTGACCAGCGCCCCGACGATGAGACTTCGCACGCTCTTCTTGCCGTTCTGGAGTCGCGCAACAACAATTGCGCGGATGCCGTCCTGCACTTCGCGAAATCTTCAGACGTGATCAACCGCCAGCCCGCTGCGCTTGTCGATTACGGAATCTGTCTCTCCACCCTGGGCCGCAATGACGATGCCGTCCATATCTTCGCGCAGGTTCTGGGCTTCGGAAACTCCAATCCCGCGGCGCGGTACAACCTGGCCTTGGCACAATGGAATGATCATCTCCCCGGCGATGCGCTCAAGACGCTTCAACCCCTGCTCAACACCGTGCCCGCCGATCTGGATGCGCTCGAACTTGCAGCCGATATCTGCGAGTCAAAGGGAGACACGGTTCAGGCCGTTGCATTGCTGCGCAAAGCCATTACCGCCAACCCAAGAGATGTTGCCGCCTACTTGCGCTTCGCGGCGCTTTCCTTCGATCATGCCTCGCCCCGCGTAGGCATTGACATGATCGATTACGGGCTTTCGCAAACCCCCAACGAAGCCCGGCTCTATCTCACCCGCGGAATCCTGCTCACCCAGTTGGGCGAGTTCGCGCGCGCCGCGGATGACTTTGACACCGCCAGCCGGATGGATCCCAATCTTCAGTTCCTCGATGTGGCCCAAGGGCTGGTGCGTTCGCAGCAGCACAAAAACGCCGCCGCGCTGGAGAAGTTTCGCGCCGCCGTTAAAGCCAATCCCGGCGAAGCCTATGCCCATTATCTGCTGGCTGAGGCGTTGCTCGAAGAAGGCCAGCAACAGGGGAGCCCCGGCTCCAGCGAAGAACTTCAGGCAGCTTTGCGCGCAGTGCAGCTTGACCCGCACCTGGTCGCGGCACAGGACCTGCTCGCCGGCATCTACCTGGAAAACGGAGACGCGGAACAGGCCATCCAACACAGCCGCGCTGCTTTGGCGGCGGATTCCAATGATCAGCAGGCCATTTACCATCTGATCATCGCGCTGCGCAAGACCGGTAAGAAGGACGAGATTCCCCCGCTCCTCAAGCGCCTGGTCGAGCTTCGTGCCGCTGGCAGTCAGACCGGGAAGATCGCAAGCCAATACCGTTTGTCAGAGGGTTCCGCCTCAACCGCTTCAGCTCCTCATTGATTCGAATTGCCGGCAAGCTCGCTCGAAAAACCTGAACCGTGAATTTCCGGCGGTTGGCCCGCAGCTTCCGCAAACTCATTACGCTATAGATTCGCTGCCGGGGGCTTCCTCTGCACGGTCTGCCTCGACAGACCGCGCATGGCATGACTCATGGCGGAAGACGAAACGCCGAGACGATTTGCGGCGCGTGTAAACCTGCGTTCTTCGGCGACCACGAGCAAAGCAGGATGCGCATTGAAGTCACTCTGCGGCGTTTGTGAAGTATATTCAAGACCGTTTGTCGTCTGCGGGCTCTTATCCCACCCGCGATTTCGCCGTAACTTGAAACTGACCAAGAGCGAGGACACCACATGCCCCACATCATCCTCAAATTCTGGCCTGGTAATCTGAAGAGCAGAAGACGAAGCTTGCGAAAGAGATCACTCAAGACGTCATCCTCCACTTCTCCATTGCCATTCTTCACGCAACGGCAAGTCATGTCTTGTGCTGCGGACGCCTCGGCGAAGGCCAACATTCCATAGTAGGGAACGTTTCTTCCACTGGTCACGTGTTGAATTCCATTGAGGTTTTCGTGCACCACTCGGAAGTCATCGACACTGATGTGTGTGAATTGTGGGCTACCCGCCACCTCACCAATGGCCCAGATGGCGGGCGCGCTTGTCTGCTGCCGTTCGTTGACGTTGATGTATCCCCGATCCGTCAGCTCAACGCCCGCCAGTTCCTAACCAAGCTCCTCAGTATTCGGGCGGCGGCCTGCAGCCACCAACAGATGGCTGGCTTCAAGTACTCATTCCGTCCCGTTTTGTTCAACGAAGATGCTCACCGCCTCACCCGATCTTCCTGAAACGCGGTTGATTCGTGTATTCAAAAGAGCGGTGATGCCTTCATCTTCCAGATGACTGCGGAGAGCTTCACTCACCTCTTGGTCTTCCTGGAACGTCAAGCGTGGCCTGCGCCCGATCAGCGTCACACGGCTGCCGAATCGCCGCATCGCTTGCGCAAACTCTATTCCCACATACCGGCTGCCAATCACCACCAGATGTTCGTAGACGCGGTCGAATTCCAGCGCCTCGACGTGCGTCAGGGGTTGCGTCTTAGCGAGGCCTGGAATGGCATCGAGCGCGGCTCGCGTGCCCGTACTGACGATCACCTCTGCCCCGCGCAGCCGACGTACGGCCTCGTCGCCGAGTGCGACTTCCAAAGTCCTGGGAGCTACGAATCGCCCGGTTCCCAGAATGAGCTCCGTGCCTGTTTTCTTGCAATTCGTGTAGGATCGGCATTCAGAAAAAACCGGAGAATCGTATTCATCACGCAAACATCTCCTCGCAACGCGGCCTTTGCAGGACTGGGAGGAAAGTTCCAGGAAGTTGAAAGAAGCCGAGTATCCGTTCCTGGCCAAGGCTGCGTACTCAGCTTTACGCTCAGGCCACCGCCATAGGCTTTTCCGCCTGGGCGCTTAGGTCGCCGATGCGGTCCAGATTTACGCCGGTGGTTTCGATGCGGAAAACCGAGGTGACGATGGCGCCCAGCACAAAGGCGACCACCAGGCCGTAGAGCAGCGACCGGGTGCCGATGGTGGCCAGCAGGATGGGGAAGAGAAACGCC